>NC_014010.1:2449263-2753527 GCF_000024465.1 Candidatus Puniceispirillum marinum IMCC1322 | reverse complement strand
GGCTCTCAATCACCAGAGTGCTATACTCAACATCGATTTGTTGTGTTGACTTATAGCGTTGCTCTAGGCTCTCAATCACCAGAGTGCTATACTTCCTACGAAAGGTTCGACGAGACCGAAGACGTTGCTCTAGGCTCTCAATCACCAGAGTGCTATACTAAGGTTTTTGCAAGTTTTTGTTTTATATCAGAAAAGTGCCAGTTGATCGGCGTTAATAGGGCGTTTGGAATGTCTTCCAAGGTGGAGGATATTTCCAAATTGCCTGTCCGTGATAAGTAAAAGTTTAACATTTCCATATTCCGGCACAGCGTCTTTGATCTTTACCTGTATCGCTTCGGCCTGTTCTTTACCAGCTACATGCTTCATATAAACAGAATATTGCACCATTTCGAAACCCAAATCGAGCAGTTTGTTACGGAAAACAGTCGCCCTTTTACGCTCAGCTTTGGTTACCACCGGCAAGTCGAATAGAGTCATAATCCACAAAAGTCGATACCCACTCAGCATTCGGAAACCATTGCCTCAATTTCCAGTTCGGGTATCAATTGCGGCATTGGCATGGTTGTCTTCTGTCCATCAAGATTTTCCCATAGCGAGTAGCTTAACTGGCTCATATGCTGAAATAATGGTGATGTAGCCCCCACAACAGCCTGATCACTTGTTACAATAGATGCCAGACACCGTTTTACCTCAGTTGTTACATTTGAATGCCCGCGCTCAACCAGTCTTTTTACGAGTTGATCGACAAGAGGACGATAAGGTTCCATAAGGTCATCGACCAGACAAAGCGGATTATTTTTGTTCTTATGAAACATCCCGAAGGTTGGATGAAGCCCTGCGGAAAGAACGGCGCTTACCATAGCACTTCTGATGATAGCATAGCCATAATTCAAAAGGGCATTAACATCGCCTTTGTGTCTGTCGCGTCTGAAATCTCTGCCAAACAAGGCTGGCCAATAGACTTGGGCGGCCTGTGCCTCAATATTCTGGGGATCACCTGATTTAATCAGTGTGTGAAGACGGTTTAAGCGCTCAACACTGGCGGATTGATAAAGTACAAGCAAAGTAGCCTGATTTTTGACTTTGCCTTTGATTATTTTTTGCCAGATTCTGTTTTTTATTCCTTTTTTGGCAAGTGCCTGCGTTTCAAAGCGTCGTGTCTGATCACTATGTTGAACAAGAGGCAATGATAGCGAAACCGGCTGAAAACGGTCATTACAGATGATTATCGGAATATTTCTTGCCGCCGCTTCGGTAATCATGGGGGTTGTGACGGTTGCACCCCGCGATGTAACAATCACGGACAAAACACCATCAAGATCGATCTGCCCCAATTCCGTTTCATTGTCCGAAACGATAATGGCACCCCTGCGCACGCTAATATGACGCGGCTGACCACTAATTTCGATCACTCTACCGCGCAGTTTTCTAACCTTCCCTGATTAGCCCGGTCGGGCTGATATGGACTTTTCGCGCCGAAGCCGATTGTAATTTACCCGGTGATTTGGATGTGAGTTTAAAAGTATCGTTTTTGTCTCTATCCCGTGCATCCACATTCGCCTCAGTATGCGGTGCCATTAATATTTTTGAACCTGAGAGCCTTTGAACACGATAAATCTCCTCAATCTCACCATCCTGCAATTTCAGCAGATCATTAATACGCAACCGCATAATCAATCTGGCTGTCGGGAATTGCGATTGCCAAGATGGTATAAATCCCTTCTGATTAGCGTCAAATCGCGAAACGATTTCGCCTTTCCATTTGCTGCTTGTCGGGTCTTGATAAATATCCATATAGGCATTGCCATCACCCTTATAGCCTTTGTAGGCAACACCCTCTTTGTCTGTTATGGGGATGATTGATACAGTTTCGACGATACGCAAAGATTTTATACTATTATCCGCACACCATTTCTGCACAGCATTTTCAAAGGATTTTCCTGATAGCCCTGCCGTTTCATTCAGCAATGCTGACTTTATTAGCGGGTCTCTGACTTTCTCAATATCACTTTGCTTGCCAAGAGATGTAATCGGCACCCTGTGCACCACGGTGCTGGCACCGTTTTCGGCATGTTCAACTATACCATATGCGGTATCATTATGAAGTGCGCCTTGCGATTTCTTACGCGGCCTGTGCGATACGATGATGGCGTCGATGTGTTTTTTCACTTCATCCCTGAAACCATCCCACGGGTCGATGCGGCCTTCAAACAGGCGCGTTAAATCCAGATCTTCTGACCGCCTTGCCGCTTTTGAGACTTTCTGGAGCAACCCCCGCGATGTCATGCCTACAACGATTGCGTCAATGGCGTGATGCCTGTGATCATCTCGGCTTTTCTTGGCAGGCGTGCCGTCATCTGTATTGTGGCCACGTAGAATACTATTGAGCCCCCAGAAACCCCGTAATAGAGACGTGAGCCGCCCTGTCACCACCCAGATTTTATTCTTTGGGATGATGGTAGAGATATATTCGGTGGTATAGCGGCTGATATAGCGGGTGTCGTTAAGCTGTCTTTCAAGAAAACCGCCATCTGCCTCAAATCGTTTCATGGCATCAGGCAGGAATCGCCACCGCTTGGCATAAGGAAGGTTCTGTGATCTTCCTAATATTTCCTGCCAGTCATAACCAGCTGGCGAGTTTCCAAAGGCATCAAACGGCGCACGATTGCCCTTATCCCGATTTGCCTGCCGAAAACAGACTGTTTTATTCGCCATGCTGTCATCAAGCGTGAGCGAGAATGGAAGCAAATGTTCAATCTCAACCTTGTCACTGAATAAATCCGAAATCGACATCATTTTGCCTGTGAAGGGACAACAACGATCGACTGGTTCTTTTGCCAACTGCTCCCATAGCTGAAATTTTTGCCGGCTTTCGCGACTATCTATATGACCAAGTTTTTTGAGTTCGTCTCTGGCGCGTTCGTTTTTTGCCCGCCCCTCTTTCTGGAATCTTTCCAGTTCACGCTTGCCGTCCGCGCCCATTGGCAAATCACGGCCTATCTCAATCACAACCTCATCCGGCTTACCATGCAGTCGGATAAGTTCATTGACCACCGCCCGCACCTGATTCAGCGCGATATGCACTGTCGGGTTGCTGATCGTACCATAACGTTTTTCGTCACTGTCCTCAAATTTACCCGAAGCGCCCATGACATGGCCAGCCAGAGCCTTGCCATAATAATCAAGTTTGTCGCTAAGAGCTGCGTAAGGATCATATAGATTCGCCTCACCAAGGCCAGCTTCTTTGACCGCATCATAATATATCAATCCCTGATCACGAAGGACTGGCAAAATCCGGTCGATAGCTTTCTTTGACAGTGATCCGTGGCCATCGGGTAATCGAACATCAAGGCAGTCTTCGGCAACATCGTCTGACAGACCATATTGCTGGGTGAGTATTGATCTAACCTCGTCATCGCCCTTTTGATCATCCTGTAGCATCAGGATGAAGCTATCCTGCTCTTCTTCATCAAGCCTATCCCACGCGCTACCTATCATCTTTTTTGCATCGCGCATGATACAGCTTGTCAGATTACCGATAAGGTGATCTCTGTTATCCGATTCCAGATTGAAACCTACGGGATAATCCACCACACCCTGTTTACGGAGGATGGCGCGCATCGCCTTGAAGGTCAGCTTTTTCTTATGCTCAAGTTCATCAAATAAGTGATCACGAAGTGCCAGCGAAGCGGTGATTCTATGGGCAACGCCATCATGATCTATCCATGCCAGATTGGACAGTTCCTGATATATGCGAAAACGCTGGAATGATGGCAGGGCTTTGGAAATGCGGTCTTCGTCTGACAGGAAAATGCATCGTCCGACTTCTTGCGGTTTAAGTTTACGCTGGAAAAACACAATCTCCTTTAGCCGTTCTCTGGCCGCTTCAATATAAAGGCTGGGGTTAAATGCCGCCTGTTTTGCCCACAATGTGTCAAATTCCTGTTCCAGCATATATCTGTCAGGATAAAACTCATAAAGCGCATTGGTGCCACTCAAACGCCGCGCCCGAACCGTATCATTAGTTGCTTGCCGGTCGGCCAGAAATTCACCAATTGTGCGCGCACCTGCCTCGCCCAGTTTCATTTCTAGATCAGCAATCGATTGCTTAACGACGCCAGCCTCATTGTCAGCCGATTTGCGGTTGCTTTTAAAGCCGCGGCGCTGATTTATGTGAAAAATAGCCCGTCCCATTTCATACGGATCAATAGCTTCATCAAGGGCTTTCTTGCGAATGGGATATGGGTCTTTATATGCAAGAGCCTGACGCTGGATTTCATCGGCAGGCATTAAGCCGTATTTTACCAGCGCGTTGATCAGATTTTTCTGGCGCTGGATAAAACGGTCACGTCTGCGCCGCGTCAAACGCGCTTCGCGTCTTGTGGCTTTTAATGACCCCAGACTTTTGGGGTCTCGGCCATCGCTGAATATGCGGGCGCCTGTTCTGAAGATAGATACAGGCTCGCCATCATCACCAAGATCAAGCAAGCACCAGCCGATTGAATTTGTTCCTAAATCAAGGCCTAAACGTCTCATCAGTCATCACCATGCGACATATGATTGAATATCGTTGACATCAATTATTAATGGCGGCCATTAATAATTGATTGCAATAACACTCTGGTGATTGAGGAGCCTATGGTTAACAAGTGGGTTTCCTGCACAAATCTAAGAGCTGCCTCCGGGCGGCTCTTTTGCTTTGTGGGTTTATAGATGCCCATATCTAAGCGCAAAAATTGCAAAAGTGGAAACACCCTGATTTTCAGGCGTCAAAATCCCCTGCCAAAAACGCCGCTAATTCAAGCTATGTAACGAAAAAGGGGTGGTGGAGCCAGACGGGATCGAACCGACGACCTCATGCTTGCAAAGCACGCGCTCTCCCAGCTGAGCTATGGCCCCACATTCGCCCATGTCAGGCGAGACCTTTGGGATGTCCGGTGCATCACCAGAACAGGGCGGTTATCTTCTAATGCGGCGTGCGGGTCAACCCCTTTTTCGGGGTTCTGGCCAAAAAAAGGGGGACAGCCGCTAAGCCGTCCCCATTTCCAGGAGGAATCATAATATTTCAACTCGCCATCGCTCAGCCGCACCCAAACCAGCCGTGCCTAATTCAACTGCGCCGCGCCTATCCGCCAATCCAGCTTACGCCGCCGAGCGTGACCCCAGCGCATCAAGCACCGCCTGATAGACAATCTCGCCATTACGCACATTCAGACCATTCATCAGATGCGGATCATCATCAAGCGCGGCAACGCCCTTGTCAGCCAGCGCCAGCACATGCGGCAAGGTCGCGTTATTCAGCGCCTCGGACGAGGTGCGCGGCACCGAACCCGGCATATTGGCAACACAATAATGCACAATATCATCAATGATATAAGTCGGGTCATCATGCGTGGTTGGCTTTGACGTTTCAAAACAGCCACCCTGATCGATAGCCACATCAACCAGCACCGCGCCCGGCTTCATGCCAGATAGCTGGGCACGGGTGATCAGCTGGGGCGCACTCGCACCCGGAATCAATACCGCGCCAATGACCATGTCAGCCTGTTTGACCGCTTCGGCCAGAACCGCATTGCTGGAATAGCGGGTGCTGATCGCATTGCCGAAAATATCCGACAGATAGCGCAGACGTGGCACCGACCGGTCAAATACGGTCACGCGGGCACCAAGGCCAACAGCCATCTTCGCCGCATTCACGCCAACAACACCGCCGCCAATGATAACCACCTCGGCAGGTGCCGTACCCGGGACGCCCGAAATCAGAATGCCGCGTCCACCCGCATTGGCTTTGAGATGGGACGCGCCTTCGACCACCGCCAGACGGCCAGCAACCTCGCTCATCGGCGCCAGAAGCGGCAAACCGCCCTGATCATCGGTGATCGTTTCATAGGCAATCGCCGTACAGCCAGAATCAACCAGCCCGTAGGCCTGTGGCGCATCAGCCGCCAGATGCAGATAGGTAAACAGAATCTGATCGGATGATAGCTGTACCCATTCGGAAGGCTGCGGCTCTTTGACCTTGACGATCATCTCGGCCTTGGCGAATACGTCGGCGGCAGTGGCGGCGATCTCGGCTCCGACAGCACGATAGGCATCGTCGCCCGCGCCAATACCCGCCCCCGCATTGGTTTCAACTAGCACCTTATGACCGCGACCGACAAGCTCGGCAACCGATGATGGCACCAGGCCAACGCGAAATTCCCTAGTCTTTATTTCCTTTGGAACACCTACAAGCATGACAAGCTCCTCATACCCCTTGGCCGTGCCAAGATTTGTTAATGTCTATATAGACATAATATTCAAAAACCTACGGCATTTCCTTGCTTTTTATTGTGGTGTATTATTATAGTGATATAGAAAATTCGTAGTTTTATAGAAAACACGCAACAAAGTTCTGTTTTTAAATTCATCGTTCATCATAAATGCGGATCTTGGGTGCCACATGGATAAAATTGATCTTACGATTCTTGGCGCGTTGCAAAATAACGCACGTATTTCGAATGTCGAGCTGGCAGCCGATGTGGGCCTGTCGCCGTCGGCCTGTTTGCGGCGGGTATCACAATTGGAAAAATCAGGCGTCATTGCAGGCTATCATGCGGCGCTGGACGCCGCGAAGCTGGGGCATGATGTGCTGGTGCTTATGCAGATCACCCTGCATGGACAATCAGCCGATATGATGGCCGAATTCGAAGCCGAAGTGGCCAAAATCCCGCAGGTGCTGGCCTGTTTTCTGATCGCCGGGGAAAATGATTATATCTTGCGCGTATCCGCCCGCGACGTTGCCGATTTTGGCCGGATTCATTCTGAATATCTATCCGCCTTGCCGCATGTTCTGCGGATGGAAAGCAGCTTCATTCTGCGCGAGGTGATGAATCGCGGGATGCAGGCCTCGCTGGCCTGAGCCTGATCAGGTGCTGGTGTCTGCCCCCGCAAGGGCAGCCCGCAGACTTTTGATATCGTCGAGCTTGCGCGTCAATGCTGACCAGTCATCAGCCTCGGCTATGGGTGCCCAGATCGCCTCGACCTCGTCAATCGTCATCGATACCGCATCGGCGCGGGCAAAATGCGGATGCGCCATAACATGAATTGGTGTTGACGCCGCCAAGGTATCCAACACCGGCTTCCAGTCATCGGTAGCATAGCTACCAACCCGATCAGAACCGCCATATAGATCATGAAAAATCTGGTCAAAGCCCAATTTGCTGGCTTTGGCGGCGGTGAAAAGATGCCGGCATAGAGTCGGTGCCTGGGTCTGGTCATCGAGGGTCACGCCAAGCCGCCATTGCAGCTGGCGCGCCAGACTGGCTTCCATATCGGCAAAAAAGCCACGCAGACGATCCTCGATCACATCCTTGGCGACAAACCGGACAAAGCAATCGGCCAAGCGGCATACCGCCCATAAAGCCGCATCTGCCTGACGCCCATAGGCATAGCGACCCGTCTCATCAAAATAGGCAGCGACAAGTCCGGGGTCAAAATGCGGCAAAAACCGCCATGGTCCGTAATCAAAACTTTCGCCAGTTATATTGAAATTATCCGTATTCAAGACGCCATGCACAAAGCCAGCCGCCAGCCACTGCCCTGCGGTGGTGGCGATGGATGTGGCGACCTTTTCCAGAAATAATGGCACAAGTTGATCAAAATCAGCCGCCGGATCAAGTGCTGGATCATCAGCATAATAATGCCGGACGACATGCCGTGTGAGGGTTTCTATGCCATCGGCATCATCCATGAAGGAAAGCCGCTGAAAGCTGCCAATGCGAATATGGCTATGCGACAGTCGCACCATAACAGCCGATCGTGTTGGTGATGGTTCGTCATGACGTGTCAGCGCTTCACCAGTTTCAATAACCGACAAGGTCTTTGACGTTGTGACGCCAAGCGCCTGTAGCATTTCCGTGGCCAGAATTTCACGCACGGCACCTTTCAACGTCAGACGGCCATCGGCAGAGCGCGAAAAAGGCGTTGTGCCAGAACCTTTTGTCCCCATATCCAGAAGGCGGCCATCGGCGGCGCGGGCCTGGGCAAACAGAAACCCGCGCCCATCCCCTAGCTCGGGGTTATAATGACCAAATTGATGACCATGATAGCACAATGCCAAAGGCGCTTGAAAACTGCCCTCAAATGGCACAAACCGCCCGAAATGATCGCACCATGCCGTATCAGACAGATCCGCAAGCCCAATTGAACTTGCGGCATCCTGATTGCGGTAACGGATGATATGATCGGGAAACGTCGCTGGCTTCACAACACGATAAAAGCGTTCATCCAAAGCCGTGTGAATGGTTTGCGGGTCAAATGTAAAAGCGGAGTTGGTCATATGATCTCACTTGTTCCGTCACGGCAGAGGTCATGACAGGTAATTTACTTAAAAGCGACTTGTAACGCCGTAGTCGGAACAGACAATCGCATCTTGGCGTTTGACACAAGTATATTGTCTAAATTCCATTCGGCTTGCCGAAGTGACACAGAAGTGGAGGTTCTAATGCTTGATCTTAGTAATGTTAGTGCTCCTATCGAGCGCGCCAACGGTCTGCCTAACGCATGCTATATAGACGAACAGATATATCAGCATGAACAAGACACCCTTTTCCGTAATAACTGGGCCGCTATCGGCTTTGGCAAAGATGTTGCCAGTCCCGGCATGGTCAAGCCGCTAAGCTTTCTGGACATTCCGATGATTATGGTACGCACTCAGAATGGGGATATCAATGTGTTCCAGAATGTATGCAGACATCGCGGCATGATTCTGGTTGATGCGCCCCAGCAGCTGCGAGGCCCAATCACCTGTCCTTATCATGCGTGGAGCTATGACCTTGATGGTAACCTGCGCAAAACCCCGCATATTGGCGGCCCGAATGTTGATACGCTGGACAGTGTGCAACATTGCGATTACCCCCTCAACAAAGTGCGTTCGCATGTCTGGAATGATATTGTTTTTGTCAATGTCGGTGGAGATGCGCCTGCATTCACCACACAGATGGCCGCTTTGATTGACCGCTGGCACGAATTTAACCAGCCGCTATATCATGGCGGCGCTGATTCATCTCTCAGCTTTGATCTGGCATGCAACTGGAAGCTGGCTGTCGAAAATTATTGCGAAGCCTATCATCTACCCTTCATTCACCCTGCTCTGAACAGCTATTCACGGCTGGAAGACCATTATAATATCCTTGATCATGATAATTATGCCGGACAAGGCACAACGGTCTACGCCCCGCAGGTGTCTGATACAGGCGCGCGCTTCCCAACATTCGACAAGCTGTCAAGCAAATGGGATACAGGCGCCGAATATGTGGCCTTATTTCCGAATGTCTTGCTTGGGGTTCATAAGGATCATTATTTCAATATTTTGCTGACCCCTGATGGTACAGGCCACACCCATGAACAGATCGAGCTTTACTATACTGATCCCCTAGCCCTGAGCGATGACTATGCCGAGATGCGCGCCACTAATACTCGCATGTGGCAAACTGTCTTTGCCGAAGACATATCGGTTGTCGAAGGCATGCAAAAAGGGCGCAAGGCACCTGCCTATGATGGTGGCAAATTTTCTGCGGTTATGGACGAATCAACCTATCATTTCCATAAATGGGTGGCACGCGAACTAAGCGTCTGAGCGCGGATCAAATTTCCTGCGGCCTGATATCATTCAGCCCTGATATCATTCAGCCCTGATATCATTCAGCCCTGATATCATTCAGCAGGTTGTGAGGCCGGCGATAAAGCCTGTCCACGGGGACCATAAACAACCTCATTACCCGCATCCGGATGCCGCGGCACATTCAGCGATAGAATTAGCGATAATGCGGCCATGCCAGCCCCCGCCAAAAATACCGCTTCGGGCATGGTCAGCCACAAGAAGCCAAAACTGACCGGCACCACAACCGCGGCAATATGATTAATGGTAAAGGCAACGCTGGCGGTGCTGGCCATATCCGCTGGATCGCCAATTTTCTGAAAATAGGTTTTGATGGCAATGGCAAAAGCAAAAAACATATGATCGACCACATATAGGCCCGCAGCGATGGTGCCGTTCTCGACAAAGGCATAGGCAACAAATACACAAACCAGCCCCACATATTCAAACACCAGAGCTGCGCGCTCGCCAATACGGCCAATCAAACGGCCAACGATAGGCGCAAACCAGATGTTGAAGATCGCGTTCAGCAGGAATAGCGCGGTCACCTGAATTAAGGAATATTCAAATTTTTCGACCATAAGGAAGCTGGCAAAAACCAGAAAAATCTGGCGACGCGCACCAGCCAGAAAGGTCAGACCGTAATATAACCAGTAACGCTGTCTTAGGACAATCTTGCGTGTCTGGCGTACCTTTTCAGTAAAGTGCGGAAAGATGATCCAGGCCGCAAGCGCCATAATGGCTGTTATCATTCCTGTGGCCACATAGATCATATTATAGGTGTCATTCGATGTGACGAGGCCAGTCGAGTCAGCTAGGAAAGACCATGAGACCTGACCACTGACAATAAAATAGACAATGAAAATTGACCCCAAGGTCAGCACCTGTGCGGTGGCACCAATTCCATAAATACGCCCCAGAACAGCCGGTGCGGTCTTTTTATCCAGCCATTGCAAGGCAAGTGACTGATTACAGGTTTCGTAATAATGAAAGCCAATAGAGGAGATGATGGTGGTGATATATAGCCCGATTGCCGTTGGGAAGTAGCCAGTGATGGCCACCCCACCCCCCAATATTATCAATGAAAGAAACGCCAGCCTTTGTTCGGCAATCACCAAAAGAATATAGACAACCAAAAATGACAGAAAGCCCGGCACTTCGCGAAGAGATTGCAGAATTCCGATTTCCCGCCCGGTAAAAGACGCTACCTCGATAGTGAAATTATTGAGAAGCAAAGACCAGGACAAAAACGAGATGGGCATCGCCGCGGCAAATACCATCAGTAGAACGTCAGGTCGCTTTCGCAAAGAATTGAAATATGCCAGCACTGAAAATGCTCCAAAATTGTCGCGGAGTGCGACAGAACCAATCTATTGGAATTTTCAAAGCCCGTCCAGTTGCCTATTATCTCCACCTGTGCCAGCGCCAATCCTAATGATGGCACAAAGGCGCATGCTGGCGACAACTATTGCTGATAAATGCGATCCAGCTCGCCGCTGACAACATAATCAACAATAAATTCACCAAGCCGTTCGATTTCAGTATGAAACCGTGAACCCTCAACAGCTTTGATGCCACCAAAACTAGCACTTCTTGACCGGGCGGCAGATAAGTCCGAAATAGGCGGTGCCATAATGGCATTCACTTCCTGCAAGGCTTCCGAAAGCACATTGAAATTGCGTTGGCTTGGTGATGTACGGTTAGGAATGACAATAACATGCGGTGTTATACGACCAAAATCGGCTTTGCGCTCGTCAATTTCCTTGATGAAGTCAATTGTCGGACGTAAATCGGTCCATGACATTGATGTTGGCACAATCATTGTGTTGCACAGCATCGCCATTTGCCAGATATCACCCATTTTGCCAGCCCCGGTATCGACGATGGTCAATGAGTTATCTTCAGCCAGCATGCGACGCAAAATGCCATCAAGGGTGGTCACATTAACGCCATCATAGCGATCACCGACCGGCAGGAATTTGATGTCAGACCCATTACTGTGCGGTTCCAGCATTTCAAAAGCCGACCCCTGTGGATCAGTATCAATCATCATAATGGAGCGTTCAGCAAAACGTTGGCGCAAATAATCTGTCAAATAAACAGCAATCGTACTTTTGCCAACACCACCTTTAATGTTGCCAACAAATACGGCTTTGCCAACCTGTGAAGTCTGGTCAGTCACTATTTATCCCCCAAAACGACATTAACTTTGATGGTTATGCGCCGAAACAACCAAACAACTGGCAACCACCAGAAATGTTTCTGATAAAACCAAAATGTAAAATTTCGTTGTACTTAAAATAATATATCAAGGTTATGACAAAAACTAAACATAGACAACAAGAACAACGACATTTGCCACGAAAGCAGAAAAAAATCATGGTCATGCAGATTTCGCTCCTGCCTATTAATTAATTAACCCTAATTTATAAATTAAAATTATTTGGGGTTTTTGGCTCGTGAGCGCTATCGAAAAGATCAATCACCGTCTTACCCGCATTGGTATGCCGGTTTTGAATTTTGTCGCTTTTTCAGGTTTCATATCGCAGATTTTCGCCACCGCCATACTGCTTTTATGTTCCGGATTTCGGCGCGGTCAACCCGTGCGCTTACGGCATGTGGTAAGCGATATCAGATCAAGCGGTATCGACGCTTTGCCTGTCGTTATCCTGATGGCGGCAACCATCGGCATAATGCTGTCAATTCAAGGGGTGCATTCGCTTCGCATCTTTGGTGCTGAAAGCCAGGTTACGTTCGGTTTGGCTTTGTCAATTCCACGGGAATTTGCGCCACTTATCACCGGCATCATCGTTGCCGGACGATCAGGATCGCAACTGACAAGCCGGGTCGGATCAATGCAGTTGAATGGCGAACTTGATGCGCTAAAGGTCATGGGCATATCACCTATACGCTTTGTCGTCGCACCCGCTTTGGTGGCTCTGCTTTTTGCCCTGCCGATCCTCGTCGCGATAGCCAATGTCAGCGCATTCTGGACAGCCAGCCTTTATATTGATGCGGTGCTTGGCATCGCCCCAGCCGCCTATTGGGCTGATATTCTGGCAGTTGTGACGATTACCGACCTGATACATGGGTTTGGCAAAGCGATCATCTTTGCCGTGCTGATTGCACTGATTGGTATCTGCAAAGGGCTTCGGGTTTCTGGCGGCGCTGACCGCCTGGGCGCGGCCACAACATCGTCAGTCGTGTCATGTATCGCAGCGATTATTGCTGCCGACGCCATGTTTGCGCTGATTTTATAGGAATTTACCATGCCGCTACCCCTCACTGTAACAAATCTGTATGGCGGATATGCCGGACAGGCCGTCATTCATGATTGCAACATGCATATCGACAAGCATGAAATTGTGGTGATTATGGGTGGCTCCGGATCCGGCAAATCAACCTTTTTGCGACATCTTATCGGACTTAAAACCCCCATGCAGGGTGCGGTTAAGTTATTTGGCCAGCCGCTTTATGACGTTGGTGAATATGACCGTCTGCATCTGCTTAAAGATATCGGCGTTGCCTTTCAGACTGGCGCGCTTTTATCGTCACTGAGTGTTGGTGATAATGTGGCATTACCGCTTATCGAGAACACCAATCTAACCTCTGATATGATCGAAATCATTGTGCGAATGAAGCTTGATTTCGTTGGCTTGCTTGGCAAGGAAGCATTGTTACCATCGGCACTTTCAGGCGGCATGCTCAAACGCGCTGCTGTTGCGCGCGCCATCGCGCTTGATCCGCGTATTGTGTTCATGGATGAACCTTCGGCAGGTCTGGACCCGGTGATCTCGGCTTCACTTGACGACTTGATCATCAAACTACGGGACAATCTTGCGATGAGTGTTGTGGTGGTGACGCATGAATTGGAAAGTGCCTTTAAAATTGCCGACCGCATTGTCGTGCTTGATCGCGGCTATATCATTTTTTCAGGGTCTGTTGACGACATAAAATCCAGCGCTAATCAGCGTATTCAGAATCTCATAAACCGTGTTGCCGATGATGAAGTCATTAGTCAGGAAACACATCTGAAACGGCTTCTTGGTGAAGCCTGATGAACAGAGGAATATTCCATGCGTTTGAAACAAGCTGATCTTATGGCCGGAATTTTTGTGCTTGGCGGTGCCTTCCTGATTGTGACGATTTTTGTGATTGTCCGCGGGCAGCTGGGTCTGTATGACCGCTATCACGCGTTTTTTTCGAATGTCGCCGGGCTTCGTAGCGGTGCTGTCGTGGTTTATGAAGGCTATACGGTTGGGTCGGTTGACTCGATTGAGCCGATATCCAGCGATAAGGGAATGCGGTTTCGCATTAATCTCGACATCACATCCGGATGGCATATCCCTCAAGATAGTGTTGCCGAAATATCCGCCATATCCTTGCTGTCAGCCAATGCCATTCAGATCAAAGCGGGTTCAGGGGAACGTTTGCCTGTCGGATCGGAAATAGCATCAATGGACGCGGTTAATGTGATGGCGGAAATTAGCCGCACTGCTGATAAGCTGACCATGATCGCACAATCGAGTCTGGCACCCTTGCTTGATACAGTCCGCGATATTCTGGATAGCGAAGGCAGAGAAGCGCTTAAAGGCATGACAGGGCTGACATCACAAATTTCACAACAGGCGCCCGAGATCATGACCAATATGCAACAAGCAAGTCAGAACATTGCCAATGTCGCCAGCGCCAGTAACAGCGCATCCATTACCCGTACGCTTGATAATATGGAGCGCACGTCACAAGTCACCTTAGGCATCTCGCAGCGAACCAACCGCATCGTATCAGATATGAATATGGCACGGATCAACGCCGCCTTGGCGCATTTCGAACAGGCAAGTGCCGCGTTGCAATCAACGCTGGAAATCGCCAATCGCGCGGTGCGCAACATTGAAAATATCACCGACAACCAGAATGCAACGCACATCACTAGCGTGCTTGACGATATAAGCGAAACTGTAGCGACGATGAATGAGATCGTTTCGACCAGTTCACACACCAGCAAAGTCATTCAGGATATATCGCTGGCCAGTTCAGACCGTGTTGAGTCGTTTTTGCTGCGCATGGAAAATGTATCGCTCAATCTTGAAGAAATGACCGCGCGCATCCGTGACAATCCAAGTCTGCTGATTATGGGGTCGCAATGATATTGTCATCACTTAAGCCGGGAGCCATCTCATGATTCATTCTGCCATTCGCTTTGGCGCCATTGTAGTACTGCTGACCATCATAGGAGGGTGCACATCCCCTGCCCCCCGCATGGCCGACACGCATTACAATATAGAAACGTCAATCCCGCCGATCCACTATGGCACCGAAGCGACGATCCAGCTTACCAAGCTGGATATGCGCGGCATTCAGTCAAGTCGTGCTTTGGTGATTATCAGTGACACAGACCCGATCCAGTTACAGGAAAGGCGCGGGCATTATTGGCATAGTGCACCGGCCCTGTTATTAAAACGCACGATCAGCGAGACGCTGGACAGTGCCAGCCACGACATCCGGTTTGGCACAAATGTAACCATGCAAGATCCAGATTATACGATGGACATTGATATGCGGCTATTCGCTTTCACGCCTGATGTGCATGCCACTGTTGAAATGGGGTTTGTCATACGCAATCAGGATGGTGATATAATGTTACATGATGTGCTGCTCAAAACAGCATCGCTTGACGGGGCATCATCGCTCAATGGGGTGCATGGATTACAAAGCGCGCTGGCCAAGGCACTTGAGGCATTATCAGCCAGACTGGCCTGTCATGTGACATCATCAAAAATATCGACATTGTCAAAATGCTGACCTTCGCCGCACCAATCATCATCAAATGTGGCTGGCCAGACCGTACCACGGTCAAAAATCACAGTTGAGCTTTCCAGCGGTGCTTCGGGATGCGGGGCATGGCGGCGACAGCGACCTTCTGGTGCCTTGGTGGTGATGCGATCATGCATCACATCCCAAAAACGGCATTCTTTGCAATAGGTGCGTGTCACCGGCACATCAGCCATACCGCCCTCACCGTTTCCAGAAATACAGGCATACCTTATTGCCTGTTTTCAAAGGAATGAAATCAACCTTATGCGCAATCGATTTTATCAAGCGCAAACCATGCCCACCTTCATGCAAAGGCTTGCCTGCTGATGTCCATGTCGCCGGATCAGACGGCAAGGCATTATCAACCACTTCGATATACAGCCTTAGATCGGTAGCCTTTAGATACAGAACGAAATGGCCAGATTTGTCATGCGCGGTGAAACCGTGTCGCACAATGTTCTGCAACACTTCGCCAAGCGCAATACTTACATCCATCTCCATATCCTGCCAGCCATTGCGCGCCATATAGTGCCGAACAGCATTGCGCGCAGGGGCAAGATTAGCCGCAATAGCAGCAAAGCGAAGTTTTGGGTTTTGTTGGCTAGCCATCATATGCACCTGACGAAATGACCAGCAAAGTTGCGTCATCATGCGTCACCAGATTGCCTTTTGCAAATAGCTGCATTACGCCATTCAATTTGGCGCTAACGTCACGTCCTTTGAGATTTTTCACAAGCGTGACAAAGCGAGACATGCCCAGTTCCAAGCCCCGATTGCGGGCTTCGGTGATGCCGTCAGTTGCCAGATACAGATAGCCGCAATCCAATGTGATTTGCGCCGGGTGCAAGTCTTGATCTGTAAACGAAATAACCCCCAATGGTGCCACCTGGGCGTCTATTGTGATGATCGTGCCGTCTGGCTTAACCCACACAACAGGCGTGTGCCCACAATTCATCATGTTTAGTTCATGCGTCGTGCAATCAAGCCAGCCCATGACAAAGGTAATGAATTGGCCTGATGGTTGATTAATAAATTCGTCATTCATGGCGATGACGATTGTTTCGACACTGAAATTCTGGCGGGCAAGATATCTGAACAATGCGATGCAACGTGCCATCAGCAAAGATGATGCAATGCCTTTACCTGCTACGTCACCCTGACAAAATGCAAGACGGTTTCCAACCATAAAATAGTCAAAAAAATCACCCGATAGCTGGCGTGAGGTTAATGTCTGGCCAGCTGCATATCCGCCTTGTTCGGGTTCTGGCATCAAAAGTGCCTGTGCCTCTTGAGCTTGCCCTAGATCGCGGCGCAACAAAGCATCTTTGGTGACCTGCTCAGCCAGACGAAAATTCGAAATTGCCAAAGCCAACGCCCCTGCCAGCGATTCCAATAAGGACAAATCGCTTTGTCGGAAATGCTGAATATGGTGATTGTGACGACGGTTTATCGCCTGAATCACGCCATAGGACTTTGCGCCAAAACGCACAGGCACCGTGGCGGTGGATAAGGTTTTAAAGCCGCTTTGCTTGTCAACCTTGGTAAAATGCCTGTCATCAATGGTGGCATCTGGTACAAGATCGGATTTGCCTTCATGAAAGACGCGGCCAACCAGACCAAGCCCCTGCGGCACTTTCAAACCAGTGACATTGACAGGCCCATCACAAATCACACATTCAAGCACCGATTCATCTGGGCGATGCAGAAACAGGGAAATAGCCTCAGCCGATAGATTATCAAGGATATGTGGAATCGCCCACCGCAAGCCTTCAAGATAATCACCCGTCTCGGCATATCGCTGAACCATACCGTTCATCAAGGTGATATTGCCGTCAATAACTGACGTCATAGATGATGCGGGAACAGCCATCTTGGTTTCAGCTAAAATCGCCAGGTTTAAGTGAACTCATGTCCGGGGCGTTGCCTTGTCCAACCGGATTGGGCTGGTCAGCCGACATATCGGCGGCAGGTTTTGCATTGGTGTTTAGGTCGCCTTCGTGACCTTCAAGATCGGCAAGCAAGGCGCTGGCCAGCGCTTCATCGGAAACCGCCTCACCAAAGGGCGTATTTGCCGTTTCCGGCGTCCCCGATTCGATCGATGCCAGTGCTTGATCGTCGCTAATGGCGCTATCGTCTGTGCTGGTGCCTGACTCCTGTAGCAAGGCCTGCATCATCGGATCATCATCGTCGGCTAAATCTTGTGATACAGAGCTATCCTGCACAGATGAGGCAGAAAAAACACCTTCCCCGCCAATGCCTAAAGCCCCGGTGTCTTCAGCATGATCAATGACCTTTGCAATTGGCAAAATCGTTTCCAGCTTGGCCATTTGTAACACGCGATAAATTGCCGAACTGGCCGTCATAAAATTGATGGTGATATTATTTTGCAGACAATGCTGGCGTGCCAGAAGCAAAACGGCAATACCGCTTGAATCAATATAGGTGACATCGGCGGCATCAATATCCAATTGGTTTATACCGATAATATCGACAATATCATTTTTCATGTCCGACGTTGTTTGCAAGTCAACATCGCCTGACAAGGTCAGCATGGCAATGTCGCCATTTATACGGATATCAAAAGCCATTTTCGCCTCATTATGTATCAATGAATAAACACCGCCCGGAGATGCCGGACGGTGCGTGTGTGGTACCTAGAAACGAAGGTCAGGCGCGGAAAGCTGATATTTGCCAGTCGCATCGCAATAGCCAACTTCAATAGGATGAGCAGTGGTTGATAGATCGTCAATAGTACCTGTATGAACCACCACAATGACGCCCTGAGATGTGACTGAGGTCAGTGCCGCTGTGCCAGATGCCGTACCGTCAAATTTAGCACCTGATACAGGCGCAAATGTACAAGCGGCATTGGCAGCAAGCGCGGTTTTTGTGTAGGCCAATATAATGGCATCAGCCGCGCTATTATATGGATTTTTAAAGTTATCCAGCGGCCCACCTGTTGAGGTCATGGTTTCGTCAAAACAAAACTTGAGATTTTTAACAGCGGAAGAAGTAGGGTTGGTATCACAGTCAGGAGGTGCCACGGTCAGGCCACCTGAACGCGCAAGCTGAGTTGACGTAATCCAGCGTGAGAATGTTTGCGCGTTTGTCTTAGTAACGTCCTTTTTCGTATTGTCGATATATTGCTGATAACCGACGACACCGACCGCAGCCAGGACGCCAATAATCGCCACCACAACAAGAAGTTCGATAAGCGAGAAGCCTTCGGTTTTCTTCAAAGTCATAATTTGTTCCTCATTTCAAAATTAGAAAATTGGCATGATTGCCAACTGAATTACCTGCGGAAATCTGCAAGCTATCTGAGGTCGTTTTATTAGAATTAATATTTGAAACAAATTATTTAGAATTTTCTTATTTAATAATTGCCACTGGAAGACCAGCCCACAAATATCGCCTCATTCGAGCATGTCCTTGGCTTCGAGCATTTCGATATATTTATCCATCGTAACCATGCCATATTGATGTCCAGTTTGCATAATTGTCTGAATTTGAACGACTTTCTGTTCGCGAATCAGATTGGCTATGGCAGGGATACATACCATCACCTCATAAGCGCCTATACGCCCGCCTCCCTTGCGCTTGACTAATTGCTGGGTCACAACCAGCCGCAATGATTGTGATAATTGTGACCGTGCCTGTGATTGTTCCTCGGCAGGAAAGATATCAATGATACGGTTTATGGTCTCTGGTGCGCCATTTGTATGCAGTGTACCAAACACCAGATGCCCCGTTTCCGCGGCCGTCATCGCCATTGAAACGGTCTCGTAATCACGCAATTCACCCATCAGGATAATATCGGGGTCTTGGCGCAATGCGCCCTTGATCGCGGTGCCGAAAGACACGGTATCACGCCCGACCTCACGCTGGGTTATGATTGACTTTTTGCTGTGATGCACAAATTCAACCGGGTCTTCTATAGTGATTATGTTTTCATTTCGTTCCCGATTGATCTTGTCAACCATGGCAGCAAGCGAGGTCGATTTGCCCGATCCCGTCTGGCCGGTAACCAGGACAAGGCCCGACTTCTTGGTCAATACATCATGCACCGCAGGCGGCAAACCTAGCTGGTCAATATGCGGCACATCGGTAATGATGACGCGCAGTACCATGGCATAGCCTTGCAGCATTTTATAGCCGTTAGCCCGGAAACGCTGGCCTTGATATTGAATGGCAAAATCAACGTCACCGGTCTTTTCAAATTTAGCAAAAGCCTCGTCACCAAGCTCGCCGCGAAGCAGGTCTTCAAGCATTTCATTGGTCGCCACAAAATCGATAGGCGCTATTTCACCAGCTTCGCGAACCTGTATCTTCTGATCTGCATGCATGTGAAAGTCAGATACTTTACGGGTATTTACCGTATTCATTAATATACCGTATATCGG
This sequence comes from Candidatus Puniceispirillum marinum IMCC1322, assembly GCF_000024465.1. Classification (NCBI taxonomy): domain Bacteria; kingdom Pseudomonadati; phylum Pseudomonadota; class Alphaproteobacteria; order Puniceispirillales (SeqCode); family Puniceispirillaceae (SeqCode); genus Puniceispirillum (SeqCode); species Puniceispirillum marinum (SeqCode). Next base: position 2,733,670 of record NC_014010.1, on the reverse strand, counting down.
ATTGGGTGATGATTCCATGTTGCTCACATAACTTGTTGACGTTGGGATAGGTCAAAAACTGACGCGGTGGTTTATTCGATGTTTCTAATATTCAAAGACACAAAGGCACTTATCTGTGCCGCTATATTAGCTCTATTCACTTTTTCTATAGCCATGAAAATAACGGTGCCCGAGGCTGAGGCGTCCGAGGCGCATATGTTACCCGAAACGGCACCAGCCGAAATACATGCCCAGCTAAAGGCAGCGCACAAACGTGACACCGATGCCATGTTTGCCATTGCCACTTATCTGCTGACACATGTGGATAACGATCCAGAAAATTATGATCAGCTGGCTTTCGGATGGGCGCTGAACGCGGCGCGTAATGGCCATGCACAAGCGTCGGAATTGACCGGCGTCATGTATCGTGGCGGCACCGGTGTCGCGCAAAATTATGTCAAAGCGCGCAAATGGCTGGAACGCGCTCTCGCGCGGCAATCGATGGAACCTAATTTTGAACTGGCCTTGCTGTATGCCGATGAAAATAATCCGGGCTTTGATACATCCAAAGCCGGCACCTTTCTGGCCGAAGCGATGCGTAGCGAAGAACCGCGTGCTTGTCTGATATCGGCGCTGAACCAGATCGAAGATGGCGAGGTTATTCGAAGCGTCCTGTCCGAAATCACATGCGCAGCCGAGGGCGGTGTCGTCGATGCTATGGAAATGTTGGGGCATTACCATCTTGGTCGAAGATCGCCATATGCCTTTGGGATGGCGCAAAATTGGTTTGAACGCGCCGCCGCCAAAGGTAGCCTAAGCGCTATCGAAAAGCTTAAAGAGCTGACGCTTGCCCCATGAGTGGCTGGTTCACAATACCGATCATTACGCAGATGTCAGATATGTCAGTGATGATGATATTGTGTGTCTTTTGTCTTGGCGGGTGCCTTGGATCATTTGCCAATGCGGCGGCCATGCGCCTGGTTCGGAAGGAAGATATTATCTATCAGCCCTCGCGCTGTCGTACCTGCAAACGTCCCCTTCACATCCTTGAAAATCTGCCTTTCATAGGCTGGCTTCGCAAGCGCGGCATGTGCCATTGCGGCACGATCAAGCTGCCCTATCGTTATGTTCTGGTCGAACTGGCATTTGCCGGATTGATCGTGATCTATACGCTGACAATGCCTGCTATGACCGCCATTGGATTTTCAATTGCGGCTATTTTCATTGGTATCTCGATGCTTACCGATGCCGAAGCGATGATTCTGCATCCCACTTTATTGAGCATTCTAGCTATCATAGGCATGATCTTTGCGGTGATCGGTTCGGTATTCCCAAACATGGGTTTTGCATCCCCGATAAGCTGGCATTTAACACCTATTCAAGCTTTATGGGGCTGTGCTGTTGGCGCCGTAACACCATTATCTATTAATCTGCTATACCGGTTGGTACGCGGTCGCAATGGCTTCGGTGAAGGCGATTTCTGGATGTTGGGCGCGATTGGCGCATGGGTTGGATGGCAAGGCGCTTTGTCAATTCTGGTTCTGGCCGCAGCCAGTGCCGCCCTATGTGGTTTGTTCATGATACTGACCGGCAAAGCATCCATTTTAACCCGTCTTCCGTTCGGAATTTTTCTGGGCGGTGTTTTTATCCTTTGGTCTATATTCTTAATGTAATTAATTTAGCGAACTTCGATATACTATTGGAGTATCGCCGTCACATGCCGTTTTCATTTAAGACTACAAGCAAGTCCATTCATATGGGCACCACTTTTTGCAAATCAACGATCGGGGTTCTTGGCGTATTATTGTTGATGTCCTGTGACACGCCCGAGCGTCTGCCAGCCGATGTGTCAATTGAGTCAAGCAAAGACCTGGTCAAGGAATCGCTGATTGCACCAATCAAAGGTATCGATGATGAAAATTTTCCGGTTGCGGAAACGCTACCCCGTCGATTGCTTTTGCAAGTGCAACATGCGCCTTCAAGCCTTGGTAACAGTGCTTTTGTAAAACATGTTTATGGGCGGTTACAGGATTCTGTAGAAGATCAAGACGATGATGAAAACACGGTAGCCACGTCTGATGGGGATCTGATGATCCAAGATAACGGAGCCCTGAGTGACATGGAGAAAAAAACCATTCTGGCCGAGCGTATGGAAAAACGCGGCGCCGATCTGGTAGGCCGCGGGCTGAAACTTGAAAAAAGACTGTTTGACGACATTAGGGTTGTTAAGACAGAAGTTGAAGCTTTGATGAAAACAACCGTGGCGGGTCTTTCCGACCCCATGCCCGTATTTGGCAGAAATCTGACTGCTGACCGTGACGGTTATTTATCCATTCCGTCAGATATAGTATTTGTCGGCGGTGAAAATGGCACCTTTGCAAGTAAAACAGCTAGCATCAGAAACCAGCTCAATAACCCGGTCATATCATTCTCGGCACGACAGATGCCGATTGCCGATGCGCTGAACTTTCTCATGCAAAGCATTAACCTTCAGGCCACGATGTCTGATGCTGTCTTGAACTCAGACCAGACTGTTACAATCGCTATCGAAGCCAGTGTTCTGGCCATTCTGGACGCCTTGATGCAGCAGAATGATCTGGCCATTATTTATGATACCGATATCGAAGTGGCGCAAATCTATACCGACACCGAACTGACCGACCGTTTGGCGACGATCCGCACAAGCATCGAAGGCTATAACAAGCAATTATTCGATAAAAGAACACTGGAAAGAGCCAATCAGGATCAGGAACGACTGCGGCAGATGATCGGCCTCAGCCAGATTTTACTTGGGGCTGATGATGAAAGCTTTATTCGCGGTGTTGAGACGATCTCACGCGCACCAGCTGGGGAAATTGCCAGCCTTGCACTTGCCGATCTTACCGAAGAAGCACGCAAAATCCGCAAAACAATGATGCAGTTTGATCGCCGCACAAATGATTTACTGACACCTGAAAAACATAATATCCAGCATGGCAGCAATGGCGCGTTACTGGCGCTTGCCAGCAAGCAGAATATGCTGATTGAAAATCCATGTATCGTGCCTAGCCGAGAGGTTTTTGTCGAAAAAATCAACATCTATAACGCTCCCATCACGGGCAATGCAGGCATTATCAAACGCATTGATGACTTTTTTGCGATGACCCGCGATGCTGACAACAGCACAAGCACAAATACGGCAGCGTCAAGTTCGACAGTTGCAATAACGACTGCTTCGGCAGCAGGTGGTACCACAACCGCACCATCAAGCATGATTGACATTGATCAGGCCTGCCCTGATGGCGATCCAGCGCCAAAAAAACCAACCATGCTTGCCGATAATACCGGCATGATTATCACCGGCACGCGCCGCGATAATGATCTGTTGGTCAAGCTGGTTGAGCAGTTTGATGTGCCTAATTTGCAGGTGCTTATCGAAATTTTCATGATTACGGTTGCAAAAGACTTTAGCCGACAAATTAACAGTGCGTTCAGAGTCCTTCCATCTGGAGGTGGTAATGATGTTAGTGAGGCACTACTTTACGGTTTCGGTACTGGTATTGCCGAAGCAAGGAATAGCTTTAACTTGAACCTGACATCGCCCAATCGGGAACTGACCAATTTCTTCAATTTTCTGGAAACAAACAATTTGGCACGGGTTGTATCTAGCCCGACAATTCTGGTCGCTGATGGTGAAACGGCCGAAATTTCGCGGGTACAAAAGGCGCGCGTATCACGTATTGAACAATCAGCCGGTGATAATGGAACCGTTTTGACCAATACAGTGATCGATGAATTTCTGGCACCCTTCCAGCTCCGCATCAGCGAAGTGAAAATCAACCGCATTAACAAAACCGTTCAACTTGAAGTCGAGCTTGAAGATACGCGCTTTGCCGCAGCGCTTAGTTCGGTGACCAATGAAACCGATGAAACAACCGATACAATCACGACTAAATTCTGGTCGGCGCCAGGTGATGTGGTCGTTCTGGCAGGTCTGACGCGTAATTCCGAGACAGCCACTACAGCCGGTGTACCAGGCACAACAGGGGCATTAGGTGCTATTTCCCCTATAATTGGTGGCAATGATGGCATCAACAACAATATGTCAGAGACCATTATCTTTATGGCACCAACCGTTATCGACCCAAGCGCAGATAAGCAACCGCACTCGGCTTTTCGTACACGTAACCGCAGGAAAGCAGATTAGAAATGGTGATGATAGATATTGTTAACCCGAACGTAATGCGCTGGCTTTTTCATACAGCCGGCGCGTTTCGACAACATAGACGTCTTTTGTAATGCGTTCATCCATATATAATTGCCGGATAGCCAGCATTTCCTGCTCGATCGAGATTAACTCAGCGTCAACCTTGGCACCGCTTGACTCACGCTTAAAAAAGCTAAAGCCGCCAGCCGTGGCCTCGGGCGCGGAAATATCTGCTTCTATGTCATCATCGCTCGGGACATCAACAGCGGCATTTTTTGCTACCGCTTTCTTGGCAACTGCCTTCTGGGTACCCGCTTTTTTGGCACCCGCTTTCTTTGGTGCCGCCTTTTCCGTCTTGGATGCTGATTTAGCCGCCTTAGCTGGTTTAGCTTTGGCTGTTTTTTTCGCCTTTGGCGGCGTTTCATCTTTGAGTGCTAGGTCTTTCTGCAGTGCTGGTTTCTCGTTAAACAGTGACCACATGATCGCAAACATCACAAGCACAATAACAAGCCCAACAATGCTTAGCAGAAGCAAGCGTATCTGTTTCGGGTTGGCATCAGGCAAGACCACCGAAAGCAGGTACATGGTTTGATCCGAAATGAAAGTGAGTACGTCCATTATTTATCCCTAGATATTTTTTACGATCCCGAATGGTAAACGCGTTTAAAACTGACTGACAAAGATTAACAAAACATTAACATTTATCGAGTGTTTTCTGATGGCAACTGCATTAACAAAATTTGCTAGCTTCTTCCGCCCAATCGGCAAAGGCTCCGACGAAGTCGTTGCGATCAAATTACATCCCAAGGCAGTCACGGTAGCCGAAGTAAGATTAAATTCCAATGTCATAAACATTGATAATCTGGCAAGTGCCGGTTTGCCTCGCCAATTGGACATGCATAATCTATCACGAAGTCAGGATATGGTTGTCGATACGCTTCGTACCATGCATGAGCGCGACATGTTCGCGGCGCAAGATGCCGGCATTATCATTCCCAGCGGGATTGTGACTTTACGGCAAATCAACTTGCCATTCATGACACCTGCCGAGCTTGCCAAGGAAGCCAAAGATATCAGTTTTTGGCAAGATGCCGAGCCCGACATAGGCAAGCTTGAAGACCCGTTTGTTTCCTATCATACGCTGATCAGCTCGGAAAATGATGATTTGACGCGGGTTGTTGTTGGATTTGCCGAAACGACCAGCTTACGCCCCTGGTCTGATATATTGTTGGCGGCGCATCTGAATCCTGTTCATATTGATCTGGAACCAGTGGCCCTGACCAATTTCCTTTACGCTTCGCTATCACGCGAGGAAAAGCGCCAAAGTCAGGCTATTTTGCATATTACCCAGAACCGCATCGAAGTGATCGCGTTCCAACCCAGCAAATTTCACACCGTCAAGCTGGAGATCAGTGAATTCGATCATGTGCTTTTGACCGAGGTAGAAGATATTGAAGACCCAACTGGTGAATTCTGGGATGAAGTTGGGGCCCGGACTGGTAATACATTAAAACAAGCTATTCTGTTTCTGCAGGAAGAACAGGATTTTCCGCCCTTTTCAGTGATTCATGTCGCCGTTGATGCGCTTCGTGCCCGTAATCTGATGACCTTGCTTGATCGGGGATTCACCCTCGCCCCTATCACATTGTGGGATCCAACCGAACGGGCACAATTATCGCAACCTGTAACCCAGCTTTTATCAAAAGTAGGCAATGTGTCTGGCTTTGGATCAGCCTTTGGCTTGGGTTTGCGGCGACTTGGCACCTTTGGTGAACCAGATCGTGGCCTGATCCAGCTATCGATGCTTCCCCATGCCGACACATTACGGCGCAACCGCCAGATGGGTGTCGTATCGCGAAGTTTGCTGAAAGCATGGGTCGTGGTTGCCATGATTATGTTTGGCTGGACTTTTGGGATGGTTTTGCCCGGATTTCTGGAAAGCAAATCCGAAAGCCGCGGCATCGAAGATATCAAAATGTCGGCTGCATTGGCACAACAACAACTTACCAGCGCCGAAGAGACAGTTGGCATTCGTGAAACCGAACTGATGGCAGTGTCCGAAATCGGTATGCCACGTGGCAAGCTCGTCATCATGGACACCTTGCCCGACTTATTACCCGAAGGGCTGGAATTGTCATCTTATAGGCTGGAAGACAATAACAATCTGACAATTTCCGGATCAGCCATCAGCGAGGCGGCGATTTTCACCTTTATGACCGAACTTACCAATAGCGGATTAGTAGCCAACCCAAGCACCAGGCCATCGCCGCGTGAGGAAAGCACATTCTATGATTTTGAACTAACCGGCACTTTGCAGCAGGAGCGATAAAGCATGATAGATTTTAAAAAACTGCTTGGTCGATCTGAAACACCTGTAAACACTGAATTATCAGCCGAAGCCTATGCCTTGTTACAACAGCTTCAGCAATCAGCGAATGCCGTGCCTATGGCCAACCCACCGCACCCGCTGAACAATCCCTTTGCTCCTGAAAATGCCAGCTCTGAACTGGCAGGCGGCGCGATGTCCAACCCTGTTGCAGCCAAACCAAATCTGGCCAACCAAGCGCCTGCTTCAATGCTTGCTGGCACAGTATCAGCGCTCGATCTTCCCCAAGCCACCATCGCCCAACCCAATCCATCCCTGTCCCCGCACCACATCGATCAAACCGGAACAGGATCATCATTTCAGATGCCCCAAGCCCGTGCTGGCGCATCCTCTGGACTACCATCATCAGACGCCGCTGACGCGGCGTTAGCCACTATGCCGCCGAATCTGGGATTAGGAGCAGAACTGGCAACGATGCCTCCTGTCGTATCAGCCAAAGTCAGCAAAGCTAAGGAACGGGCACAGCAAAAAGCCAAAGCGTCGAATGCCAATCGTGAAGACAAGAAACAGGCGGCCCAACGTGCACGAGAAGAAAAATTGCGCAATCAGCGACGCAAGGCATTGGCAAAAACGCGCTTTTCACGGGCGCGCTATCTTCGCGAGCTCAACGGCAATGCGATAGCTGGAACCATTCTGTGGGGCTTTATGATTGTTGTCTCACTGATTGGCCCTTTCTTGCTTAATACCAGCTTTTTGCTACCTCAAACGCGCATAAATCGCGATGTCATCGGACAGATCAGGCAGTTTGAAGCGGTTATTTCACAAGCTCAGCCGCAAATCGCCGCCGCCAATCAGCGGAAAGCCGAAAAAGAAGCGCAGATCAATGACATGATCAGAAAGTTTGTCGATAGCCAAACCGCCAATGAAGTCATTAGAAATTTTATTGAGGATTTGAAAGCGGCTGGTATGTCAGTCAATGACGGCAATTTACAATTTACGCAGGAAGATATCGCCGTTTCGGGTCTCATTGGCCAGACGTTAAGCGTTGAAATGAAAGGTGATTTTCTGACCTATCTGCGTCTGCGTAACCGCTTTGTGCGTGATCAGGAGCTGGTTCATGTTCGCGATGAAAGCATCATGGCCAAACCGAATAACCGGATCGTTGCCATCAATCTGCGTTTGATGGTGCCATCCAGCATCTAGTCCCAAATATATTATCTTGTTTCGCTGAAATATTAACCGAACCATATATTAGATAATTGAAATTTACATAAGGTAACTGGCAGTATAAATGAAACCTATAGTATTCAAAATCATCGTGCTTTTGTCGGTATTCCATGTTGTACCTGTCTTTGCAGGTACTGATAACACCACCTCATTAGAAGCGCCTGAAGTTCTGGATATCGATGATCCATTTGCGCGTGGACTGGATCGTGTTGCTGATCAGGCAACCGGCGGGGTGCCCTTGCCATCACCTATTGGGGGTCTGTCAAAAAACCAGCCAACCGGCGCCGAATTGCTGGGCGAACAATCCGAACTGGCACTTGTCGCCCGGGATTACCGCGTTGTCGGGCTGGCCGTATCGCGCAAAGAAACCAAAGCTCAAATCTTTGCCGATAGTAATGAAGAAATTCTGGCTGGTAACAAGCCTTTGATGGCCTATGCACGGATTGGTATTTTTGAAGATTATAATCTGGCACGCCAGACAGCGATTGATCTGAAATCCACTTCATATGCCTTTCTTGGTGCCCATTTCATCATGCGGGAAGATGATGAAGAAGACGGCATCATTCTGGATATAGGCCCAACCCGCAATGTTGTTCATGCCGAGCGCTATTGTGAATTAATGATGGCCAAAACCAATGGTCTTGTGAAGGATTGCTATGCGGTGCTGGAATATCCGGGTGTAGAGCCGCTAAATACATTTTCGTCAACAGCGATGATCCGGGTGGCACCTTATGCGGTGGAAACGGTGATCAATGACGATAATTTGTTCGATCTTAACCAATCAGCCCGCCAGCTTCTGACGCTTCGCGAAGGTGACATGCTTGGCAATGGCAATGTTAATCTGACAAAAATCACCCCACAGGGCGTTATGCTGGTCGCCGAAAACGGGGATATTAATTTATTACCAATTGATTACGTTCCCGAACGCCCCTTCACAGCCAAGCCAGCATCAACAGGCCCGATACCTGTTCCAGAAATCACGCCTGGCACCCTTGCCCCCACGCCTGAAGCCCCTCAACTCGACTTTGGCCCGCTTCCAGATGCTGAGATTCCAGTCGATAATATCGATGACATTCAAGCAGATACGAATGGCAGTTAGGCAGGCGCATAATGGCTATTTTTAGCAATGAAGTCGCCGACAAGGTTTTGCGCGTCATGCAATCGTCAAATTTTGTCGATCCGCAAAAACTATCCCAAGCGCATTCCAGTTCAAATGGCATCCCATCTGCATTGCTGGAGACATTAATACGGTCTGGCGGCACCGATGAAGAGTTAGTCCATAAGGTGTTATCGCGTGCCTATGCGCTACGCCGGTGCCAGCTAGAACCACGGCAAGTTGATGTGCGGGCACTCGCCTTGATTCCGGTCAGCTTTATTGACAAGCATTATGCGATCCCCTTTCAGGTCGAAAACCGGTTTTTACGTGTTGGTATTATCGATCCGACAACCGCCACTTTGGCAGGCCAGCTCAAATCCATTTCCAATTTCAATATTGAATTTCAACTTATCAGCCTGTCAAATTTTGAAGCGCTACGCACCCATGAGCGTATAAAATCAGTGCTGGATAGCGCGCAAAAGAAACCACAACATTCAATCAGCAGCGGCAAACCCCGCAGGTCAAAATTTGCGCTGGATAATGATGAGCTAGTGCCCGAATTTTGTGATCATATTCTGCATAGCGCGCTTGATACCGGCACCAGTGATATTCATATCGAGCCATTCCGCGATATTGCCCGTGTCCGCTTTCGCATTGATGGCAGACTCGTCATCCGTGAAGAATATTCAGACTATCTGTTTCGCAATTTTCTGGGCGTCATAACGCGCTTCAAGATTATGGCCGATTGCGATATTTCGGAAAAACGTCTGCCCCAGGATGGGGGCATTACAATTTCCTATTTAGGAGAGGATATAGATTTTCGTTTCAATGTGCTGCCAGGCAAGAATGGCGAACGCATTGTTATGCGGATTCTGAAAGGTGATCCGTCCTTATCCTTGAGCCGGATCGGCCTGACTAGTGAAAATTATGACAAGATTGTCGATGCCATCACCGCCCCGCAGGGCATGGTGCTGGTGACCGGTCCGACCGGATCGGGTAAAACCACAACACTTTATGGCTGTCTGCAACATATTAACGATCCCGACCTGAATATCATGACCGCCGAAGATCCGGTTGAATATTACCTAGAAGGCGTCGGGCAGACACAGGCAAACGAAAAAATAGGCTTGTCATTCAATGCCATTTTGCGCGCCTTTCTGCGACAGGATCCCGAAGTCATTCTGGTTGGTGAGATACGCGATACCGAAACCGTCGAAATCGCGGTAAAAGCCGCTTTGACCGGCCATTTGCTGTTATCGACTTTACATACGAATGATGCCATTTCCACGATCACCCGCCTGATGAATATGGGCGTGCCGCCCTTCATGATCGCCGCCGCAACCAGCCTGATTGTGGCACAGCGCCTTGGCCGCCCGAATTGCAAACATTGTCTGATTAATGACCCGAAAGCCACAATTGCCTCATTACGCAAAATCGGCTTCAAAGATGAAGACACCGAAGGCTGGCAACCGCAGATTGGCGCCGGATGCGATGAATGTGACGGCAGCGGTTACAAGGGACGGCGCGGTATTTATGAAGTCCTGCGGATAAATCCCGAACTTGAAGAAGCCATTCTCAAAGAGGCCCTTGCGCCCGAATTGCTGGCCGCGGCCAAAGTTGACGGATTTCAGACGATGCAGGAAATCGCCCGTGGCTTTGTCAAAGAGGGCGTGTTCAGTATCGCCGAATATACGCGGATTCTGGTGCTTTAGTGAAAAAATTTACCTACAAGGCCAATCAGCGTGGCAAAAAGACCAAAGGCGAAATCGAAGGCGAAAACGCCATGCAGGTGCGGCAAAAACTGCGCAGCGATGGCATGCGCGAAATTGAACTGAAAGAGGTCAAACCAAAGAAAAAATCATCCGTAAATATCGATATCACCTGGGGCCCATTCGGTTCGATTCCAGCCAAAGAAATTATGATTTTCACCAAGAAGATCGCAACCATGATGCGCGCTGGCCTGCCGATTGTCGAAGCGATGATTCTGGTCGCCGGACAATCCAGCAATGCCAATATGAAACGTGTATCAACCGACATGATCACCAAGCTGAATAATGGTGCGTCACTGTCGCAATCATTCCGCCACCATAAGCGGCATTTTGATGCGGTCTATCTGAATATGGTCGAAGCTGGCGAAATTTCGGGTAAGCTTGATACATTCCTGGACCGGCTTGTCGAAATGCTGGAAAAGCAACAGGCGATCAAGGCCGGCATCAAATCGGCTTTGTTCTATCCGGTAACGCTTGTGGTCATCACGATATCTATCTCATATTTCATGCTGACCAATGTCGTGCCGACGTTCCAGGATATGTATGAAGGGCTAGGCGCCGAATTACCCGGCCCCACGCAAGCGATTGTCAATGCCAGTAACTGGATTCAGGATGGTAGTAATCTGGCCCGTGTTTTCGGTACCTTTACCGCCATTGTGGTGGTCAACAAGCTGCTGAACCGCTTTGTCCGCAAATATCGCAAATTGAAAAGCATCATCGCCCTGCGCCTGCCTATTGTCGGTGATATCATTGTCAAGGCAACGGTTGCCCGCATGTCATTGCTTATGGCCAATCTATTGGCCGCTGGTGTGTCGGTAATCGATACTTTGGAAGTATCGAGCACGGTGTCGCAAAACATCCAGTTTCTGGATGCCATGACCCGTATCAAGCAGAAAATCACCACCGGTGCGCCGCTGTCACAATTGTTCGGTAATGAAGCTGTGTTTCCGATTGCCCTGTCGCAATTGATGGCAGTGGGCGAACGCACTGGTAATATGGACGAAATGCTGACCTCGATTGCCAAATATTACGAAGAAGAATTCACCACCGTTGTCGATGGTCTTTCGACGATCATCGAACCGCTTATGATCGTTTTCGTCGGCGCGATGATCGGCATCATGGTGGTCGCGCTATATCTGCCGATTTTCTCGGCTGGCGATGCTATCAGGTAACAGGCCACGGTCTTTACAACTAGATGCGGCGCAGAACAGATCATTTTACCAGTGATTGCATATAGTCATGCAAGTCAGGTATTCCGTTAATGCTTGTGACCCCCGTGCCAGCCCAAAGCGACTGATAGTCAGGGTTGTCAATCGCCTTGGCATATTTCCGCAAGGATGCGGTCGCATAATGCAGATGCGGAAAACCCATATTATGTATCAAGGCTAGCTGGGCTAGGGTATTTTTCAGCCCTCTCGCGCTTTTGCCGGTGATGCTTGTGGTGAACATAGTGTCTTCTTGATCTGTAGCGTCGAGGATGGATTGTTTATAGGCTTGCGACGCGGCACTTTGCTTTGTAGCCAGAAACCCCGTACCAATCTGAACGCCTGCAAACCCCATTTTCAGCGCCTGTTCGATCTGATCCCGCGTCACGATACCCCCTGCCATAATAAAAGGCTTATCGGGGTGGCGGCGCATCGCCGCAGAAAAGACAGTCACGTCGCTATGGCCGCCATTAGAGAACCCGCCCTTATGCCCGCCAGCATGCGCATTTTGAAAAATCAGAATATCGGAATCCTGTGTTTGCAAGGCAATATCAATCTCATCAACCGCGTTAACCGTTGTCATCAGGACTATGCCAGCCTGTTTGAGCGCGGCGACATCATCGTCTTTCAAAAGCCCGAAAGTTGTGCTCACAACCGGTACTTTACGGTCAATCAGAAGCGTGATCAGGTCGCGCATCGAAGGGGGTGGCGGGATTGTGAAGCTGTGATCTTCTTCAAGTCCAAGGCCTGTTTCAATCTGGATTATCTCTTGCGGCTTGGCGAATCTGTCCTGCCCGTAATCATCATAATCGACAAATATATTGACCGAAAATGGCGCGGTGGTTTGTGCCTGAACATGACCAATGAAACTATCAACCTGCTCTAGAGAGAGATAACCGCTGGCCATAGACCCCAGCATGCCAAAATTAGACACATCAGCGACAAAGCCGGATGTTGTTATGCCCCCGGCCATAGGCGCTTGCAAGACCGGATGATCTATATTCAGCAATTCTGTCAACGTATGTGCGGGCATTACGCTCTGTCCATTGCATCGTTTTTGGACACAGGCCTAATATTGCCACGGGCATCTAAAAAATCATACCGAAACTTAGGTGATTTTTCACGCGTGCCATATTGACCGGGGTCGCGCACCCCTTCACAATAACGCACGAACTAACCACAGTTTGGCTTGCCAACTGTGCAAAGCGAGGACAAGCGCATGGAAACCGTCAATTTCCGCCGAATGGATGAAGGCACCGCCGCCGACTATGCCCTGCTGGGCAAGCTGGAGGATGAATTTGTCGAGGCTTTGCCGGATCGCCTGCTAGGTGCCTTGCAAGGCCTAAAGTCAACATTGGCTGGCTATCAAATTGACCGATTGCAACATTCACTGCAATCGGCCACCCGCGCCGAACGCGATGGTGCCGATAGCGAGATGATTATTGCCGCGCTGATCCATGATCTGGGTGATGATCTGGCGCCGATGAATCATTCACAGCTTGCCGCCGCGATCATCCGCCCCTATGTGCGCGCCGAAGTGACATGGGTGATCGAACATCATGGCATTTTCCAGCTTTATTACCATGGCGAAGCCGAAGGTGTTGACAAGAACGCACGCGATATTTTTGCCGGACATAAATGGTTTGATAGCTGTGACCGTTTTTGCCAGCTGTGGGATCAGATGTCGTTTGATCCGGATTATGACACATTACCGCTTAGCCATTTTGAACCCATGCTGCGCGAAGTGTTCAGCCGCAACCCCTTTGATCCGGCCATCATCGGCGAGGAAGAGTCAGACTGATGTCACAAACAATCATGATTACCGGTGCCAATCGCGGCATCGGGCTGGAAATGACAAGGCAAGCCGCCGCGCGTGGCGACAAGGTGATCGCCTGTTGCCGCGATGCGATGCAGGCGACCGATCTGATCGCCACCGCCAAGCAGAATAGTGATATTACCGTGCTTGGTCTGGATGTCTGCGCAGAAAATGATATGAACCAGATCGCTGCCGGCATGACCCGCGCGATTGACATTCTGGTATGTAATGCCGGTGTTCTGAACAGCTATGGGGGGATGCTTGACCCCAAGCACGATCATGTCGCCATTGAAAATGTGCTGATGACCAATGTCGCCGGTGTGTTTTTTACGGCGCGCGCCTTTCTGCCGCATGTCAAAAAGGAAAAGCCCGGGAAAATCGCTGTCATTTCATCGATTATGGGCAGTAACCGCCAATCGCATAGCAACGCGCCCATCTATCGGGCATCGAAGGCGGCGGCGACCAATCTGGCACGTTCAATGGCGGTTGAATTGGAACCTGACGGGATCGCCGTTGGGGCTTTTCATCCGGGTTGGGTGCGTACCGATATGGGCGGTAGGGAAGCCAGCATTTCGCCAGAAGAAAGCGCATCCGGCCTGCTGGCGCGCTTTGATGCCTTGTCACTGGCAACAACCGGCGTTTTTGAAAATTACAAAGGCGACGAAATGCCGTTTTGAGTCTGGTTTAGGATGGGGTTACATGGCTGACGACAAACAGGATCCAAAAGCATCTGACCTGAAGGTCGATAATGACCATATCAACATTGCCTATTCAAACCCCAGCACCAGCGCTTTGATGGATATGTATGCCGCATGGGCCAAGAACTATGACAAGGAAACCGTTACCGATCATGGCTATGCCGCGCCGCAGGATGCCGTAGCCGGATTTGTCGATATTGTTCCTGATAGACAGGCGCGCATTCTGGACATCGGGTGCGGAACCGGGCTGGTTGGGGTTTTGCTGGCCGCACGCGGCTATAGCCATATTGATGGTGCCGATCTGTCGGCGGAAATGCGCGCTGTGGCTGCAAAGCATGGCGTCTATCACAACCTGTTCACGCTTGATATGACCGATGATTACGGCATTGACGACCCGTATGATGCGGCAATCTGCGTTGGTGTGTTCGGTTTTGGCCCACCGCATATTGAACATCTGCATCATATTATGGGCGCCGTCAAACCGGGGGCACCTGTTGTGCTGACGGTAAATAATGCGGGCTGGGCAGCGCGTGACTGGGATGCCAGCTTTATCCCGCATTTAGCAAAATATGAGATCGAACTGGTTGCCGATACACGCATTCGCTATCTGACCAAGGAAGATATTGACGGCCGCCTGATTCATTTACGACGGGCGTCCTAGGCAGATTCAGGCTTGCTTAATTACCAGAAGTCTGACTGGCAATATAGTCGGCGGCGGTCATCGCGTGATAGGTGATATCCGGTACGCCAAGATCGACAGGTGACGGATCGACTATATCAATAGGTATCCGGCGTGCCAGCCCCATGCGCAGGGCAATGGCAGTGATATTAACACTAAAAGACGTGCCGATGAACACCATGGCGGAAGCCGTGTCCATCCAATGTTCGGCTTCACTCATCCGGTATAGATCAGTATAAAATTCGTCAAATAGCAACACATAGGGTTTCAACGACACGCCCAATTCCGGTATCTGCGTGCGGGTGCTGATTTTGAACTGTTCAAGCAGGGCGTTTGTCAGGCGTTCGTCATCATCCTGATCAAGTGCCGCAACAGGTTCCCATGGGGCATCAATCAGCGCGATATCGCCGCCACCGCTAAATGACTGTTCATGTAGTAAGGTGACCTTATCAAGCCGCCCATGAATCGAGATGTAATCCGCATTGCCAGCTTTACCATCCAGCCCGTCAATATTCTGGGTGATAAGCTGTTTATCAGCCAGCCAGCCATGCACCATATTTGGCGCGACATTACGGTAACTGGCAAAACGCCGATAATACCACAGCAGAAATTGACCCGGGTCATTCATATACATGGCACGGGTGGCCATTTCCTGTGGGGTGTAATTATGACTGCCGATTGTCCAGAACCCGTCTTCGCCGCGAAAGGTGGGAATACCACTATCCACGCTAACGCCCGCGCCAGTTACATATAAAACAGACATTCAGCATTCCTTTCTAGCCACATTTATTTTCGGGCGATCAGACCCATATCCAAACAGCTAGTCGGCATCGTCCCAGCGGTCAGCCGCCGCATCATCCGATGCCCGTGCCGCGACCCAGCTTTCACCCGATGCATCTTCGGCTTTTTTCCAGAAAGGTGCCTTGGTTTTCAGATAATCCATGATGAAACTGGCTCCGGCAAAGGCGGCTTCACGATGCGCCGCCGCGACACCAACAAAAACGATATTATCCTCTGGCAGTAACCGACCAATACGATGAATGACGGTGACCGCCGACAATGACCAGCGTGCCTTGGCGGTGTCAATGATGCTGGAAATTTCGGCTTCGGTCATGCCCGGAAAATGTTCCAGCGTCAAAGCGGTCACATGCGTGCCATCATCATCATCACCGCGCACGGTGCCAGTAAAGGTTACAATGGCCCCCACCGCACGCGCCTTGAGTGCATCATGTTCACCAGCAATATCAAAATCAGCTTCGGTGATCCGCACATTCTTGTCCGCATCCATAATCACAGACCCCGTTCGACAAATGGTAAAAAAGCCAATGGCATACCGACCTCGACACCTGCATTATCAAGCGGGATTTCAACCAGCCCATCAGCCCCTGTCAAAGATGATATAACACCTGCACCACGCCGTCCATGAATCTGAATTTGCTGGTCTTTTCCTGAACCTTGAAGCGTTGCACGAAGATATTCGGCACGGCCCGGTTTCTTTTTATGGCTAAAGCCCGCAGGCACTGTCACGCGCAACGGGGTGCGCGCAATTCCGCCTGCCAATTTATCAAGAAGCGGCATGATCAAAAGCTTGGCACAGACGAATGCCGCGACCGGATTGCCGGGCAGGCAGAAAATAAACTTATCTTCAACACGACCAACTGCCATCGGGCGACCGGGCTTCATTGCCAATCGCCATAAAGCGCATTCGGCACCCACCATTTTCATCGCCGCCTGCGTATGATCTTCGATGCCATCCGAAGCCCCGCCAGACGAAATGACAATATCACTATGCACCAACGCCGCCTGATAGGCATTGGCCAAGGCATCGCGGTCATCGGCAACAATGCCGCCATCATGCAAATTCAGCGCCTCGCCAGCTAATGCCGCCATCAACATCGGGCGGTTGGCATCATAAATCTGGCCAAAGCCGGTGCCATTATCAGCCGCCATGACATCGATGATTTCATCACCTGTTGACAGCATTGTTGCTGTTAATTTGTTCTGCACATCAACCGTCTTATGACCTGCCGCCGCCAGCTGTCCAATCATAGGCGCATGGATCCGCGTGCCAGCAGAGAGGATTATCTCGCCCACTGCCAGATTTTCACCAACAGGCCGGTTATTCGCCCCTATTTGTAGCATTTTATCAAACCGCACATGATTATCGTGGCGGGTGCAATCTTCGTGCATGGCAACGGCGTTGACACCATCGGGCATCACCGCACCGGTATAGATTTCCACCGCTTCATCTTTGGCAATCGTGCCCGTAAACGGATGTCCCGCGCGCGCCTGTCCGGCAATGGGGAATAGATGATCGGGATTAGCGGCCAAGGTTTCGGCGTCAATAGCATAGCCATCAACCGCCGCATTCGCCGTTGCTGGCAGATTGACCGTGCTGATGATATCCGACGCCGCAAACCGCCCTATTGAGGCATGCAAGGGCACATTTTCATGAGCCGAACGCGGGGTGATCGCATTCAGCAGATCAGCCCGGGCACTATCAAGTGGCGTCGTTTCGGGATGCATCGGTCAGGTCTTTATGGTCTGTGCCTGATCGCCGATGAAGGCGGCAATCGCGGCAATATCATCAAGATCAAAACAGGGAAGCGGACAATCGGCCAGCGGTGCATCGCTGGCCACCGCCAGAATATGCGGATCATGCGGATGCAAAAGCGGCTTTTCCACTTCGGCGCGGTAAATCTCGATCTTGCGGATCGCAAAGGCCTTAAACCCTTCGACAATGACAATATCAGCCGGATCAAGCCGTGATAGCAGAACGTCCAGCCCCGGCTCATCAGCTTCGTCATGTTCGCTGAACAAGGCCGCACGGTTGGCCGATGACACCAGCACCTGACGCGCACCGGCAGCACGATGGCGGTAGCTGTCCTTGCCAGGCGTATCAGCGTCAAAATGATGATGCGCATGCTTGATCGTTGCCACATTCAGCCCCAGCGCCACCAGATGCGCGATCAGCTTTTCGACCAAAGTTGTCTTGCCTGCCCCCGACCAGCCCGCCAGCCCGAATACGATGCCATGGCGTCCGGTATCAAGCAGTGTTTCGTGTTGCGAGGCCCGGTCTGTTTGGTCTGCCCGGTCTGTTTGGTCTGCCCGGTCTGTTTGGTCTGCCCGACCTGCTGGTTCTATTTGCGCTGAGTTCATCTAGCCACCTGTCACATTCATATGCCGACCGACGGTGGCGGTTTCGCGGCGGCTGATAATGAAATCATGACCTTTGGGCTTGCGGCCAATCGCCTCAATAATCGCCGCATCAAGCCCCGCTTCGCCATGCTGGCGCAAGGCGGTGGCAAGATCGGCATTGTCATCCTGTCCCAGACACATATAAAGCTGACCGGTGCAGGTCACCCGCACGCGGTTACAGGATTCACAGAAATTATGCGTCAACGGGGTGATAAAGCCAAGCTTGCGTCCGGTTTCGGCAACGGTGACATAGCGCGCAGGTCCCGGCGTTTGAAAATCGCTATCGGTCAAGGTAAAGCGTTTGGCAAGCGTCGTGCGCACCAGCGACAAAGGCAGATACTGATCGATCCGGTTTTCATTGCCGATATCGCCCATCGGCATGACTTCGATAATGGTCATGTCAAAGCCCTGATCACCGCACCAGGCGACCATATCGCCAAGCTCGTCTTCATTGACGCCTTTCAAGGCAACAGCATTGATCTTTATATCCAATCCGGCCGCACGCGCCGCCGCCAGCCCGTCAAGTACGGTGGCCAGTTTGCCCCAGCGGGTGATTGTGGTAAACAAATCGGGATTCAATGTATCAAGCGAAATATTCAGCCGCCGCACCCCCGCCGCCGCCAGATCATCGGCCATTTTGACAAGCTGGCTGCCATTGGTGGTGATGGTCAGTTCATCCAGCGTACCATCCTTGACCGAGGCACCCAGATTACGGATCAGATGCATGATGTTGCGGCGCACCAGCGGCTCGCCTCCGGTCAGGCGGATTTTGCGTGTGCCCATCGCCATAAAGCGGCGGCAGACAATTTCCAGCTCTTCCAGCGTCAGCAAATCGGCCTTGGGCAGAAAGGTCATTTCTTCGGCCATGCAATAGACACAGCGGAAATCGCACCGGTCGGTAACCGACAGGCGGATATAATCGACCGTGCGTCCGAACGGATCGATCAATGTGTTTTTCGATGCGCCCGCAGTGGTGGCCGCGACCGGATTGTCTATCAAATCCATGCCAAATATTCCTTTTGCTATCTGTGCAACATAATGCAGAGGACAGATAAAGGCTAGGCTTGATCGCGCGGCCTTTTGATGCGGGCTAAAACAGCTTTAACCGTCGCTATTGCCATTTGACAGGGGTATGGTGCGCTATTGTGGTGCGTTATATGATGCGATATGTGGCGGGCAGTGATTGAACTATTTACATAGCTCAGGTAGCGTAGCCCGCATCTGTAAGATAAGAGGATTTACCGATGAGCAGCACCGTCCCAGCCGATAATACCGCCGATAATTCCAGCAATAATCCAGTCGTTACGTTCCTGACCAGCCGTCGTTCGGTAACCGCCAAGACTATGGCACCAGGCCAGGTGAGCCGCGCCGATCTGGACGCGATCTTGACCGCCGGATTACGCGTACCCGATCATGGCGCGCTGAAACCGTGGAAGCTGGTGGTTTTGCAAGGCGATGTGCGCAAGACACTTGATGAAGAGGTTATTCTGGCCGAATTCATGCGCGAAAATCCCGATGCCGAAGATAAATTCATCGAAATTGAAACAAACCGCCTGCAACGCGCGCATACGGTGATCGCGGTGCTGTCATCGCCGGTTGAGCATCCGAAAATTGTCGAATGGGAAATGGCACTGTCGGCGGGGGCGGTCTGTACGACCTTGCTCTATGCGGCGCAATCGATGGGCTATGCCGCGCAATGGCTGACCGAATGGTACGCCTATAATAACGCGATGCTGGCACGGCTGGGCGGCGTTGCCGGACATGACCGGATCGCCGGATTTATCTATATCGGCGAAAAAGTCAAAGACCCGATGGAACGCACCCGCCCCGATTTGGATGAGGTGGTGACGTTTTTGTAGGGGGTGGGGTTAGACTACCCCAACCTGTCCAAACAAAAAGGCGGCACCCATGGGCACCGCCTTTCATTGTCAGGATAGTGAACAGCTATTTTTGCTGATGTTACCTACAGCTATTTATGCTGGCTTTACTTGCTGATTTCGTAGATCGCAATGGTGCCGGTCATCTCATAGGCCGTAACCAGCAATGGTGTGCCTGTCGGGCTGTCGGCGGCGGCGATAAAATCAAGACCTTCGGGCGAATTATGACGCGCTGCTGGCATCATGTAATCCACCATATGCGGATCAGACGGCAAGGTGATATCATAGGTGAAGATCGCATTATTACGCTCCATACCGATAAAGGCATAGATGCGGCCATCAATCTCGCCAATGGTCAGGGCTTCGGGCTCGGGGCCTTTATCATCCGAACGATCATCAAATTCTGCGGCACCACCATTCGCGTTGAACACGTCAGGCGAGCGGCTGGCGATCACCGTTTCAAAAGCGTTGCCACTGTCAAACATCAAGGTGCCATCCGTATTCCAGATAGAAAATGACCGCCCACCATATGAATAGATGATGTCCGTATCGCCATCACCATCGGTATCACCCATGGTCGTGGTGGTTTTCAGACGGCCAAGATTTTCCGGCATCTGCAATGTGGTGGCATTCGGGAACATGGTGCCGTCCAACTTTAGCTTGGCAACGCGGGTTTCTTCGGAAAAACCATCATAGTCCTTGGCATCGCCTTCATTCGCGGTAACCAGATAGGTCGCGCCATTGACCTGATAGGATACAATGGCATCGGGCTGATACATCATCATGACTGGCCAGCGTTGCATATTAATGCCGCCATCCTTGTTTGACATATCATGCGCCGTACGTGACACATTCTTGACGCCAAGGCCGATAACCGAGGCCACCTTTGCCGCCGCAATATCGATAACGGCAAGCGCGTTATTTTCCTGCAAGGTGACATAGGCCATCTTGCCATCGGCTGAGAATGTCAGATATTCAGGCTCTGCATCGGCGGCAAAGCTGCTGCCTGGCTTGACGATGCGGGCACCAGCTGGCACCTCGATACCGGCCAAAAAAATCTGTGTCACCTTGGCATTGGCAACGCCGCCAGCCAGATCAACAAGCGTAAAGCTGCCTTCGGGATCGACGGTATAGTCATCTGATGGCTCGCCTTCATTCGCGGTTAGAATATAACGGCCATCCGGGCTGAAACCGACATTATCCGGCAAAGCGCCTGTTGCAAATGTGGCAAGTTCAGCACCTGTGCTGTCGAACAACTTAATCATGCCCGCATCATCGGCCGCATCGGCCTTAATCGAAGCGGCAATCATATCGCCATGGACGGCAACGGCTGTTACATCTCCACCAGCAAGATCAAGCGGTGCCTGTTTTACAGGTGCCTGCGGATTAGCAATCGAAATACGCTCGATCGTGCCTGTTTCCGATGCGGTAACCATGACCTGTTTGCTGGGCGCGTGATAGCGGATCATTTCGGCATAGCCTTCGCCATCGCCAATTTTAAAGCTACCTATTTCGGTAAGCTCAAGAGCAGACGCTGACATCAATGACGCAGCACAGAAGATCGCCGACAAAGGCACGGTATAAAGCAAATTGGTCTTGCGCATAATAATCTCCAAAAATGTATGATGGATGTTTATCACTGCGCAATAATACAAATAGGTGACAGATTGTTTACGAAACGGTTAAACCCTGCTGGTATGGCGTGGCCTTATATGACTTTCATCCCAAATCAAACAGCCAGCACAATGCAAAGTGCCGACTGGTATTTTTGAAAGCCATTACTGGTCATGTGTCAGATTACAGACCTTTCTATGGCCATCGGATGCGCCGACAACCAGATCATTTTCAAATTTCACATGCACAAACTTAACGTCATATTCTTCATCATAAATATATGTGCGGCAGACGATAAGTGCGTTCTTAGGATTAAACCGCACATAATTGGCAGGTGCCATAAGTGACTCAACCTCTTCAATCGTCATGCCAAGGCGCAATTTATAGCTGTTACTGTGAATGGTGCCGCGAATAGGCCCGGGTTCCATACAGCCTGCCAGCAATACGGCACTGCCCATAATGAAAGCAGGTAAAGTTAGGTGACGCATCAAACGCTCCTTTGATATGGGTTAACTATCAAAAATATCGTTACAATTAATATTTGCATCAAAGCGCAGATTACACCCCATCACCCCCATATATTATTGGGCGATCATGAACCCCGCGAAAAAGCGGCCAAGCGCATCATGCGCGTCAAGCGGCAGGATATGCGCGACATGCTGATCGGGGCGCACCAGCACCATACAGCCGCTATCACGGTTGATCCCGCGCATATCATAGATATCAGCACCCACTTTGTGATCGACCGCGAAAATCTTTTCATAATCGCGCAGACCCAGCGTGCCTTTTACCGGCAATAGCAAAGGGTGCATCTGTTCAGCCGCCAAGGCACCATGCGGCTGCTGAAAAATCGCCCGCACATCCAGCACCGCATCGATATCGGCACCTGCCGGCGTATAGGCGCGCAGTGGCGCGGCCGGATCATCGGCCAGAAATCTGCATAAAGCCGCGATTGTCCCACCTTTAGTCCCGCCACTGGTGCCATCATCGCGCCCATCATCTGCCGCTCCGGCAAAGGCAAATAGATGCCAGCGGCCAGCGGCCTGTATCACATGGCCAAGCTGCATCGACAGCGCATCAGCAAGCCGGATCACCGGTGCCGAATGAAAGCGCATGCCGATTTCAAAACCCGTTGCCAGATGCTGATGATCGGGCGTGGCCGTAATAGATGACGGGTGATAGCGGAACAGGGTGCCCGCTGTATAACGCGCATGCTTGATGAAATAGGCTTGCAAGACCGCCGGATCGACTTCTGTTTCGGGGACGGTTTCGGGGGTGGTTTCGGCGGCATTGGGCGGCTGGCTGGCGCGGTCTTCGGGGCGGGTGCTGAACATGGTGGCAAGCTCGCGGTCAAAATCGATCAGCTCGCTGGCCACCGCCTGCCGTTCGGCCGAATAGCTATGCAGAAGTTGCGGCGACGCCTGCCCGCGCAAAACCGCCGCCAGCTTCCAGCCCAGATTAAAGCTGTCGCCCATCGATACATTCATGCCCTGTCCGGCTTTCGGGCTATGCGTATGACAGGCATCACCCGCGATAAAAACATGCGGCGTGCGGGCGGGCATATCGTCTGTTAGCATATCGTCTGTTGGCACATCGTCAAATTTGGCGCAAAGGCGCTGGCCAATCTCATAGACCGACCACCATGCGATCTGTCTGACATCAAACTGATAGGGATGAAACACATTCTGCGCCGCCGCCACCAGATGATCGGCGGTGATATTGCGGTTTTTGACACGCTCTTCGGTGCCCAGCGCCTCTAGCTCGATATAGATGCGCACCAGATAGCCGCCTTCACGCGGGATAATCAGCAGATTGCCGGCCTCGGCCGAATGGATGATCGCCTTGCGCCTGATATCGGGAAAGTCGGTAACCGCCAGCACATCCATCACGCCCCAGGCCTTGTTTGCCGAATCCCCTTCGAGGCGGTGGCCAAGCGCGCGGCGCACCTGACTGCGCGCGCCATCACACCCGACCACATAGCGGGCGCGCAGCGTTTCAACCTCACCTTCATGCGCGGCGTCGGTGCGGGTCATCGTGACCGTAACCGGATGCGTGTTATCAGCATCATTATCAATAGTCAGATCACGAAACACCCGCGCATAGTCCGGGGTGATCGCGGCAGGTGATTTGGCCATGACATCCAGAAAGAAATCATGCACCCGCGCCTGATTCAAAATCACATGCGGAAATTCGGACAGCCCGTCTTCGGTATCCTGAATGATACGGCTACGCGTGATCGGGGTGGGCTGATCCGAAATGACCGGATCCGATATAGCGGCTGGCTCCCAGAAGGCCACCTCATTGACCCAATAGGCCTCGCGCATCACGCGTTCGGCAAAGCCGAAGGCGGCAAACATTTCCATCGTGCGGCAGGCAATGCCATCGGCCTGGCCCATGGTCAGGCGCCCGGGTTTGGCATCGATGATCCGCGTATTGATTTCGGGAAAGGCGGCAAGCTGGGCGGCCAGTGTCAGCCCTGCCGGCCCACACCCGACAATCAGAACATCGACCTCGAAAGGCATGGATGGACTGGGCGGTGCGTTATCAAAGCGTGCCTCCGGATCGGCAATATCGGGATCACCCGCATGATACCCATTAAGATGAAACTGCATCGACACCCACCATGATAACCCTGTCTTATTACCAGAACAGACTAGCACCATTCGGCATTTTGAAAAGAGTAATGGTGGGGGATGGTGGGATCATATTCAGCACCGCCGCCAGCGCCTTGCCAAGGCGACACTGTTCAAGCTCAAAAAGCCAGATAAAATGATGGCGACCATACCAAGTACGGTCGATATTTCGGGTAGTTCTCCAAACATAATAAAGGCCATGACTGTGACTATGGGTAGATAGGTATATTCCCAGATCGCAATCATTGATGCGGGCGCTTGTCTATAGGCCATTGCAAATCCCATATGTGTCGTGAGGTTGAACGCTGCCAACATGACCATGACAAGCCACATTTTACCCGATATGGGCACCCAAGGAGAGGCCACAAAAAAGTAATCCGTATATGCCCATATCGCATCCGAATAACGCCCGACAATCATACTTGCCACAACACCCGACCCCAGAAACGCTATATGCACAAGTAATGACATAAATAAAGGCGGCGCATTTGTGCATTTTGTCCGTGTGATGATCGATGCACAGCTATAAGCAAGTGCGGATAACATCGGCAACAGAATCAGAAAATTGAAATTGGCGTCCGAAATATCAATGATAAGAATGGTACCAAAAAAGGCCAGGAACATGGCCATCACACCGATGATATTAACGCGCTCGCCAACAATAAAAACTGACATAATCAGTGTGATGATTGGCGATATGTAATAGGCGGTTGCCGCCGCCGAAACCGTCAAAAGCGGAAGCGATGCGTAATAGGTGAAATTCATCAAGACCATACAGAACGCACGGATCACCCCCCAAAAAATAAAATCAGAACGCAGATCAATGAAGGCTGCAAAGCGAATGCAGGCAACAATAAGTACCGGAATTACCAGCAATGAACGCAATACTGTGAGTTGCCAAATAGGCATCTCTTCGGCAAAGGATTTCATAGCGATGGCCTGAAGTGACATCACAAAAACGGCCAGCATTATCGCTTTGATACCGTCGCGTAGAACCGTATTTTCCGTCTTTGTCATCTAGAGCCTGAGCGTTTCTTATCGATCAGGACAGCTTAAAGGACAAATATAAATTTAAAGTTAATGTCAACGGTCAGTTAACGGGCACTATGCTTTTGGAATTTTCAGAGGATCAAATATAAGTGAAATGGTGGGAGTGACAGGGATTGAACCTGTGACCCCTTCGATGTCAACGAAGTGCTCTCCCGCTGAGCTACACCCCCATTTTCACATATCGCGGATGGCTGGTACTGGCCAACGCCCGCATAAACGCACCATCATCATTCGCAGGCACGCCATGCGCCTATATCTGCCCCAAGCGCGGCCATATGGCAAGCACTTTTGGCCGGATCGGGTGCTTTTTCATGCGTGATGGGGCGCTTTGCTTTCTGCCCCCCCCTGCCCCAGCAAGACAAGGGATCAGATGGGGCTAATAGGCCAGATCTATCGGTTATCTCCCTCATATTAGCAATTTTGCAGAATTTGAATTGACGTGCGACAGCGAGATGGTATTTTTTATCCGATGGACGCGCTTTCTACATCTTCCGACATAACCGCATTACCCGAAGCGCAGGTAAAAACGCCTGCCTCTGCCATGCTGGACGCAATGCCAGACGCAATGCCGGACATTGTTAATGAGGGCATGAAAAATGGCGCTGGTGCCGCCAATGGCCCCGAGGCAAACAATAGCAATGAAGTGGCATTTGATTTTTCGCACTCACCCACGGCCAGCTCATGCCGCACCGATGACGCCAATTTTGCCGCCGTTAGCCGGCGTAATGCCGGATCATTCCCGATTGAAAAAGGTGCCACGCCCGCCTACGACGCTCCCGCCTATGATGCCCCCGCCTATGACACCGAAACCCATACAAGAGCGTTGGTTGTGTCCTGTCCGCATGCGGGGCGGCTATATCCGGCAGACTTTGTTGCGACAAGCGCACTTGATCTGGCGGCGTTGCGCGATTTGGAAGATTACGCCGTTGACTGGCTGATCGAAGGCATGTTGGCGCATAATATCACCGCGATCACCAACCATGTCGGGCGCGCGTTTCTGGATGTGAACCGGCCCGCCGATGCGCTGGATAAAATCATGTTCGCCAATAGCATTGATGCGGCCACCCCATCGCGTCAGGTCAAGGCGGGTTATGGGTTGTTACCACGGCTGAATGCGGCGCGCATGCCGATCCATAATGCGCCTTTATCGATTGACGAAGCGCGGCAAAGGCTGGAGATGGTACATGCGCCCTATCACCAGATGCTGGCGGCAACACTGGATAACGCCCTGGCGCAGCATGGGCATTATCTTCTGCTTGATATTCATTCGATGCCGCAGACCGACCGGCTTGGCCGACCACTTGCCGATTTTGTGCTGGGTGATTGCCTTGGCACGACCATAGACGCCGCACTTGGCCACAAGATCAGCAGATTTATT
Organism: Candidatus Puniceispirillum marinum IMCC1322; assembly: GCF_000024465.1. NCBI lineage: Bacteria > Pseudomonadati > Pseudomonadota > Alphaproteobacteria > Puniceispirillales (SeqCode) > Puniceispirillaceae (SeqCode) > Puniceispirillum (SeqCode) > Puniceispirillum marinum (SeqCode). The sequence continues at coordinate 2,706,939 of NC_014010.1, read as the reverse complement.
ACCGATCACGGTTTCAGCGTGGCCTGGAACAAGCCTTATGCTGGCGGACATATCACTTGTGCCTATGGACGGATCAATACACCGCGACAGTCGGTACAGATCGAGATCAACCGTGCGCTTTATATGACAACAGCGCCCATGCCAGCCAATCCGGCGCATAACCACATGACGCTAAAGGCCGATGGTGCGGAACGGGTTGCCCGGATGCTGGGCGCATTAGGCGCGATGCTGGCAGATATGCTGGATCATCACAGCTAGGCAATATACGGCTGAAAAACGAAATCCGCGCTAGGCGAATGGGTTTTCCCGCTTGCGCATGACCATGCGGATCGGAATCCCGCGCAGACCGAAATCGTTGCGTAAACCGGTCGATAGATAGCGCAGATAGGAATCCGGCAGATCCGCCGGACGGCTGACAAATAGCGCAAATGTCGGGGGCCGTGTCTTGATCTGGGTTATATAGCGGATACGCAGACGGCGGCCTTCGACCAATGGCGGTGGATGCGCTTCAAGCATGATTTCCAGCCAGCGATTAAGCCGCCCTGTTGAAACGCGCGTATTCCATACCGCATACATGTCATCGGCAGCTTTCAGCAGATTGCCAAGTCCCTTTTTATGCAAACCCGACATTTGTACGACAGGCACGCCCTTTAGCTGCGACATAGAGGTCTTCAGACGATCCGAAATCTGCATCGCTGATTCCTGCTTGTTACGCACGGCATCCCATTTATTGGCACCAATGACAATGGCACGGCCTTCATTAGCAATCAGGCGGGCGATCGACAGATCCTGTTTGTGCAATTCTTCGGTCGCATCAATCAACAACACGCATAAATGCGCATATTGAATCGCCCGCAAAGCATCATCGACCATCAGCTTTTCAACCTTATCGACAACCCGGGCACGGCGACGCATACCAGCTGTATCAACCAGCTTATAGGGGCGCCCCTGCCATTCAAATGGCAATTCAATCGCATCACGGGTAATGCCGGCTTCGGGCCCGACCAGCAACCGGTCTTCATCAAGCAGACTATTGATCAAGGTCGATTTGCCCATATTCGGCCGCCCGACAATGGCAATCCGCATCGGCTGTTTGCCCGCTTCATCCTGCCATACATCGACAGGGTTACCATCGGCATCAAGCGGTGCTTCGGCATCATTATCAGGTAAGTCGTCATCATCTTCATGCGTGGTCAGAATATCATCGCCTGTCAACACACCTGCCAGCCCTTGTTTATCTGCCGCTTCCAGCATCGCGTCATGCAGATCAACCAGACCTTCGCCATGCGCCGCCGAAATGGCCACCGGCTCACCAAGCCCAAGGGTCCAGCTTTCGGCCACGCCGCTAGCGCCAATCTTGCCCTCGCATTTATTACAGACCAGAATGACATGCGCGCCCGATTTACGGATTTCGCCAGCAAAGAATTTATCAACTGGCGTGATTCCTACACGGGCATCAACAACCAGCAATGTGACATCTGCCCCGACAATTGCCAGTTCGGTCTGATAGCGCATCCGGTCTTCAAGACTGCCATCGCTGGCTTCTTCAAGCCCGGCTGTATCAATGATACGAAACCGCAGACCCGCCAGCCTGCCATCACCTTCGCGGCGATCACGCGTAACCCCGGGTTGATCATCGACGATCGCATGTTGCCGCCCAATCAGACGGTTGAATAATGTTGATTTGCCAACGTTCGGGCGACCAACAATCGCAAAAGTAACCATGATAAAGTGCCCGTATATTAATCGAAGGCTGAGAGCTGACCATTATTAGACAGCACAAAAAGTCGTCCACCAGCAATCTGCGGCGGTGTAACGATATCGCTACCGACGTTAAGACTGCTGGTTTCAATACCTGTTTCGGCATTGAGCATATGTAGGGTACCAGATTTCGAAATCACCAGTACCTGTTCATTGGCAACAACCGGCCCGACATAACGGGTCAGATTTTCAGATGCCATAGCACCAGCGGGTAAAGCATCCGGCAGTTCGGCGATCCAGCGCACCATGCCATCTTCGCGGCGGAGGGCATAAACGCGGCCTTCAAGCGAGACCACAAAAACCGTATCACCTGCAACCCATGGCATTTCAACACCCGAAATTGGCAGATCCCAGAGCATGAAACCCGAACGTGCATTTAGCGCCGCCATACGGCCAGACTGACTGATCGCAAACACAAGTCCGCCATCAATCGCCGGATTGGCACGAATATCACCAATGCCCTGCAAAGGAGTCCGCGGGTTGAAGGCCGCCAATGACTCGGTCCAGATAATTTCACCATCGGTAGCATCAAGTAACGATAATTCGCCACCCGCACCCGCCAGCGCAAGTTCGCCATCATAATAGGCCGGCGATGGCGCCCCATAAATGATTGTGCTTGATGGCAAGCCAGCACGATCCCACAGCGATGAACCGTCTTCCATGCTGAACACCATCACATTACCGTCAATATCGGTAATAACCAAAGCCTGGTCGTCAATCGCGGTTGGTCCACCGCGGATCGGCAAGGTCAGATCAATTGACCATAGGCTGGTGCCATCTTCGACCGACAAAGCCGCCAACTTATGCCCGCCAGCATGTGCAAATAGCTGATCGCCACTGACCATAACACCGCCGCCAATACCCGGTAACGGATCATCAGCAAAACTTTCGATCGATACTGACCAGATCGACGTCCCTGTTTGCACGTCAATCGCCGTGACCTGGCCTAGCGGCGTAACCGCAAATACCCTGCCGCCATCAATCACTGGTTGCGCCAGATCAACAAGCTGACTGCCAGCACCGCCAATCGATACTGACCATATTTTTTTCAGCGGCAGATCAATATCCAGATGCCCCCCCGCATGCGCAGCCGAACCGCCAGAATGTGTCGCCGATGCCAGCCCAACCGGTGCGGGCAAATTCGAACCCTCATCAAAAGCCGCGGCATCAACGCTGATCGCGTCAACACCTGCAAACACCGCAATACGGTCACCTGGCAATATAGCTTCAGGCGGCGAACAGGCTGACAAAGCCAATAGCGCCATGCCAGCCATAACCGATACAGCTCGATTGTTTCCGTTACGAAACATAGCTTGGGGCATAGTAAGGCGCATCTTCATTCAAGGCTCCTAGAGGCTATCAGATATGATCAATGATCAGGCGTTGAGAATATCAAGCATCCGCTGGGCGCGTTGACGTAACGACTGCGGAATTTCGGTTAATTTGACAATTTGTTCCAGCTTGGTCTTGGCCGCATCAACCTTGCCAGTCTGCAGATCAAGACCTGCACTTTGCTCAAGCGCCAGCCCCTGCCAAGTGCCTGCCGCACTGATGAGGGGGGCAAGACGATCCTGCAGACTCTGGACACTGCTATCAGCTGGCGCGTTCATGACGGATAATAGCTGGGCAAATTGCTGGTAAAGCGGATCGATATTCTTGTCTTCGGCAAGGGCGCTATAGCTGGCTTGTGCAGCCGCATGATCACCAGCTCTGGCCTCGGCAGCGGCGATCTGAAAGCGTGCCAGCATCTGGTAGCCATCAGTCAATTCATCGACATTGTTATTCAGCGATGAAATCACGTCATCCGCCTTTAGAGATGTGTGATATAAATCAGCCGCCTTTTCAATCTGCTTGGTAGAATAAATGCCATACCCCTGATGCCCACCAACGGCCAAAACAACCACCAGACAAGCACCAATCACATATTTGCCATATCGCGCCCACAGCAATTCGGCGCGATCTTTCTTTAGCTCTTCATCAATTTCGTCAAAAATGTCAGCCATGAACCCAAACTTCGTCCTTGAATAATATGGTTATCATCCGACCATCTATGTGCCACGATCTTGAGGTGATAACCAGCCTAGATATAACCTTTTGCCGGAATAGTTACGACACCATCGCCCGTCATAATGGTCATATCAATGTTAAAAAATGCCAATGCTTTATTGACCTTGGCAAAAACCTGCCTCAACATAACCGTAATGCTTCAAAACAGCCACCACAAAAATAGGTATAGAGGTACGTGTCTCAAGTTTCCAATCCAAAAAAATCCCGCCGCCCGCTTTATTTCACCCGAAGCGAGCTTGGACTCATCCTTGCGGCCTATAGCGCCCGCGTTGCCGCTGGTGAATGGCGTGACTATGCGCTGGATCATCTGACAGGATCTGCCGCCTTTTCGATCTTCCGCCATACGCATGAAACGCCAGTCTATGTGATTGAAAAACAGCAACGTCATCACAAGGAACGCCCGCAATTTATCCTGCGCGACAACAAGCGTGTTTTATGTAAGGCGACAATGGTGCAAGACGTGATCAATCACTTTGATAAATTGCCCCGGCTGATATCAGGCTAGCCAGCGCCGCAGACCCCGCCTCCACTTCCGATTTCACATAATGACCATATGGCATATTTGCCCCTTGTTAAGCGTCATGAAATAGGCTAAACATAAATAGAACAAAACATGAACATATATGATGATGGCAGCGCTGGCTGTGCAGGATAGGAGATTCAAGATGGGCAAATTCAAACGCCACCTCATTGCCAAAAACGAGCCTGTGAATCCCATGACACTGGCTGATCTGGATACACAAAATCAGTATATTCTATGCTGGTGCAACCGATGCAGTCATAGCGCCGATATTGACCCGACACCGCTTATCAACCGCCTAGGCCCACTGTTTCCAGTGCCCGAACTGGGTGGGCGTATGCGTTGCACATCCTGTCAGTCGCATGATGTCACCACCTGCCCTTCATGGTCTCATGAAACAGGACAGATAGCCTTGCATGGCTAAGTGCGCCTTTTACAGCACAGCATATTTGCCAGTTGTGGCTTGCCAGTTGTGACATGATAGGTTAGGCATTTAATCGTCTGGATCCGATTAGCTTTAGATGATCCGACACCAAGCAGATTGATGAGAAGGCAGACGCCATGAATGCAAGTGATACAGCAAAAGTTCAACGCTATTTACGCCAGCGCTTTGGCAATAATAAATTGTCTATTGCCCGCCGCGAAAACAAAGAAGACTCAGCCGATCTGATGCTGGAAGACGAATTTATTGGCGTTGTGTTTCAAGATAATGAAGATGGCGAGACATGCTATCATGTTCAGATCAGCATTTTGGAAGAAGATCTGGACGATACCGTCTAGCCCCTAATATTCGTTTTGACGCGGTGACTATAGCTTATATCCAGTTGCCCGCGCGCGCCATAGCCAGCGCCAGCATAAACATAATGACCGCAATTACCGTATCAAGCACACGCCAAGCGCCTGGTCGCTGCATATGGCTGGCAAAATAGCTGGCACCATAGGCAAGCCCGAAAAAGAAAACAAAACTGGCACTGGCAGCTCCAGCACCAAATAACAGCTTGTCGGCACCATCAAATTGCAATGATACCGTGCCGACCAATATCACCGTATCAAGATAGACATGCGGGTTGGCAAAAGTCAGCATCGCCGCCATCCCCAATGTTGAAACAACATCAAGGCTTTTAACCGTACCAGCTTCGAGTCCGCCGCCGCCTCGTACCACATCCCGCAAACGCATCACCCATAAAGCGCCAGCCAGACCGCCGCGCCGCCAAACATCCAGTCAGTATAAGCGGTCATGAAATCCGCAATAAGCAATGACAGGCCGCCTATGCCCGCGACAATCAACACAGCATCCGATAGCGCACAGAATAAGGCGACGGCAAACACATGCCTGCCCATCAGACCCTGACGCAGAACAAAGGCATTTTGCGCCCCAATCGCCAGTATCAGCGAAAAGCCAAGCGCAAATCCAGTAATGAAGGATGCTGGCATGGATAAATCCTTATTATACCCTGTCATACTGCACGCCTTTGATTTGCTGGCAAGCAAAAGCCGTGGCTAGAACCAATAATAGCGGATAATGCCATAGGCATAGAGAAGCGCAAAAATGATATTGATCCATTTCAATTGTGGTTCGGTATGAAGCCATGCGCAATAAATCCAGATCAGGCAGAAGGGAAAGGCAATAAACATCGTATAGGGATACCAGTCGAATATGACCGCAATGGCGCTCACAATGCCAAGTAGCAATGCAAATTGCTTTAGATATTTTTCCGCTTTTTCTGAAATCATATATCCTCCATCACCTTTTTATCAAAAAATGATTATAGTTATACTATTGAATTGTATTTAATATCAGCCAGATTGCGGATTGCTATCCGCTATGCCCCGCTGACAACAGCAAACATAATCCGTCCGGGCAAAAAGGTAAATAGCCCGGTCACTACCAGCGCCAGCCAGAACAAACTAGCCATGATACGTTGATGCTGGTGGATACGGCCTGTACGCGCACACCATATGGCGCGCGTCAATGCCACAATCGTCAGCACCGATAAAAAATGTATCGGGCTGAACAGACTCCATAGTTTAATCGTATGAATAAAGAAGCCAGATACAGCGACAAAAAACAGCATGCCGCACCAGGCATAGCCAAGCCAGCGATGGCGCTTTGTGCCTTTGCGGGTGAACATCTGCTCCGCCCCAACCGCCACAGCTGCAAAGGCCATAAATGCGTGCGGGGCAATCGGCATCGGTGCCATCATCAGGGGCGATAATGATACCATGCGACTAGACGCTGCCTTCGGCTTCGATCACCAGTATCCGTGCCTCGCCTTGCGGATGTGCATAATGGGCGGTGCCAACCGAGGCATAAAAAATGTCACCCGCCGCCAGATCAACTGACGTCTCCACGCCATTTTCACGGTAGAACATGCGCACCATGCCATCCAGAACGGCGAATACCTCAGCCCCGTCATTCACATGCCATTTATAGGGCTGATCGGTCCAATGCAGGCGCGTGGTGATGCCATTCATGCTGGCAATATCCAGCGCGTCCCACGCCTGCGTGCCGGTGAAATCTTTGCTACGAATAATATCCATGCGGCTAACCTAAGGGCGTTAACCATCTGAAGAAAGGCACTTTTAAACAATCTGCCTACAATATGGAAACAGGCCACATTGCTTTGTGACAAACCTTAATGCTCTTGCCCGTGTTGATCCCATGCCGCCAAAGCCTCATCCCAATCTGGCATGGCATTGGTTTCGTAACCATATACTTTGCCGCTACCAATCTTTGAGAAATGTTGCATGGCTCTTACATGGTTTGGTGATGATCTATAAGCCAGCATATGGTCTTTTGACTGCCAGACAGTCAGCGTGTGCTGGACATGATGGCGTGACGTGAAAGCGCAAAGCAACACACCTTCGGCGTTCTGGGCGTGTCTGGATGCGGGAATTGTCAAGACCCAGAAACGTATCCAGCCCATGAACCCTTTTGGTTTAAGCCCAGTCACCGAGACATACATTCACTCATTCCCACTCTATTGTTTTATGTTTGTATGTCATTGATTTTATTTGATATCTTAATTACTTGGAAACTATTTGGAAACAAACAGGTAAAAATCTAATAGTTTCATACTCTTACATACTTACCAATTTTAGTTCTGTCTATCATACAGGACATCTTACATTTCTTGAGGTGTCTCTTTTACATTTATAGATTAGAAAATTGTTGTCAGTCTCAGGGGGGGGGGTTCATGGAAAAACTCCTTCACAAACACCATCCAATAATTCTTCTGCACGATGCATATATCTCGCAGTTCTGGATTGTGCATTTCGTTTGATGACACTTCTAGTGATTGGGTCTTTGCGTTTCCACTCACTATAAAACGCATCACCAAATGGAATTACAGTCAGACCTCTCTTGCGTGTCCTTCTCTCATATCGTGCGATATTCTTCGCAATAGTCCACATATCCCCCAACCCTCGTCTCTCATAAATTAAGAGTGCAAGTCGGAGTCCTTGTTCCTTTGGTTTTTTTGTAGATAGAGGGAACTTAGGTTTATCTCCCTCTTTAGGGATACCAAACAAGTCCTTCCAGTGCGTGTTCCACCATGTATCAAACTTGGTATTCAGAACAACATCTGCACCACCCCATCCTTCGTAAAGTTTCCAGTTAACTTTTCTGGTTGGGTCTTGTTCTGCAAGTTGAAGGAACGAATACCAATAAAAGTAGATGCGTTTGTTGGACTGTATCCACAACCTACTCGGTTCTATTTACCAATTTGAAAGAGAAATCCTTCTTGAAAGACAGAAGGTAGGTATTGCAAAGGCAAAGGCAGAAGGTAAGTTCAAGGGTCGTGTTCCTACTGCAAAGAATCATTCAGCAGAGATTGTTGAGTTGACCAATCAAGGTATGAAACCTAGTGAGATTGCAAAGAAGTTGGGTATAGGTGTTGCGTCTGTCTACCGTTATCGTTGACCAAAACTCTTTAATAAGAAACAATGTAATTTATGAGATTTTTGCAGACATTTATTATCCTTATAGTTTTATTCAACTCAAGTGTGTGGGCATCTAATGAAATTGCTTTAGATGACAACTCTTATCAACTTGAATTCAATGAAAGTTCTGCATTGGATTTGGAGACATTATTACCCGAGGATACTGAACTCTTAATTTATAACCATTGTCTCACTGCAGGCACTAGTTCCCATGGTGAATCGAATGAGCATGTGGATTTATTTGCAAATTCTAAGTCAGGACATTTTGCCCCACTATGGATTACTGGAATGCACTCAAATGTTCAAAAAGAAAAATTTTCTGGTGGTTCATTTTGTTCAAGCAAGACAATTTCTATTAATAAACCACCTCAGATTCTCTCAGTTTTCACCTCTTCTGGAAGTCACTATGAAATCGGGTTAAGGTTTAAAAATTCTAAATATCAAAACATTGCCCGTGCTGGTTTCGATAATTATTTCAAAAAGATAGAAACTAAAAGTCCATTTCTTTTCTCAAACAATCTATTTGCGAAACTGACACACAGTCAGACTCTCTCTGAAAATCAGATTTTTTTGATTAACTTTACCAACCCAATAGATATCGAGAATATTTCCATTCCTATTAGAAACACAGACACCGTTACATATAAATTTCTAGTTAATGGAACTGAAACGACCGAAACAATTTCTTCATCGATGTATTTCAAATATTTAACTAGAAAAAATATCTCAAAAGTTTCAAGCATTAAATTGGTTTGGAACTCAGAAGTCACGACAGCAGAGGTATTCACTAGACCGTTAATGATTTGGGTAAAAAAATCTCTAATCTCAAATTGATGTGTATAAAAAAAAACAACAATCCTATTACTGTAGGATAGATTAGATTGCATTGACAAGACGATAGATAACTGGTTTTGAACCCAACACAATCATATTAAAAAACATCTTTTGAAGTTTTTTACGCAAATTGGGGAAATGACGATTTCAATGGAGTCGTTGGTGAAATCTTCCGTCACTTCCCCCTATCCATGACCAAGAAATCACATAACTTGTCGCAAGACAGGAGTTATCTCGCATATATTTATACGCACCATGCGTAAATGTTACGCACCTAGACACATCTTCCACTAGTTCTACGGATAAAGTCCTTGTATTCGTCTGGATAATCTTAAGCATTTCCCCTCTCCCTTACTCTGGCATATGCATCCTTCATATCTGGAATAGGGTCGTATCGTGTCGCAGTGCGTTTCATAACTTCATCATTTTGACGGTCTAAGGTTTCTCTGCGTCTCTGTTTTTCTAACCTTTTTTGTTCATCGTTGTAGAGGATTGATGCAAGACCACCTGTCATTGGGTGTTTCATCGTTTCCTCTCCAGTTTCTTTAGTATCTTATTTGACTTATCTACCCCTAAACCTGTTGCAGCAGCAGTCAGTGCAGAATACATCTGCATCTTCCTTTGCAGATAAAACAACTTACCCATCGCATCTAATGCATCTGCGATGTGTGACGGTGCATCTTCTGGTGAACTCTTTCTAAGGTCAGATGCATCTCGTTTTAGTTTTGCAACCTCTTGGTCAATCTTGTTTGCATACTGTTTGACCTTCCCTAACCCTACAACGATTGCACCAGTTCTTAACGAAACCACTTCATTAAGGAATTCTGTCTCTAAATCGTCTGGTGTCTCGTTTAGATACTGTCTGGTTTGTTCTACTAAGTTTGACATATCAAAACCCCAAAATAGGGAACTTTGGTGATAGTCCTATGTTTTCTAAATCATTCATCAGGCATCTCTGAACTGAGATACGGATGTAATCAGATTCATTGATACGATATGCGTCACAAATCTCTTCCAGAGACTCTCTGACAGGTTCGGTAAATCTAATACTGCGTTGGTATTCATATTTCTTCATCATTTACTCCTACTGGTGTTGGTAGAAGTATTTATGCGTTCCAAATACGCACTCAGACGAGTTTCTAGGGGTTCTGAGGGGGTGTGAAAGAAAAAGGGATAGGTTTCCCTATCCCTGTCTCTAAAGTCATTACAAATGGAGAAATCAATCGTCAGTCATCATCTGCAAAAAGTTATTAGGTTGAACCTACGGTTCAAGTTCGTCACCTCACGGTGACTCACCTTCCGAAGTGTAAAAGTCATCTGGTAACCATAAAGGTTTTAATGTTCCATCTAGTATCAATGGTCTCAAGAAATTCCATAATAAAGAGGTTTTATTAGTCATTTCTTTTTCCCCTTTTTCATATCCGACATAGTTACTTAGACACGATTTTAGGAATTTCTTAGGAACACTCTAACAATAGGTTCAAATTCTTCTCGTTTGGATAACTTTTCTAGAAACTTGTCTTGGGTCTCTCTTTTCTTCTTTTCAGAGAAGTTCTCACCCTTGCGATGTTCTTCTATGAATTTGAACTGTTCTGCATCCGTCCGAACTTCTGATAAAACATCATCTGGTTCTGAATCATTAGAATAGATGGACGGTTTATCTGGAAGAAATTCTTCAATGTATTCCTGCCGAAAATCTTCATCCTTAGAAACTTTATTCCACTGATGTTTCAACTGATAGAGATTGTTTACGGTGTAAGGTTTGCCGTAATAGTTTTTTATCCCTGCTTTATCCAGTGCCTTTGCAAGGTCTTCAAAGGTGCCGCATCCGTTAGTAAGGATATTCTCACAAAAGACAGGAAACATCTTTTGATTGTGTAACTGTGATTTTTTTAGATTTTTCATTTAATGACTCCATAGTTATCTGAAACTATTTAGTCATCTGAAACCCCAATGAGTGTTCTAATTTGCAACCAATATTAGGTGGTTATTCACCAAGAACAAATCCATTCTCATCCACCTTGAAACCCTTCAATGCGTTCTGAACCAACTTATCCATCTCAAGGTGTTCGTAGTGCTGTTCAATGAACTGCACATTCGTTCCTGCCATTTTTGCAACATCGTAGATAGGAACTTTTGCAAGAAGTCTTGCAGTGATACCAAAGTGTCTAAGGGAATAGTAAGTGAGTTCTTTTTCTAGTTTGTTAAAACCACTGAACTCAAGAAGATTCTTCCAGTATTTGTAATAGGTTGCCCTTGCAAGTGGTCTATCAAACTTGGGGTGTGAAAAGACATATGAGTCTTTGTCTTGATGTGATGCATACTTCTTCAAACGGTCAATGTATTGACCACCACGACTCCAGAACTCTCGTGATTTTTTGTTTTTACAAATATCTGCTGGTAACTCTATCCAAACAAGGTTTTGACCGTTTATTCTCTTGGTCTTCACCATCTTCCATTTAAGTTGGTTTATCTCACCAAAACGCATACAGGTATTTGACTTGAGAAGAATGAAGTCTCTTATCAAAGGACGCATATATTCTTCTTGTTTGTCCTGTGCGTTATCTACCCAATCACGCATCTTTTTGTAAAAGATTTGATACTCTTCAACGGTGAAGGTGTCTCTTCTTGGGGGTTCAATTATCTTGATTGGGTCAAAGTTGAAATCTGGAAAAGGGATATAACCCTTACGATAACCAAACCTAGAGATTGCATTGATTGTCGTATGTTCGTTGCGAAGTGTCACATCTAACACTTGGTTATTGGTCTTCTGTTTCCTGTAGTAGTAATAGTCACGGAATGACTCCACATCCAGTTCAGAAATCTTCTTTGTTGGAGTTAGGTAGGGAATAATCCACCGGTTAATCTGCGTCTTGATGGTGTTAAGACGAGACTCTTTGATGCGTCCTACCTCTACATCTTGTTGTTTGTGATTGATGAACTCTTCACAAAGTTCACTCCACTTCAAACCAAATACTTTATGACCTTTTTGGATGGTCGCATAAACATTGAGATATTCTTGTTCTGCAAGACGGATTGCATCGCGTTTGTCGGTAGTGCGTAGACTCTTGCGAAGATACTTACCTTCCTCTGAAATCCATGTTCGGAAATACCACTTACCATTTGAATAGGGTGTGATGTAAATCATCCCCTTGTCACCCAAGATTGGGTGTTGGTCTAGATACGCAGAAGAATCCTCTGTCTTGAATCCCTTGCGTGGTTTTGCGTGTTTTTTCCGTTCCATAGTTTCCAACCAGTTTCCAAGTAGTTAGTAACAAAAGAAAGGACTTCAAACCCAATAGGAACAAGGATTTCCGTCTCAAAAGACAGTTGTATTCAATTGTTCCGTTAGTTGGAAACTTTCTTGGAAACCCACCACTCTAACTTGTTGTTTTTATTATAATTGGAAGCAACTTGGAAAATCCAGTTTATTAATAAGTTATTGAAAATAAACTGTTTTTATATCGTGCGTCATTCCCACTCAATAGTTCCAGGTGGTTTGGATGTCACGTCATAGACAACGCGGTTGACGCCTTTGACCGCATTGATGATGCGGGTGGCGGTACGCGCCAGAAATTCGTGGCTGAACCCATAGCTTTCGGCGGTCATGCCATCGCTAGAGGTCACCGCCCGCAACGCACAGACATATTCATACGACCGCGCATCGCCCATCACGCCAACGGTTTTGACCGGCAGCAGAACGGCAAAGGCCTGCCAGATGTCGTCATACAGGCCAGCCTTGCGGATTTCATCAAGATAGACCGCATCGGCCTCGCGCAGAATAGCCAGCTTTTCCGGCGTGATATCGCCCGGAATACGAATGGCCAGCCCCGGCCCCGGAAATGGATGCCGTGATACCAGCACTTCGGGCAAGCCCAGCTCGCGCCCCAGATTGCGCACCTCATCCTTGAACAATTCGCGCAATGGCTCAACCAGATCCAGCTTCATATCATCGGGCAGACCGCCAACATTATGATGCGACTTGATTGTCACATCCGAGCCACCTGCGGCCGATATGCTCTCGATCACATCGGGATATAATGTGCCTTGTGCCAGAAAACGGGCACCGTCGATCTTCTGGGCTTCTTCGTCAAACACTTCGATAAAGCTACCGCCGATGATCTTGCGCTTTTGCTCAGGGTCGGACACGCCTGATAAGCGCTCCAGAAACATCTCCGACACATCACGGTGGATCAAGGGAATATTATAATGCCCGCCAAACAGGCGCACCACTTCTTCGGCCTCGCCTTTGCGCAACAAGCCATGATCGACAAATACACAGGTCAGCTGATCGCCAATCGCCTCATGGATCAGCACCGCCGTAACCGAGGAATCAACCCCGCCTGACAGGCCGCAAATCACCTTGGCGTCACCAACTTGCTTGCGGATCGCATCGATCGCACGCGCCCGATAGGCCGCCATCGACCAGCTTCCCGAACAACCACAGATATCCAGCGCAAAACGGCTCAGCAGCTTGTCACCATCCTTGGTATGCACAACTTCGGGATGAAACTGGACGCCGTAATAATGTCGGCTTTCATCAGCCACCGCGGCAAAAGGCGCACCATCGGATTTACCCACCACGCGAAACCCGTCTGGCAAGGCAGCGACATGATCGCCATGACTCATCCAGACCGTATGCGCGGTGCCTTGTGCCCAAAGCCCGTCAAACAGGGCGCACTCTTCGGTCACGTCAAGCTCGGCGCGGCCAAATTCACGGCTGGTGCCGGGTTCGACACGCCCGCCCAGCTGTTGACACATTGTCTGCTGACCATAACAGATGCCCAGCACGGGGATCTGCATATCAAAGACAATCTGCGGCGCGCGCGGCGTATCGGCCATGGCCACCGAATTGGGGCCACCTGACAGAATAATTCCATTCGGTGCGGCGTTTTTGATATTTTCAGGATCCGTCGTGCATGGCAGAATTTCAGTATAGACACCAGCCTCACGAAGCCGCCGTGCGATAAGTTGTGTTACCTGCGATCCGAAATCGATAATCAGGATTGTATCTGCCATGCTATGCCCTTTATATCTTGCTTAGTGCTGCCTAGTTGGTGCGTTTGATCACCGCAACCGCGCCTGAATGATTGCGATAAAGAAACCGTCTGTATTATCGCGGCTCCCAATCATCTTAGCCGCGCCTGAATGATTGCGATAAAGAAACCGTCTGTATTATCGCGGCTCCCAATCATCTTAGCCGCGCCTGAATGATTGCGATAAAAAATCCGTCTGTATTATCGCGGCGCGGCAAAAGCCGCAACATGCCACTGGCATTCAATGTGGCGGTCTGCGGACAGGCGCCCCCGTTCAAACGCCCAATCGTATCATCCCAGATATCGCCAATATCAGCCATTTCAAGCTCGGGCGCATCAGCCATAAACGCCGCAATCTGCGCTTCGCATTCGCTAGCCAGCAATGAACAGGTGATATAGATAATACGCCCACCCGGCAACACCATCGCGCGTGCTTTTTCCAGCAAGCCTTGCTGGGTTGCCTGATAACGCGCCAGAATGTCGGGGGTCAGCCGCCATCTGGCATCAACCTGCCGTCGCCAAGTGCCAGATCCAGAACAAGGTGCATCGATCACCACGCGATCAAATTTGGCACGCCATTTTCGCGTACCCCATTTATCATCAACCGCTTTACGTTCAACATTATGGATGCCTGCACGCCGCAAACGTTCGCCGCTTCGTTCCAGCCGTTCGGCACTGCTATCAATGGCCAGAACCCGCCCCTTATTCTGCATACGCGCGGCCATGACCAGCGATTTACCACCAGCACCAGCGCAGACATCAGCCACCTGCATTCCTGGCCGGGCATCGCACAGCAAGGCGGCAATTTGCGAGCCTTCATCCTGAATATCGAACTGGCCTTTTTTCCATTCCTGCAATTCGTCGGTACGGGTGCGTTTGGCCAGTCTGACTCCCCAAGGTGACAGGCTGGTCGCATAGCATTTGATGCCACGCCCTGCCAAACGGTCACGCAGTAAACGGCGATCATCCAGCTTGATCGGATTGATCCGTAAATCGGTTGGTGCCTCGTCAAGCAATGCGGCAAGCTCGGCCTCGACGCTTTGTTTATCATCGATGACCCGGCTGATAGCTGTGCGGGCATCTTCCAGCAGAAATTCTGGCCATTCAAGTGCCACATCAACGGGCATTTTGGCATCATCAAGTGTCCGCTCTGCCAAATTGGCGGCCATGGCCTGTTCATTATCATTCAAGGCTGGCGGGGCATGCGTGATCGTATCAGTGAAAAGATGTGCAAGATTTTCATGCTGTTGATCAATCATGACCAATGCCGCAATCACCTGATTACGCGGCGATATGTCAGCGGCAATAGCATCCAGATGCCAGTCAATACGTGCTCTGGCGCGCTGGACCTGCCAGAATAATGTAGAAATGGCGGCGCGATCCCCCGAGCCAGCATAGCGCCGACGTTGCATGCCCGCACGCAAGCCCTGTCCGGCAAGCTGACCATCGGGCATGTCCTGTAATATTTCAATAACGGCGGCAATACGCGCGGCTGGCGTCATGGTAATCCTCTTAAAATCTCAAATAGGCGAACGTCACATAAACAAAGCCGAAAATGGTGAACCACGTCTGATGCGTTACATACCCGGCCGGTAATTTGGCGCTTCACGGGTGATGGTCACATCATGGACATGCGACTCTGCCAGTCCGGCTCCGGTGATCCGCAGAAAGTTTGCATTCGCCTGTAAATCAGCAATGTTTGCATTGCCTGTATAACCCATCGCCGCGCGTAATCCACCCAACAATTGGTGCAGCACATTTTCAACCGCGCCTTTATAGGGTACCTGCCCCTCGATACCTTCTGGCACCAGCTTCAAAGGCTGGGTTATTTCGGCCTGAAAATAGCGATCTGCCGATCCGCGCGCCATCGCGCCAGTTGAGCCCATGCCGCGATAGGATTTATACGACCGCCCCTGATGCAGATAGACTTCGCCCGGGGTTTCATCAGTACCTGCCAGAAGCGAACCGATCATCGCGACATCGCCGCCCGCTGCAATCGCCTTGGCCAGATCACCTGAATATTTAATACCGCCATCGGCAATCACTGGCACATCATTCGCGTGACAGGCCTCGGATGCTTCCATGATCGCTGTCAGTTGCGGCACACCGACACCTGCGACCATCCGCGTTGTACATATCGACCCGGGGCCAATGCCAATCTTAACCGCATCAGCACCTGCATCCATTAGTGCCTTGGCACCATCTGCAGTGGCCACATTGCCGCCGATAACCTGAACATGATTGGCCAGTTTGCGCACCTTGGTCACGGTTTCCAGAACGCCCTGGGAATGACCATGCGCCGTATCAACGATAATCACATCGGCGCCCGCATCCATCAACGCTTCGGCGCGCGCTATGCCATCTACACCCGCGCCAGTGGCACCGGCAACCAGCAAACGCCCGCTTTGATCCTTTGAGGCCAACGGGTGGTTTTGCGCCTTTTCCATATCCTTGACCGTGATAAGGCCGATACAGGCACCGTCACTGTTAACGACAAGAAGCTTTTCGATACGATGTTCATGCAACAGTCGGCGCGCTTCATCTGGCGCTGCCCCATCACGCACAGTCACCACTTCGCGCGTCATCAGATCTGCCACCTTCTGCTCAAGATCAGAGGCAAAGCGCACATCACGGTTGGTCAGGATGCCAACCAGCTTTTGCGGCGTAGTGCCGGTTTTTTCCACAACCGGAATACCGCTGATACTATGCGTGCGCATCATGTCCAGCGCATCGCCTAATGTCTGCTCGGGTGTAATCGTCAGCGGATTGACAACCATGCCTGCTTCGAACTTCTTGACCTTGGCGATTTCGGCCGCCTGTTCTTCGATGGTGAAGTTCTTATGCACAACACCAAGCCCGCCTGCCTGCGCCATGGCGATCGCCAAGCGATGTTCGGTCACTGTATCCATAGCCGCCGAAATCAGCGGAATATTGAGGGTGATCTGCTTGGTCAGGCGGGTAACAAGCCCAACCTCAGCAGGCAACACAGCCGAATGTGCTGGTTGTAAAAGAACGTCGTCAAAAGTGAGAGCTTCGCGAATTTTCATGAGGTGCCTTCCGTCTATCCGGTGGCGACGCACTATAGCCAAACACACCATGAATTGATAGCCCTAAAAACAGCAGAAACTGGATATGCAGATTTTAAAATGTCTTATTGGGAAACCTGAATGTCCAGATTTTGCATCATTTATTACGATAGGTTGTCTGGCACGTTATCTGGCACGTTATCTGGCACGCTTTCTGTTTCTTTATCTAATATGTCTGCCAGCCCGTTGCCATGAAAGCCTGTCGCCAGCACATAGCTCTCAACCGACTCCGAACGGCTGGCGGTGGGTTTGACATGGCGCACGGTTTTGAAATTCTGCCGCATCAGGTCAAGCACCGACCGTTCGGCACCACCGCGAAAACATTTGGCCAGAAAAAAACCGTCCTTTCGCAGAACATCCAGTGCAAAATCCAATGCCGTTTCCAGCAAAGCCGTAGTGCGCAGATGGTCAGTTGCCCGATGGCCAGTGGTATCGGCAGCCATATCGCTCATCACCCCGTCAGCTGCCCCGCCAACGGCTTCCTGCATCTGCGTCATCATCGCATCATCGGTCATATCACCCACAAATATATCGGCATCAACGATATGTTCGGTATCCAGCAGATCAACACCAACAAGCTTGGCCTTGCTGATACCCAGTTTCGTACGGATTGAGGCCACCTGAAGCCAGCCCCCGGGTGCACAGCCAAGGTCAATGATCGCCATGCCAGGCTTGAGCAGCTGATAGCGGTCGTCAATCTGTTCCAGCTTGATCGCGGCACGCGACCGGTAGCCACGCGACTTGGCTTCGGCAACATAGGGATCGTTCAGCTGGCGTGTCAGCCATCTTTGCGATGACACTTTACGGCCACGCATTTTTTTAGGCTGGCGGGTCAGGCCAGTTGCATTGCGGTAGCTTCGGCCCGAAGGCCCCTTTTTGCCGGAATTATCACTTCCAGATTTCATACTCATCTATCTTCTCAATTTAGAGGCAGAATATAGCCTGCCCAACGCATAACATAACATTAGCATATTATTTGCCATGATTTTCAGCTATATTTCAGTTTGTGGCAATCGATCCCGATTGACCCATATTCCGGGCACTGAATTATCCGGCATATATATAGCCAAGGTTCCTGAATGTCATCATCTTCATCTCCAAAGCAATTGAGCTGGCGCGCCCATTATTGGCAAACCATCGCGCTGTCATTGCCTTTGGTGATTGGTCAGCTTGCCTCTATCGGCATTGCCACCGCCGATGTCATCGCAATGGGACAAATCAGCAGTCATGATCTGGCCTCGGGATCATTGGCAGCGCGCTTTTACCAACCTTTCTATTTCATGGGGCTAGGCATCACCCTAGCCACTGGCCCGATCGTGGCACAGGGGCTGGGCGGGAATGATCCACGGCTTGTACGACGTGCCTTTCGCCAAGGCATGGTCATAGCGGTCATGCTGGCCTTGATCGCGATGCCCTTTGTCATGGTTGGCGATGTTGTTCTGGTCTGGCTAGGACAGGATCCTGTGATCTCGGCACATGCCAAAGATTTTCTATTCTGGTCAGCAATCGGCCTGCCCTTCATGTTTCTGTTTTTTGTGCTTCGACAATTTGTGAGCTCGCATAAAAAGCCAATGCCACAGGTAATCGCCACAATCGGCGGCTTGCTGGCGAATATTCTGGGCAATCATATCTGCGTTCATGGTTATGGGCCTATTCCGCCAATGGGGCTTGGCGGCATCGCGCTTTCGACAACGATTGTCTATTTGCTGATCTGTATCGGCCTGCTGATCTATATCGGCATGACCGAACCCTATAAATCGTCAAAGCCATTTCAACGCCTGTGGATTATGGATTGGGACATCACCCGCCGCATCTTTGTTATTGGCATTCCGATTGGCTGCACAATCGTTGCCGAAACCGGCATGTTTATCGCCGTGGTCTTTATCATCGGGCTGTACGGGCCGGTGCCGCTGGCAGCTTCGGCTATTGCCAACCAGATTGCGGCGGTTGCCTTTATGGTGCCACTTGCCATTGGCCAGGCCAGCACAATCCGTGTCGGACATTTTGCCGGTGCCAATGACCGCCATAATATCAGCCGTGCAAGCTGGTCTGCTGTGTGGGTCGGGCTGGGGCTGACAAGCCTGATCATGATCTATCTGTTTGCGCAGTCCGAATTCCTGATTGATCTATTTCTGGCCGATGATGACCCCATGACGGCGGCGGTTGCCACTTTTGCCATTCCGATGATGATTATCACCGCATTATTCCAATGCGGGGATGGCACACAGGCGATCACCATATCGGCGCTTCGCGGGCTTAACGATACCAGAGTACCTGCCTATATCGCGATTGCCTGTTTCTGGTTTATTGGTGTCGGCATTGGTGCTGTTGGCGCCTATGCGTTTGATTTTGATCCGGTTGCTATATGGGGATGTTTGCTGATCGGGCTTATGGTGGCATCGGTGGCTTTGACCTATCGCCTCTATGTGGCAACTCGGCGGATCACCCGAGGCGGTGCTATTTTAAGCCAGTAAATTCTTCACTTTTTGATGCGGTAATCCGTTGGGTCTGAATGCTTTTGCGCTTATCATGCTTTTATGACAGACGCACATAGACATTTTGACCGTATATGTCGGGGCATCCCGATTGCCAATCCCGACAAGGCAGAACTTATATCGTCAGTGGCTGCCGAATTTGCGCCCTATCTTGCCCATGTTGCTGATGCTGGTGATGCAGACAGCCATGCGGCTGTTTCGGCATCTGCGCTGGCCAGTATATTCACCCATGCGCCGCATCTTCTGTTACTGGCGCGCCGCTTTGCGGATGATATTGGCGCTATCCTGCGAGGGGACTCAGCAGAAATTATCGACATCGCACATGATCGATTCCAGCGCGACATGCGGAATATCAAAGATGATGCCAAAGCCATGCAGGCTATCCGCCAGTTTCGTGGCCGCGTCTCATTCGCCGCCGCGCTGGGTGACATTGTTGGGCAGACACCAATGGATGCGCAATTTGCATGGCTTAGCAATGCCGCCATATGTGCTGTCAGGGAAACAGCGCATTTTCTAATGCGTCAGGCAGCTGAGCGCGGGCTGGCAAAGCCGCCGCAAGACAATCTTGCAGGATGTGGATGGATCATTTTTGCAGTTGGCAAGCTGGGGGCTGAAGAACTCAATTATTCATCCGATATTGATCTGATTATCCTGCATGATCCGGATCAAAATCCATTAGAAGATCCCAGCAAGGCACAGTCATTTTATGTTGCCCAAACCCGGGCACTGGTAAAATTACTATCGGCCGCCACTGTCGATGGTATTGGCTGGCGTGTTGATTTACGCTTGCGCCCTGATCCGGGGGCAACCGCCGTCAGCATCCAGATCGCCGCGGCGCTTGGTTATTATGAATCAATCGCGCGCACCTGGGAACGCGCCGCCTTTATCCGTGCCCGCCCTATCGCTGGTGATATGGTGGCAGGACAGAATTTTCTGGGCGAAATCCAGCCGTTCATATGGCGCCGTTCGCTGGATTATACAGTCATGGATGATATGCGCACGATGTTGCGCCGGCCCGCAGACAGTGCCACATGGACAGGCTTTAATCTGAAAACAGGTCATGGCGGCATTCGCACGATAGAGTTCTTTACCCATGTCCTGCAACTCGTCTTTGGTGGCCGCGATCCCGAAATCCGGCAACATCGAACTGCCGATGCTTTGCAGATGCTGGCCAAAAAAGACTGGATCACAGCGGCGCAGGCAGACAGCTTGGTGGTCTTATATGGCTTGCTTCGCCGTACCGAACACAGGTTGCAGATGATCGCCGATCAGCAAACGCATAGCTTGCCGCGTGATGATGAAAGCCTGAGCAATTTTGCCCGCTTTCTGGGGCATGAAGATACAAACAGCCTATGCGACGGGCTGACGGCCATTCTAGCCGAGGTCAGCGATATGACCGCACATGATCTACTTGATGACATTCTCAACGCAGGTCTGAATGACACATCCAACCCCACTGAAAATACCAAGGAGGATGCCGATAGTGATGACACCAAAACGATTGATATCTTTCTGGAAGATCAGGACCAGCTGATTAACTGGCTTGGTTCGATCGGTTTTCAACGTCCCAACGATGTCGCCGCCGCCTTATCCGGCTGGATTGCTGGGCGCATTCCGGCAACACGTGGTGAACGGTCGCGGATGCTGCTTGGCCGTCTGATGCCCGAATTATTGCGCCAGCTGGCTAAAGGCACACAGCCTGACAGCGCCTTTGCCGCGCTTGCCTATTTTATCGAAGGCCTACCATCCAGCGTACAGATTTTCTCGCTTCTGGATTACAACCGGCATCTGGCGCGGCTGTTATGCGATATTATTGTGCTATCGCCGCGCCTGACACAGATTTTGAAACGCAATCCAATGCTGTTTGAGTTGCTGTTATATAAAGAATTTTTTGATCCCCTGCCCGATGCTCATAGCATTGCCGATCATATGCGTACGATCATTACCGGACAGGATGTCGAAGACGCGCTTGATAACATAAAACGTCATACGCGTGAATTGCGCTTTCGTGCCGAATTGCAAGCCATCAGCCTGAGCAGTGACCGATCAGCACTCGAACGGTCGCTTAGCGCGATTGCCGAAGCAACCATCCAGATTGTGCTGGAACTTGCGCGCGCTGATATGGAACGTCGGCATGGCAAAATTCCGGGCCTATGCGGAATCATTGCCCTTGGCCGTTTGGGTATCAGCCAGCTTACAGCGACATCGGATCTAGATATTTTATTCGTCTATGACGCGCCAATTGCGGCCAAATCCGATGGCAGTCGTAGCCTTGACGCCGCCAGCTATTATATTCGCCTGACCCAGACCTTTGTAAGCTGGATGACAACACAAAGTGCCGAAGGGGCACTATATGAAATTGATTTACGGCTGCGCCCAGAAGGCTCGGCAGGTGCCATCGCAACCCCGCTTGTCCGTTTGTCACATTATATCGACACCGATATATGGCTTTGGGAAAAGCTGGCATTGACCAAGGCGCGGTTTGTGGCTGGCGACAAGGCGCTATCGGCTCCCGCCATGAAGATTATCTGCGATGCAATCAATCAGGCACATGATCATGATGCTGTCATGTCCAGCATTGCCGATATGCAAAAGCGCATGGAAGCTAGCCGGAAAGACGCCTCAAAATGGCAGTTGCGTTTGCAGGCTGGCGGTCTTGGTGATCTCGATTTGCTGATCCAAGGTCTGCGGCTGATCTATGGCAACCATTTTACCGATAGTGGGCAAGCACCTGCTGATATTCTGGCCAGTCTGGTGACCACAGGCCAGATCGATAATAATGATGCCCATACGCTGGCTGATGCGCATATGGTGATGGGCAATGCGCAACATGCGCTACGGCTGTCGATACAATCCGCCCAGACGGTGAATGACGACCTTCCCCCTGCTTTGGGGCAATTTCTGTCAAGCTGGTTAGATACCCCTGATATCAATCAGCTGATGATCAAACTTGACGAGATGCGGGCATCGGTGCGCGCGATCATGACACGTCTTTAACGCCTGCGTGCACCCAAACATGGCTATAATGTGCAATTTGTTGAAACTATTTTTTGTTTTTGTATTTTTGTCTCTAAATCGACATATGAACAACGAAATCAGAACAGACTTAAGGCATTTTACGGACGTAAGAGAAAGGCTAAATCTGCCTCGCTTGCGGGATTGGTTTTCTTCGTAATAATTTGTATTTGACGTGCGTCAATTTAGGTGAAATCTAAAGTGGTACCGTCGCAACCCAAGTGAAAGATCTGCCATGTTCCGATCTATCGCCGCGTCATGGACTTTGTTTTTCGGCCTGCTTCTGATTATGGCAGGTAACGGGCTTCAGGTCGTGCTGTTGGGAACGCGGGCAAGCGAGGCGGCGTTCAGCAATATTGCCACCGGCTTTGTCATGGCGGGCTATTATGTCGGTATCTTTATCGGCTCAATTCTGGTGCCGCGGATACTGGGTAATGTGGGTCATGTGCGCGTGTTTGGTGCCATGTCAGCCATTGCGTCATCGGCGATTCTGATTCATGCCGCTTTTGTTGATCCGGTTTTATGGGCGGTTATGCGCGTCCTTACCGGTTTCAGCTTTGCCGGTATGTATATTGTCTGCGAAAGCTGGCTCAATGACAAAGCGACGAATGAAACTCGCGGCCAGCTATTATCGATCTATATGATCATCAATATGGGCGGCATGAGCCTTGGCCAGGTGATGATTTCATTTGGCAAGGATGGCGGCTACGGTTTGTTTTTGCTGGCGTCGGTCATGGTCTCGATGGCGGTTGTGCCTATCTTGATTACGGTTGGCAAGGCGCCCGAATTTGATACGCCCGAACGGCTGGGCTTTCGCCGCCTATATCAGATTTCACCATTGGCGGTGGTTGGCATGGCATTAACCGGTGCCGCCACTGCCATGATCTTTGGTATGGGGCCTATCTATGGCCGTAGCATCGGCATGACCAACACCGAAGTTGGCTATTTCATGGCAGCGGTCACATTGGGGACTTTGGTTTTGCAATATCCGGTTGGCCGGCTTTCGGATCGTTTTGACCGTCGTATTGTCATTCTTGGCGTGGCTATAGTATCAGGTCTGAGTGTGTTGATTGCCACCTTGCTTGATGCTAATGATCTGGCTCTGTTATTGATATGTATGTTGATTTTTGGTGGCACGAATTTCCCGCTTTATTCGCTTTGTATTGCGCATGCCAATGACTATCTGACCCCGCGACAAATGGTGGCGATGGCGTCTGGCCTGATTATGATTAATGGCGCTGGTGCGGTTATTGGGGCGCCTATTGCCGCCATGTTTATTGAATATCTAGGCACCATCAGCTTTATGCCAGCGATTGCCGCGTCACAATTCCTGCTGGCACTGTTCGTTCTGGTACGTATGCGGAGCCGGTCATCGGTTCCCGCCGCCGCACAGGGGCCTTATGTGGCCATACCTGACTCATCAAGCGGCGTTGCCACCAGCCTGAATCCGGAAGCCGAATGGATAACAACTGACGAAGACGGATTTACCGATGACGACCCCATGAAAGATAATCCTTATATTAATTAGAATCTATATAACAAGGCTCTA
This sequence comes from Candidatus Puniceispirillum marinum IMCC1322, assembly GCF_000024465.1. Lineage (NCBI taxonomy): Bacteria > Pseudomonadati > Pseudomonadota > Alphaproteobacteria > Puniceispirillales (SeqCode) > Puniceispirillaceae (SeqCode) > Puniceispirillum (SeqCode) > Puniceispirillum marinum (SeqCode). The sequence goes on along the minus strand of NC_014010.1, from coordinate 2,682,634 downwards.
CATCAATTAAGCTGCGAGCAAGGCGGTGTTCACATCTGACTATGATGTTACTCTTTATCAGACTTAATACGAGTACTGGGCTAACCCTGCATAAATAGCATAAAGTATCATATGCCTCAAAATCATTGGCGCATAATGGTAAATGACATTAGCTTAGCGTAATGAACAGATTTACCATGCTAAGCAGATTATCCGGCCTTTGTGTATATGTACTTTTGTTCTGCGGTGCCGGATTATCAGTCACAGATAGCAGCATGGCTGCCGATGACCCCTTTGACATTAGTGGCACGGTAATTGTGACGCGTGTCAGCGATGGTGACTCTTTGCGCAGTGGTGCGTTACGCATTCGTATATTTGGCATTGATGCCCCCGAAATCAAACAAATCTGCTATCACGATTCCGGCATAAAATGGCCCTGCGGCGAAACCGCGCGTGACCGCTTGCGCGCATTGGTAAAAACCGCCGCGCATCTGCAATGCAGACTCCGCGACACCGATCGTTATGGGCGGCTGGTCATGCAATGTTTTGCCAATCAGAAAGACCTTGGCCGAACGCTTGTCGAAGAAGGCATGGCTGTCGCCTATGAACGTTATGCCAAGGATTATATCGCGGTTCAGGCACAAGCACGCGATGCTGGCCGCGGCATGTGGGCAGGCACATTCGATATGCCCGAAGATTGGCGCAAGGCAAACTGATAAGCCTGAAACATCTGGCCGATCTGCATGATCTATCTTTTGCGGCCTTGACCAGCATGTTAAATTCGGGTCATTGTGCACATTCACAACTGCGAACAACTTTTAAACGAATAGGGTAATATCATGTCAGACGATGAACGTATCACCATCATCGCCGAAACTTTTGAAGCTGCAGCGCTTGAATTTCATCGGCGCAAACTGGCATCTCAAGGGTTTCGTATGGCGGGGCCTATTTCAACCCAGCGCTTTGAATTGATGCGTGGTGCCGAACGTGAGCTTCTATTTGATGGTCAACCGATGTTTGCGGTGACCTTTTCAAAAGAAGACTGACGATGGGCGCCACTGCGCTCTAGCCTATCCCTATTGCAAATCAAGTTCGCGCCCTATAGCAAGCCAAGCTCGCGTAGTTCGGCGACCATGGATGTTGGCATTTCTTCGCCATCCTCCTCGCTCACCAGCACATCATGTGGCGCGTCCTTGGCCTCGAGATAGCGCCAGCCCTGAAAAATACGCATCCGCGTTGGCGCAACCTTGACCAGACCGGGGGCAAGGACAATGCCACATGCCGGACGGCCATCAGCGCGCGTTACCTCACGCAGTTCGATGATTGATTGGCGCGCGCACATCACACCCTTGATGATCCAGTAGATAGAGCCACCGTCCAGAATTTCGTCAGCGCGGCGGGGCCGGTTTCGGGTTACATGCATAAGCGGCATCTGCGCCGCTATCCGGCTATTCTGCCATTCCTGCAACGCCTCGAATGATTCAGAACCAACCGATAATTTTTTCAAATGCACAGGCATTACGGACGTACTTTCTCACACAAACGAGCCAGCGGCATAGCGCCTTAAATAAGATAGAGCGCGGCAAGCCCAAGGAAAACAAAAAACCCAACAACATCCGTGATTGTGGTTATAAAAACACTTGAGGCCACTGCCGGATCAACACCCAAACGCAACAAGCCCAGCGGCACAATCGTGCCACTTAAGCCAGCGACAATCAAATTGGCAAACATCGCTACCGCCATGACCATGGCAATATCCACATTACCAAACCATACATAGGACAAGCCCGACGCCAGACTGGCAAAAATAATACCATTAAGAAACGAAACCAGTAGTTCGCGCCGCACAAAAGACCATGCCGCCAGATTATCAAGCTGGCGAAGCGCAATCGCACGCACAGCAACGGTAACAGTTTGGGTGCCTGCATTGCCCCCCATCGATGCCACGATCGGCATTAATACGGCAAGCGCAACAAGCTGTTCAATGGTCGCATCAAACAAGCCAATGACCATCGACGCAATGACCGCAGTGATCAGATTAATCGCCAGCCAGCCTGTCCGCCCCTGCATGGTTTCACGCAAACTAGAGCGCAGACTGGCCTCGCCAACACCCGCCAGCGCCATCAAATCTTCTTCGGCTTCTTCGTCAATCACATCAATCACATCATCAATCGTGACCATGCCGACAAGACGGTTATCTTCATCAACCACGCCAGCGCTGACCATGCCATAATGGCGGAATAACGACGCCACTTCTTCCTGATCCATAGTGACCGGAATAAGCCGAAAATCAGCATCCATGATTTCCGACATGCGGCGCGGACGCTGGGTACATAATAATGTGCTTAACCGCACCTCACCCAATACATGACGGGTTGGATCAATGACAAAGATAAGATAGAAATCCCCCACATCATGTTCTTCATTACGCAGAAAATCGATGGTCTGCCCCACCGTCCAGAATGATGGCACCGTTACCACTTCACGTTGCATGAGGCGGCCTGCCGAATCTTCGGGGAATGACAGCCCCTCTTCGACCAGAATGCGGTCTTCAGCAGGTAAAGCCGCCAGCACATCGTCACGTTCGTCCTGCTCAAGCTCTTCGACAATATTCAGCGCATCATCTGTGGGCAGATCGGGCAGTTGGCGCGCCAGTGCCGCCATCCCCATCACATCGACAATTTCGTCGCGGGTTTGCTCATCAAGATGCGCCAGCGTTTCGGCATCCAGATCATCACCCAGCATGCGTACCAGCTTGCCAGCCACCTCCAAAGGCAATCTTTCGATCAGATCGGCCTGATCTGCCGGGTGCAAAGGTGCCATCAATGTCCGTGCACGGCGCTTCTCATCATCCATAACCGCCTGATTGATCGCCGTCTCAACCTTTGGTGTCAGGCCATAAAGTGACGCGATGCGACCAACAGCATCGTCCTTGCGTTCACTCATGTCCTGATTATTGACCATATTACCTGCCTATGTTCGCTTTATTGTTTCAAATCAAGATGATCATACAGGCTATGCCTTGGCCTGCATCTTTAAATGAAATCTTAGTACTGTGATACCAGACCTGACGATATTTGAAAACCACCGAGACCATTTCACCTGCGTCATAACAAGGCAAAACGTCATCAGTAACATTATTACAAAATCAGAAAAATCTGATCTAGGTAATTTTATTTCACGCCGATATCATACAGGCCGACACGCCGCATATGCCCATCAAATTGTAAATCATGGCCAATCGGAGGGTGCGCACGTTGGCCGCATTCCATGCGTTCACAAACTGCACAACCAACGCCAATCGGTTCAGGACGCAGATTTTTTCCACTTTCAAGATGATCAGCATAGACAAGATCACGCGCATGGTGCATTTCGCATCCCAGCGCAATGGCAAATTCGGGTGCTGATTCATGTGGTGGTGTCCACAGGCTAGGCACCGTTCGCGCGATCGTGAAAAATTTCTGCCCTTGTGGCAATTCCACAGGCTGAAACAGCATCCGCTCGGGTGTACGAAAGGCCTTATGCACCGCCCATTTTGGACAGGTGCCGCCAAATTTGGCGAATTGCATACCGCCAGCGGCAAGACGCTTGGATATATTACCTGCATCATCGACGCGGATGAAGAAAAAGGGAACCCCGCGTGCCGCCGGTGCGTTCAGACTGGTCAGGCGATGGCATACCTGTTCAAAGCTACATCCAAAGCGTCGCCCTAGCAGGTCGATGTCATAACGTAGTGATTTGGCTGACTCCAGAAACGGGTTATAGGGCATCATCACCGCGGCGGCAAAATAACCAGCCAGTGTGACCCGGAATAAAGACTGGCTTTGTGGTTCCGGCAATTCATATTGATCACACATCTGTTGAAAAAGATCCTGCTGGGTCAGCAGCGCAATTTGTACCAGCAGATGGAACTGGCGCTGAGGACGACGCAAGGCTTCGCTGAGCATGATTTCACGGCGATGCAAATCATAGCGGCGCAACTGTGATCCCATAATTTCGGCGGGCATGATCCGGACACGAAGCTTCATGGTTTTTTCAACATAATCGACAAGCTGGGCATAAATTCTGTCTGTATGCGATGACATGGCATTGGGTGATGGTTTGCCTTTTGCCCATTCACCCAAACCTGCTGTGTCCAGCATTTCGGTCGCGGCTTGCTCGACGCTAGCAAAATAATTGTTTTCGCTTTGCAGAACATCGCGCACCAATTCGATCGGACTGCTTAATCTGGCTTCACGCCCAGCAACATGATCCGAAGATTGCAATTCGTCCCGTACTTTGCGATAGGCATGAAACAACTTTATGACCGAACGTGCCGCCCCCGGAGCTGCCGAAATCAGATCCTGTAATTCACGGCGTGATACCGCTTCACCGGTGAATAATGGATCGGTAAATATTTCGCTCATATCGGCAATCAGTGACTGGCTGTCATCCTCGGCAAAGGATTTCAGATCAATATCAAAACTATTGCCAAGCTTGAGCAGCAAGGTAACCGTCAAAGGCCGCTGGTTATGTTCCAGCAAGTTAAGATATGACGGGCTGATATCAAGCGCCTCGGACATTGCAGTTTGCGACAAACCAATGGACTGCCGGAAGCGGCGTAACTTATGCCCAACCAGAATTTTTTCCTGCATATTTTGCCCTCACATTACCATACGCTATCGACCAAGATAATATTGTAACAAGTTAATTTGTAAATTGAAATTGTAAATATTTTACACTTTTCAATTTTGCACTTTTTTCCTCGCAAATCATATGGCTACAGGCTAAGCAATAAAGATCACGTAACCACATATAGTGACCGCTTGTTAAGTGGCACAAAGGTCAAAGGAATATATTATGAGCGCGCGCACCGAATTTGAAACGCATACCAAAACTGACGCTGGCCGCTTTGACGGCATCAAGCGTGATTACAGTCTGGCGGATGTGAAAAAACTGTCGGGTTCGGTGCAACCTGAACATACGCTGGCACGCAATGGCGCGAACAAGCTATGGAATTTGCTACATAGTGAAGATTATGTGCATTCACTGGGCGCGCTATCCGGCAACCAAGCGATGCAGATGGTGCGTGCTGGGTTGAAAGCGATTTATCTGTCCGGATGGCAGGTCGCGGCTGACTCGAATACGGCTGGTGCCATGTATCCTGACCAGTCGCTCTATCCCGCCAATTCAGGCCCTGAGCTAGCGCGCAAGATCAACCGCACATTACAGCGGGCTGACCAAATTCAGACGCTGGAAAATAACGATGACAATATTGACTGGTTTGCCCCGATCATTGCCGATGCCGAAGCCGGCTTCGGTGGCGCGCTCAATGCGTTTGAACTGACCCGAAGCTATATCGAAGCTGGTGCGGCCGGCGTGCATTTTGAGGATCAACTCGCATCTGAAAAGAAATGCGGTCACATGGGCGGCAAGGTTCTAATCCCCGTACAACAGCACATCGCCAATCTGAATGCGGCACGTCTGGCCGCTGATACGGCAGGGGTGCCAACCTTGATTGTCGCCCGGACTGACGCCGAAAGCGCCAAGCTGATCACCTCGGATATTGATGAACGCGATCATCAGTTCCTGACAGGCGAACGCACCGAAGAAGGCTTTTTCTGTCTTGATCCGAAAGATGCTTTTGAGCGTTGTGTGGTGCGCGGCCTTGCCTTTGCCGAATATGCCGATCTGATTTGGATGGAAACATCAACACCTAACATCGAGCAGGCACGCCGCTTTGCTGATGCCATCCATGCCAAATTCCCGAACAAGATGCTGGCCTATAATTGTTCGCCAAGCTTTAACTGGTCGGCAAACCTTTCGCCTGAAGACATTGCCCGCTTCCAGCGTGAAATTGGCGCGATGGGTTATAAATATCAGTTCATCACATTGGCTGGTTTCCATTCCATGAATTTTGCCATGTATGAACTTGCACGCGATTATCGTGACCGGGGCATGGCCGCCTATAGTGAATTACAGAATGCCGAATTCGACGCCGAGGTGAATGGCTATACCGCCACCCGCCATCAGCGCGAAGTTGGTGCTGGCTGGTTTGACGCGATTTCAGTGGCTGTTAAAGGTGGCCAGTCTGCAACCACTGCGCTTAATGACTCGACCGAAGAGGCCCAATTTTCAGGCGACCAGGAAAAGGCTGCCGAATAGCTTCCCTCAGGCACGGTATCTGGCCTGCGCTTGGGGGAGTGCGGGTCATACCATTACCGTCCTGAAGCCTGAGGCCGGATAGGTTTTTGCTTTCCTATCCGGCCTCCCTTTATCGGGCGCAATAGTTATCGTGTAAAGCGAATGATCGCCAGATCACCTAGATTGGTGCCGGTGCCGCCAGTCATTACAAGCTGACCCGATGCTTGCAGAAATGGATAGCAATCATGCGCTGCCAAGGCAGCTTTGGCTTTAGCAATGTCCAGCGCGTCATCGCTTGTCAAAAGCGCACCTGCCGCATCACATGGGCCATCTCGGCCATCGGTACCGCCAACAAGCACCGCCCATTCTGATGGCGCGGCTGCCCTTTCTGCGGCAAGGGCGATAGCCGTGGTAAGGGCAACTTCTTGTGCTCGCCCCCCAACACCTGATGAAGCAGTCAATGTGACCGTTGTTTCGCCGCCCACAATGATTCCATAGTGACCGGGTTTACTGACAGACTTCACACAGGCGGCAAGCCGTTCACCCATAATGCTGGCATCGCCATCAAGGTCGGGGGCATCGATAATCTCTATGTCACCTGCCTTTTCAAGCAAGCGACGGCTAGCTAAACGGCATATTGTATTACTGGCCAGAATTTCGGTCTGTACATTGTCAAAAACCGGATTGTCCGCCCCTAGCGGTGCTTGAACCTTGCCGCTGCGAAGCGCATCCAGATGTGCGGGGACAAACGCCAACCGATCTAGCCCATGCGCGTGCACCAGTCCGATCGCCGCATCAAGCGACGTTGGTTCGGGCGCGGCAACACCGCTGGCAATTGACTCAAGTCGGTCACCAGGTACATCCGACAATAAAAACTGGCTTATACGGGCAGGCATCGCCACTGCTGCCAGCCGACCACCTTTCAAGCGTGAAAATAACCGCCGGATTACATTCATGTCATGGATATCAAGGCCGCTTGCCAGCAAGGCTTCATTCAGCGCCATTTTATCAGCCAGCGAAATACCTGGGGCTGGTGCGGGTAGCAAAGCCGAACCCCCGCCGCTTATCAGCAACAGCAAATGATCATCGGCGGTCAGTGAATCAGCCAGCTGTTCGACCGCATCGCTGGCACGAAGCCCACGTATATCAGGTACCGGATGCGCACTGACATGCACGTCAAACCCCTCTATCTCCTGATAATTTTCATCATTGGTTACAATAATACCCGGCGCCAGACAGCCAGCCTGACGCGCGGCATCAGCCATAGCACAGGCCGCTTTGCCAATCGCAATAATCGCCGTAGGCGCTGGTGCCCCCGCACCCGCTTGTTGCAAAACCCTGGCAACCGCATCACGCGTGACAGGTTCGGGGCGCCCCGCATCAATACCGGCATGAAACGCCGCAATCAGCAGATCACGAAAATGCCCTGCCCCATGCCCATGAACAGTCCCACTAGCAGACATCTTAGCAGACAGGATCAACCAACGGCTCTGATGCAAAGAAGGCGCGTAGATTATCAACGACCTTCAGCCCCATAGCGGTTCGTGTTTCCAAAGTTGCCGAGCCCAGATGCGGCAGTAACACTGTATGTGGCGCTGTCAAAATATCAGGGTTGATATTTGGCTCGCCCTGAAACACATCAAGGCCAGCACCGCCGATAGATCCCGCATTCAACGCCTTTACAAGGGCACTTTCATCGATCACATCACCACGCGCCGTATTGATAATAACCGCATCAGATGGCATCGCATCAAACGCGGCCGCATTCATGATTTCGAACGTATCAGGACTGGCGGCGCAATGCAGGCTGACAATATCAGCCGCCGCACACACATCAACAACCGACGCCATTTGCACAGCATTGATATCAGCACAATCATCGACCTTTGAACGGTTATAAAATACCACTTTCATGCCAAAGCCCAGCGCACAACGACGCGCTACGGCCTTGCCGATACGTCCCATTCCAATAATACCCAGCGTTTTACCACTTAATTGCCGCCCCATCAGATGCGTTGGACGCCAGCCAGCCCAGTTACCACCACGCAATTCGCGTTCGCCTTCACCAGCACGACGCGCCAACATTAACATCAATGTCATCGTGATATCGGCAGTAGCATCCGTCAACACGCCTGGCGTGTTGCTGACCGGAATCGATGCCGCCTTACACGCTTCGATATCAATATGATTAACACCAACACCATAATTGGCGACAAATTTGCCTTTGCCTGCCGCGCCTGCCTCTATGATCTCGGCAGTGATGGTATCGGATACGGTTGGCGCCAGCGCGTCATGGCTGGCAAAACCATCAGCGATTTGCTGTGTCGTCAGCGGCACATCTTCACTGTTGAATGTTGGGGTGAAATATTTAGACAAGGCCGCCTCGGCATCTGCCGGCCAGCGTCGTGTCACGAAAATCGTTGGTTTTGTAATATCGCTCATAGGTTACTATGCGATATTGCATGGCCATATTCAAAGTTTTTTACGAGCTTGGACTCTAAACAAAAGATAGCGTCTTAAACGTAATCCAGCGCGTGAATAAGTTGGATATAGTAAAAGCGCGGCATCACTGACACCGCGCTTTATGACTCTGCCTATCGGCCTGTATAATGATTACAATCTTGGGTTTCTTAGCCTTCTTCGCCTATTTCGGATACTCCATCTGCTGGGGGAGCTGGGTCTTGATCATCGCCCTCAAGTTCATTGAGTCTGGCTTGAACTTGATCACAGACGCTTCCGCCGCCACCATTTACACAATCTGCGTAACTGCTAAACCTCATCAATGCGTCCATGCCGCCTTCAATGTCACTAATCGCGGCAATCTCGGCATTGATATCGTCAAGCAATTCACCTTCCAGCGATTCTTCCAGATAGGCGTTCATATCGGCAAGCTGCTGTGTATCCAGCCCGCCAAGGCTATCACTGATCGCCTGAATATTCGCCAGATCGATGCCTGTTTCACTGGCGACTTGCTTGAGATCGTCCAGAGTGGCTTGATCAAGTGAGGCTAGTCCACCATCAGAAATGACTTTCGCAAGGTCAACATCAGATTCCTCACCAAGCTCTTTAACCGCTTGCACGCTTTCCATCGTCAAACCTTCGACGCCGGAAAGATTCTCGACAACTTTATCCCCGATATGCTCAAGACGCTCGTCATTACCCAAAGGCGCAAGATCCTTGGTAGGCACAAAGGTGACCGTGTCATCGACGATAACAAAGACGTTATTACCAACAACGCCTGCTGGCTTGTCGTCATCTTTGGCATTGGCAATGATATTTTCCAGATTTTCGGGACTTGCCCCGACATACATATTCCCATCAGGGCCCAGAACCTCACCTGATTTGAACGTCAGGGCTTGTGCGCCAGCCGATAAAGAAACAGCGACGCCCAAAATAGCCATAAAAATTTTAGTCATATCGACTCCTATAAAGATATTCGTTACATCAGAAAGCCGCGCTTCCTGAATTAGAAAATCGATATATAAGGCCGTTAACCATTCCCTCGCAGATCGCTAACGCAGGAGTGGAAATCGCATTAAATATGGCGTCTTAGAGTTGTAAAAACTCCAATATTCACTGAAAAAGGCGCCATCTAGCGATGACGCCTTTCTTATTAACTTGCGAATCAGATGATCAGCCTGGAATTTTACCAAGCACACCTTCGAGATAATAGTTCATGCCCCATAGGCCACCATCATCAAGCGCTTCCCCCGCGCCAATGACCGTATTACCTTCATTATCCTTCAATGGGCCAGTAAAGATGTTCATGCCACCTTTGATCTTATCCGCTGCTCCTTGGGCTTTGGCAGCAACATCGGCAGGCATATTTTCAAACGGTGTCAGCACCAGATAATCATCAGCCATACCTTTCCAGGTGTTACCTGCCCAGTGATCAGGGCCTTCGCCAGTTGACCATGAACCATCCATGAGCTGTTCGATTTTACTAATATAGTAAGGTGTCCAGTTATTAACCGAGCTGAATAGCTGGGCTTTTGGCGCAAAGGCTTTCATATCGCTTGACTGGCCAAAGCCGAATACACCGGCTTTTTCGGCTGTCTGCAACATGGCTGGGCTATCTGTATGCTGTGCCAGAATATCGGCACCCTCGGCAATATGAACCTTGGCGGCATCGGCTTCCTTAACCGGATCGTACCAGCTGCTGACCCAGATGATTGACATTTCAGCATTCGGATTCACTTCGCGCAGACCCGCCGCAAAGGCGTTGATACCCTGAATAACTTCGGGAATCGGGAATGATGCAATATAACCAATACGGTTTGATTTCGTCATCATGCCAGCCACGACACCCTGAACATAGCGGCCTTCATAGAAACGGATATTCCCTGTTGCCATATTCGTACTGCGCTTATAGCCGGTAATATGCTCAAATTTCACATCTGGAAATTCCTTGGCGACCTTTAGCGTGGGGTCCATATAGCCAAAGGATGTTGTGAAAATGATCTTATTACCCTGGCGTGCTAATTCGCGAACAACGCGCGTTGCATCGGGGCCTTCTGGCACATTCTCGACATAGGATGTCTCGACCTTGTCACCAAAATGCGCTTCGACTTCCTGACGCGCGACTTCATGCGCATAGGTCCAGCCATGGTCACCCGGATTGGTCAGATAGACAAAACCAACCTTTACCGGCTCGGCAAACGCACCTGCGCTCCCCATTACGGCGGTGGCAAGACCCGCCATCAATATCATTAAAAATTTTCTCATTTTTTTCTCCTCTTTAGTGGGGGTAAACCATACCTATTTTCCAACGTGGAAAATCCGCCCCAAACATGCTGGCGAATTGGCCAGCGCAAATTCACGATTCCGCGAAATCAAAACCAGAACAACGATCGTCGAGATATATGGCAACATGGCCAAAATCTGTGACGGCGTTGTCCATCCACGCGCCTGTCCTGCTAACTGCATAATGGTGATACCGCCAAAGATCAGCGCCCCTAAAAAGACGCGCCACGGCAACCAGGATGCAAACACGACCAGAGCCAGAGCAATCCAGCCACGCCCCGCGGTCATGCCTTCGGCCCAATGCGGTGTCAGCACCAGCGGTAGATAGGCGCCGCCTAACCCTGCCATCATGCCGCCAAACAGCACGGCAATCAATCGTACAAATAATACCGGATAACCAAGCGCATGTGCACTGTCATGATTATCACCAACAGCACGCAAAACCAGCCCTGCCCGCGTATGCTTTAAAAACCATGCAATCAGCGCAACCATAACCACCGCAGAATAGGCCATGATATCATGCTGGAACAATAACACGCCAAGCACCGGAATATCGGCCAGAACGGGAATCGGCAATTGCGGCAGACCATCGATCGCCTTGCCGACCAATGGCGCCCCGACAAGACCTGACAGGCCAGTGCCAAAAATCGTTAAGGCCAGCCCTGTTGCCACCTGATTCGTCGCCAGACCAAGCACAAAAATTGCAAAAATGAAAGCTGTCAGCGCGCCAGCCAGACCACCAGCGATGATACCCATATAGGCATTGCCCGTAACCATCACTGCGGCAAAGGCCGACACCGCGCCCATCAGCATCATGCCTTCAACACCCAGATTTAGCACCCCGCTTCGTTCGGCAATCAACTCGCCTGAAGCCGCAAAAACAAGCGGTACCGACGTCAGCAATATAGTCAGAATCAACTGTTCCATTATGCCTCCTTATTCGCCGTATCAGCCTGCCCACCTAATAGGGCTGGCCATCTTACCGCCACATGGAACCGGTTGAACGTCTCGCCAGCTAGTAGCATGAACAGCAGAATACCCTTGAACACGCCAGTCACGACTTTCGGCATGCCAAGTGCTATCTGTGCCGAATCGCCGCCAAGTTCGGCAAGCGCCACAACTAGTCCGGCAATAATAACTGCTAAGGGATTAAGCCGCGCCAGAAACGCCACAATGATCGCGGTAAAGCCGTAACCGAATGAAATATTCGGCTGTAGCTGACCTATATTTGCCGACACTTCAATCATACCAGCCAGTCCGGCTGTTGCCCCCGAAACCCCCAGCACGGCAATGGTTGTCATCGCCGGACTAAAACCGGCAAACACGCCTGCACGCGGGGCATCGCCCATAACCTTGACCTGAAACCCGGCCAATGTGCGCGACAGCACAACCCATGCTGCCACCGATAATAACAACGCCCCGAACACGCCCCAATGAAGCTGGCCAAGTGTGCCGACACCCGGAATCTTCACAAGGCTAATCAGCGCCGCATCTTCATACATTTTGGTCAGTGGAAATCCGAATGACATCGGGTCACGCCACGGCCCCCGCACCAGCCAATCAATGAATAACGCCCCGACATAGGTCAGCATCAAAGACACCAGAATTTCATTGGTGTTAAAGCGCACCTTCAGCAAGGCCGGAATCATCGCCCATAACAGCCCACCAATCATGGCGGCTATAACCATCGCAGGCATCATCAGATAGGTTGGTAAATCAGGATATGTCAGCGCCACCCAGCCGGAAAACACCGCCCCTAATATCAATTGCCCCTCGGCACCGATATTCCAGACATTGGCGCGGTAACAGAATACCAGACCACATGCGATCACAATCAGCGGGCAGGCTTTGACAAACAAATCGGCTATCTGATCAGGCCGCGAGACGGGGGCGACAAAAAATTGATATAAAGCTGCACCCGGGTTGTAACCCAGAAGCGCAAAAATAACCGCACCAATGACCAGCGTCATGGCAATCGCAAGCACCGGTATCCCCAATGTCATAGCCAGAGAGATTGACTTACGAGGCGTCAGCGTAATCATGACGCGCTCCTTTTGCTTGATTTCGGGTGTCCTAATTTCGGGGAGGCTCGTTTTGACACCGATTTCGACTTTGACGTGTCTGTGACCGTGTCCTGCATACCACCCATCAGCAAACCAACGCCTTCGGCTGTCATATCACCTGCATCCACGGCGGCCGATAGCATACCGTCATGAAGCACGCTGATTTTGTGTGAAATGGCAAAAATTTCTTCCAGGTCCTGCGATAGCATAATCACCGCCGAACCGGCGGCAGCCAGATCAAGCATCGCTTTGCGAATGAATATCGCCGCCCCAACATCAACGCCCCAGGTCGGTTGCGACACAATCAGAACCTGTGGTGCCTTGATAATTTCACGGCCAACAACAAATTTCTGCAAATTACCACCCGATAGCGATGACGCCATTGGATCATCTTCTGGGGTGCGCACGTCAAAAGAACCGATGATCTGGGCGGCACGACGTTGCAAAAAGCTGAAATCGATCATGTTGCGGTCAATGGCACCATCCAGCGAATGCGCGGTCAGCAAGGTGTTTTCCGATAATGTCATACCCGTAACCGCCGCATGTCCATTACGTTCTTCGGGTACAAAGCCCAGACCGGCAAGCCGACGCTGGGCGGGGCCAAGCTGCGAGACATCCTTGCCGTCAATTTTGATGATATTGCGTTCACGCGGGCACCATTCCCCCATCAAGCTCGCCATCAATTCATCCTGTCCATTTCCGGCAATGCCCGCAATACCCAGAATTTCTCCACTTCTGGCAGCAATCGAAACATCACGAAGCGTGGTGGCAAACGGGCTATGTTTGGGACGGTTTAGCCCCTCGACAGTGAAAATGACCTTCCCCTTTGGGTTGGCTTTTTGGCGGGTCACATTCTGAACTTTAGCACCCACCATCATTTCAGCAAGCTGGCGGCTGGATTTTGACTTAGTGTCAACCGAACCAACATTTTGCCCACGCCGCAATACCGTTGCGCGCGATGTCAATGCTTTGATCTCGTCAAGCTTGTGCGAAATGAACAGAACCGCCATGCCATTATCACGAAACCGCCGCAACACGGTAAATAGCTGGTCAGTTTCTTGCGGCGTCAGCACCGATGTTGGCTCATCCATAATCAGCAGGGACGGATCTTGTAAAAGACAGCGCATAATTTCAACACGTTGCTGCTCACCAACGGATAAATTATGGATTCGGGCATAGGGATCAACGCTAATGCCATATTCTTGGGAAATCTGGCGCACACGGTTGGCCAGATCATCACTATGCTCACCCGCAGGCAAGGCCAACTGGATATTTTCGACAACGGTCAGCGCGGCAAATAGCGAAAAATGCTGGAACACCATGCCAATACCCATATCACGGGCATGTTGCGGGCCATTAATCGTGACCGGCTGGCCACGCCATGTGATACGGCCGGCATCAGGCTGCATCAGCCCGTAAATCATTTTCACAAAGGTAGATTTGCCAGCACCATTTTCGCCCAGCAAGGCATGAATCTCACCAGCACGAATGGTAAAATCAACATGGTCGTTCGCTGTAAAATCACCAAATCTCTTGGTCACCTTTTCAGCTTCAAGCAACACTGAACCCATGTCCGTTTCGGTCGTTATATTCAAGGTGACTCAACCCCATTAAAGGTGCGTTTGATTTTCGCAGAAAAATGACAAACAGTGCATAAACCTAATGTCATCAGAGGTGAAAAGTAAAGGATATATCCAAGCAATTATCCTGTTCAAAACAATAAACCGGCCTCATCATTGATGAAGCCGGCATTATTCATTTTTAGCGATTCAAGATCGGCTATCGAGTGAATTCAGGATAAGATTCCATACCCAATTCGGCATTATCCAGACCAGCGATTTCATCTTCTTCGCTAACCCGAACACCCATCACCATCTTTAGTGCCATCCACACGACATATGACACGACGAATGTGAACACACCAACAATGATGATACTGGTGATCTGCGTTCCGAAGTTGGCATCACTATTTGTCAGCGGCACAGCAAGCGTACCCCAGATACCAGCGATCAAATGCACGGGGATCGCACCGACAACATCGTCAATCTTCAGCTTGTCTAGGAATGGCACCGCAAAGACCACGATCACACCACCGAAAGCACCGATCATCGTCGCCACACCAAGAGTTGGTGTCAAAGGTTCAGCCGTGATCGAAACCAGACCCGCCAAAGCACCGTTCAGAACCATTGTCAGATCAACTTTCTTATAAAAAACCTGGGTCAGGATCAAAGCCGCAATCGAACCACCGGCAGCCGCCGCATTTGTATTGGCAAAGATACGCGATACATCGGCAACATCACCAATAGTACCCATCGCCAGCTGCGATCCACCATTAAAGCCAAACCAGCCAAGCCACAGGATAAAGGTACCCAATGTCGCAAGCGGCAGATTTGCACCTGGCATCGGGATCACCCGGCCATCTTTATATTTACCCGTACGCGCACCGATTACCAAGGCACCGGCAAGCGCCGCCCAGCCACCAACTGAATGCACGACGGTTGAGCCAGCAAAATCGAGGAAACCCATTTCGTCAAGGAAACCACCGCCCCATTTCCAGCTTGCCTGTAGCGGATAGATAAAGGCAGTCAGGATCAGCGTAAAGACAAGGAAAGGCCACAGCTTGACACGTTCAGCAACTGTACCTGAAACGATCGAGGCTGTTGCCGCACAGAACATAAGCTGGAAGAAGTAGTCCGAACCTGTTGTTGCATAGCTAATGTCATCAGCGCCTTCAGCCGTAATACCAACAGCTTCCATAACCGCTACAGCCGGGAACAAACCCGAGAAATAGCCTTCAACTGACCAGTCACCTAATGGATACATCAAATTGTAACCCATCAAATAATATCCAACGGCGGCAATCGAGAATAACGCCATATTTTTAGTCAACTGCATTGTTGTGTTTTTGGCACGCACAAGGCCTGCCTCCAACATACAAAAACCACAAGCCATGAACATGACCAGAAAACCGGCCATCAAGAACAGAACCGAATTCAAGATATAGACACCATGTTCAGGTAACTCCTGAGCAAACGCCATCGTCGGCAAGGCAACAGCTGCAACAGTGGCAACCGCTACGCCTAGAATTTTATTGTAATTACGCATTAGAAACTCCCTTTTCTTACAGAGCATCAACACCGGTTTCACCGGTGCGAATGCGCATTGCATCTTCAAGATTCAAAATGAAAATTTTGCCGTCGCCGATCTTGCCTGTAGCGCTGACACTCTTGATCGCTTCAACCGCCTTGTCTGCCATTTCAGCAGAGACAGCGAGCTCGATCTTTACCTTGGGCAGGAAATGAACTGTATATTCAGCACCGCGATAAATTTCGCTTTTGCCTTTCTGCCGTCCATATCCCTGAACTTCACTGGACGTCAGCCCTTCTACACCAACAGCTACCAATGCTTCATGCACCGCCGTGAGCCGACTTGGTTGAATAATTGCCACAATATATTTCATACTCAATCCTTCCTTGGGCCGGTCGCTTTGCTTGGGCGCGACGCCCCCTCCTGTAAATCATCTTGGAACATTCGGTTTTGAATGCACCCACGATAAGCGCCTTCATACAGACGCAAGTGAGTTACTAACCAACTATGCTGAAAAAAAATTCTGCTCATTTTGCATTATGGTGATGCGTTTTTTGCATCACCATGTTATTTAGCGGGGTCTAATACACGATCAGTTGACGATACAGGCAGGCAGGAGACCAACCCGATGCGGCATATGACCAATTTGCGCTTTATAGACGCTGTCGCGCGTGAAAAATCGATCCGTAAAGCGGCTGAAAAACTAGCCATCACCTCAACGGCCTTGAATCGCCGGATCCTGCAGGTAGAAGATGAGCTTGGGCAACCTCTTTTCGAAAGACTGCCCAGCGGGGTGCGTCTGAACACGGCAGGTGAATTATTTGTCCAGCATGTCCGTAACCAGATCGCCGACCTAGCCCGTGTTCAATCCCAGATATCGGATTTAACTGGCGTCCGCCGTGGTCATGTCAAGATTGCTGGCGGTGCCGATGTGCTGCGATTTTTCCTGCCTGAATTGGTGGCGCATTATCGAGGCCAGCATAATGCTGTTACCTTTGAATTATTGCGCCAATATGGCGATGCTGCCGAGGCGTCACTGCTATCGCTTGATGCTGACCTTGCTTTTGTTTTTGCCCCCGTGCGCACCACTGATTTTCAGGTCATCGCCACCGCCCGTCAGACCGTGCATTGTTTGATGTCAGCATCACATCCGCTTGCCAAAAAGGACGTTATTCGTCTGCGCGATTGCATTGATGTGCCTGCCATCTTGCCAACGGCCAAAAGCGGCGTGCGGCAACTGCTTGATGTCGGGCAGATGAAACGCAACATCAAGATGAATACAATCATCGAATCCGATAGTTTTGAATTTATGCAGAATTATCTTGTGCATGAACATGCCATTTCATTCCAGATTCCGATCAGCCTAGAGCCCGGCATCACTTCGAATGAAACAAAGCTGGAATCTGATATTGTGGCGCGCCCCTTTGATATTGACGATGTGCCAGCTGGCATATTACATATTGGCCAGTTAAAAGGCCGTGTTCTGCCTGTCGCAGCGGCGAAATTCCTCGACAACATCATTCACGAGCTTGGCCAGCGCTATCCGGATGATTTTAATCAATAAGCACCATTACAAGTATCACCTATCGATATTTAACTTATAGATAGCCATATAGCCATCTAGATTTTTAGGCGTATAGTCGCTAAATTGTGGCATTGTTTTGAACTAAATTCAGACACGATCAGGATAGATAAATGACGAATGCAGCCCCCCTACCTGCCTATTTGATCCAGCGTTTTCAGGGATGGAAAGCAACCAAATTTGTCGAAAACAAGGTTTGGTACAAACATCTTGCTGAAGAAGGCCAGCATCCGCGCGCGATGGTTATTTCATGTTGTGATAGCCGCGTTCATGTGACTGCCATGTTCGGTTCTGATACGGGCGAATTCTTCATTCACCGCAATGTTGCCAATCTGGTGCCACCCTATTCACCAACAGGCGATTATCATGGCACCTCGGCGGCGGTTGAATATGCGGTCACAAGCCTGGGGGTTGCGCATATCATTGTTCTGGGTCATTCGGGATGCGGCGGCGTCAATGGCTGTCACCAGATGTGTTCGGGCAAGGCACCCCAACTCGAAGAAAGCACCAGCTTTGTTGGGCGCTGGATGGATATCCTGCGTCCTGGCTTTGAGCGCGTTAAGCATCTGGAAACCGAAGAGCAACAAATTGCCGCACTGGAACGCGAAGGTGTTTTGGTGTCACTGGAAAATCTTATGAGCTTTCCCTTTGTCAAACATGCTGTCGAGAATGATACGCTGTCACTGCATGGCCTTTGGAATGATATTGGTGAAGGCGATCTGTATTTTTATAATGAAAAAAATGGTGACTTCGAACAGGTCACCTGATTGTCGCTAGGCATATTGTCCTGCCACATAGCCTGATGACCATGCCCATTGGAAATTATAGCCGCCAAGATGGCCTGTCACATCAACAACCTCGCCGATGAAATACAGCCCGTCAATCTGGCGCGCTTGCATGGTTTTTGATGACAGATCATCGGTATCAACACCGCCCAGCGTCACCTCGGCAGTCCGATAACCTTCGGTGCCATTTGGCAGAACCTGCCAATCATTCACAGCCATACCCAATATTGTCAGCTTTTTATCCGGTATATCGGCCAGCCTTCCCGCACTGTCATGAAGCGCGCAAAACAGGCTCGCCAGCCGTTTGGGCATGAATTCGGACAGGATCGTCTGGGCATCCTGTTTTGGATGGCTACGCTTTTTGTCAGTCATCACATTGCGCATATCATGAGCTGGTGCCAGATTGACCGAAAGCGTCTGGCCGACGTCCCAATAGGATGAAATCTGTAAAATCGATGGCCCACTCAGGCCGCGATGTGTGAATAACAGCCCTTCGGCAAATTGTGTCTTGCCACATTGCACTTCGGCCTCAACCGATAAGCCTGATATGTCCTTGCATCGTGCTAACAGCTCGGCGGCGAATGTCAAAGGCACCAGCCCCGCGCTTGTCTGGCGGATCCCAAGCCCGAACTGGCGCGCAATATCATAACCAAAGCCGGTGGCACCAATTTTCGGAATCGACAGGCCGCCGCTGGCAATCACCAGTGATTCTGCGTCATAGGTGCCCCGATCCGACACGATCTCGTATCTGCCTTGCGGTGTCTTGGCAACCGCCTCAATATGCGTTTCGCTGGTGACCGTAACACCTGCATCAGCACATTCATCGAGTAGCATAGTGATAATATCCTGCGCCGATTCATCACAGAATAGCTGACCTAGTTTCTTTTCGTGATAGGCAATGCCATGCTTTTCGACAAGCGCCACAAAATCATGTTGCGAATATTGCTGCAACGCCGATTTCATGAAATGCGGGTTATGCGACAGAAACGCATCTGGACTGGTATATCGATTGGTGAAATTACACCGCCCACCACCCGAAATACGGATTTTCTCGGCAATCTTGCGCGCGTGGTCCAGCACAACGACCTGACGGCCGCGCTTGCCTGCCGCAATCGCACACATCAATCCGGCGGCTCCAGCCCCGATAATCACCACATCATAAGAAAAACGCATTAGTTTATACCTTGAAAATTCATACCCTAATCGGTCTTTTTCGCGTAAAGCTATCATACCTAAACACGCAACCGGGTGAAGCCTTCGATGCAATGGGTCGTCTATATTCTTAAATGTGCCGATAATAGCCTCTATACCGGCATCACCAATGATCTGGATGCCCGCATTACCGCACATAGTGCCGGACTTGGGGCAAAATATACCAAGGGACGCGGCCCCTTTGTGCTAGTCTATCATGAAACCTGTCAAGACCGAAGCCATGCCAGCCAGCGTGAATATGCCATCAAAGCCCTGTCGCGTGATGTCAAACTGGCTTTATGCGCTGGCTATAAAGGGTGAAACATCAATCAAGCAGGCCGATTTCACGTGCGCCCCATCTTCAGCCTTGCTAGACATAATCAGACAAATTTAGTCAGAGGGTTACATGAAAATTGATATCGTTCTTGTTGGCGGCATTGGCTTCCTGCTTCTTGTGGGCGCACTTTATCTTGCCTCGGTTTTCGTCAGCAAAAGCAACTTGTCAGAGCGCGCCAAACGGATTCTGCATTATGCTGGTTTTGCCACCGTCATCATCGCCTGTATTTTGATGTTTGACTGGTACAGCAAGACCTATATGGCACAACTGGCTAGCTGACGATTTTATCGAGTGCCGCGGCAAAATTGGCAACTGTGCGCTCGCAATTATGTAGCTTATCGAGGCCGAACAGCCCAATACGGAAGCTTTTATAATCCGGCCCCTCGCCACATTCCAATGGCACACCGGCGGCAATTTGCACCCCACAAGCGGCAAATTTGCTACCATTTTTCAGATTGTCATCATCGGTGAAACTGACAACAACCGATGGCGCCTGAAATCCGGATGCAGCCACCGAACGAAAGCCCCGGCTTTCCAGCAGGCTGCGGATCGCCGCACCAAGATCAATCTGCTCTTGTCGGGTTTTTTCAAAACCATAGGCTTCGGTTTCCAGCAAGGCATCGCGGAATGTGGCCAGCGCGTCGGTTGGCATAGTCGCATGATAGGCATGGCCACCATTTTCATAGGTTTCCATTATGCCTAGCCATTTCTTCAGATCGCAGACATAGCTGGCAGCATTGGTATCTTCGATTTTTTCGCGTGCCGTTTGCGACAGCATGACCAGTCCGCTACAAGGTGATGCGCTCCAGCCCTTTTGCGGGGCGCTCAACAAAACATCGACCCCACAGGCTTGCATATCAACCCACAAGGCACCTGACGCCACACAATCAAGCACGAATAACCCACCAACCGCATGTACCGCATCGGACACGGCGCGGATATAATCATCCGGCAAGATCATGCCGGCAGATGTTTCCACATGCGGGGCAAACACCACCGCCGGTTTTTCACGCGCGATCTGTGCACAGACATCATCAATAGCATGTGGCGCAAAGGGCGTCTGGCGGTTATCACCATCGCCATCCTGTTGCCGCGCCGCCACCAGCACCGTGCTGCTTTTGGCAATTTTGCCTTTCTCCAGAATCTCACTCCAGCGGAAACTGAACCAGCCATTGCGGATAATCATCACATGCTGGTCATCGGCAAATTGCCGCGCGATCGCTTCCATACCATAGGTGCCACCACCCGGAATGGCGATCACCGAATGCGCGTTATAGGCCCGCTTGAGTGCACCGGAAATATCCCGCATCACAGCCTGAAATTTACTAGACATTGAATTTAACGAACGGTCAGTGAACACGACTGAATATTCAAGCAATCCATCGGGATCAATATCGGGCAATAAGGCTGGCATGATGGGTCTCCGTCATAAAGAATAAGGGGAAAACAAAGTTAACCCTAGGACGCATCTATCGGCAAACAAATAACAGCCTTTGCCCACATTAACGTTTCTTTAAATGTTTCTTGTTATTCTCATCCTTAAAGATAGGTGGAGGACAGGTATCATGCGCACTCATTTTACAACCGCCCTGCAAAGCGTCATGCCCACGCATATTACGCATCTGACAGTCTGGCGCGCGATTACGGCGCTTTTGATCGCCCTGCCCCTGATTGTCCTGCCCCTTGCCAGCACCAGCGCCACCGCCGGACAGGTTGGCGACAGGGATTTTCTACTCGATTGCACTTTTGACAAATATAATAATAACACCAATTATTCTGCCAAATTTGCCAAAGGCTGGATTCCCCCATGGCAAAAACACCGCATTGTCGGCGACCAGATTTTCTTTCAGAGCTATTATGCAAAGCTCAAAGGCAAAATCACCAAGCGCAATGATGAACGCATCGAATGGACATATCTGGAACGCCCCAAAGACAAGCACGGCAAATCCTATGATGCCAAACGTATCTACAGCTATTTCTTCACCACCAACAAAATCGCCAGCCGTATGGAATTTGGAACAGGTTATACGCATATCGGATATGTCTGGGGCACATGCGATGAAATCGTCAATGGCAAGACTCTATCACAAACCAAAGACAAGACGACAAAGACACGTGATAAAAAAAGAGACAAAATAGATAAGCCGTTTTTGCCCATCAACATGAATGACTGGCGCACAATTCGGGGAAGTGGCGGCTCGGTACTAAAGTATCATAAAAAACATGATGCCATCCTGTTTACATCGACGAATCCATGGTTTGAAGCTGTTCATGCCAAACTTGCACGCTTACCCAAAGCCAACCTCAGATATGCAATTTATTGGGCTAATGAAAATGTATTTGATCTGACAGGGTACAAGCATTTTAACTACGGCAAGCCGGACAAAATTGAAGCCACTACATATAAAGGCATAAAATACATAATGGTTCTGGACTCGGAACTTGACCGCATTCATGACAACAGAAAGACATTCATGCAGATATCAATGCGGTTTGAAGACAGTGGTGAATGGTTTTCATCTGACACAGTTTTGAGATAGCGGCATTAGAGGCAGATAGGATACACGACCGAATATATTTTCAATTTTTGTTAATTAGGTGCAAAATCGCCTATGCCAAACACAACAGCTTATCTGATCTATGACGTTTTCACCGACACGCCGTTTGGTGGCAATCCATTGGCTATTTTTACGCATGGCGAAGATATAGCGTCGCACCATATGCAGGCAATCGCCCGCGAAATGAATCTGTCGGAAACCGTGTTTCTGTTTGCACCAACATCCGATCATGCAACAGCGCATCTGCGGATATTTATGCCCAATGGCGAACTCCCCTTTGCAGGTCATCCAACAATCGGCAGCATTGCCGCGCTAGCTGATAGCGGCCTTGTTCCTGATGATGGCCGTGATTTTCATCTCACCTGCGAAGCTGGCACGATTATATGTAGTTTTGATAACGATACCAGAATCGCCAAAGCCATCGCACCTGTTTTGCCTTATGCTGTTGGCACCGCCCCTGCACGTGCCGAAATAGCAAAGGCAACTGGTCTGACAGATCAGGATTTTGTCAACCCACCCATTAATAATCTATGGTCATCGGGACCACGCTTTGCTTTTGCCGAAGTCAAAACAACTGATACGCTTCATGCCATTGACATTAATTCATCGTGTTTTACGCCTATCGGCAGCGGCCAGATGATTGATGCGGCACTGATCGTATTTTGTCTTGCCGCGTATGACGATAACATTATCCACGTGCGCTCTTTCTCACCATCCGAGGGCATTGCAGAAGACCCCGCGACAGGTTCGGCCGCCGTTGCATTATCGGGTTTGCTTCACGCAAAGGGGCTATTGCCGAATGGACAGAAAAGAATTTTGATTCATCAGGGCATGAAGATGGGACGCCCCAGCCAGATCATGCTCACCACAATCGTTGAGAATGAAACCCTAATCGAGGTCAGCATAGCTGGTGCGGCGGTAAGGATGGCCGAGGGCAGATTTTTAGTGCCAGATGAGGCCAGCCACCCCCACTAGCCAGACTTTGCCGGCACCCCAAAAATCCAGCCTTCGCGCTTGGCGTGTTCCACCCTCTGCCAATAAGCGGCATGCGGCGCGAAAAACCGTAATGCCGCCGCCGCGATCATGGCATCGGCTTCGTCGGCATCACGCCCGCGCGGGGCATAATCTGGCGAAACGCCATCACTATCATAGGCACCCAGCGCGTCCGACATAAAACCGGAATCTCGTGCCGCCTTATTCGCCGGATCAAAGCCAGCGCGATGAAAATGATAGCTTGGGAAAATTTCCACCAGCGTCAATCGCGATGCCGTCACCGCGTCCAGATCATCGAATGGCCACATCGCCACCTGCGCGCCAAGTTGTTTTTTAAGCTGATGCAACAGGCGCATCCCTGCCATCGAACCGGTGGCCACATTATCGGCACCAACCGCCTTGAATGTCGGCGATGGGCTACGCCCGGCTTCACGGCAGGCTGTTTCGGCAAGACGACGACGTGATTGATAGAATGGCGCCCCCTTGCCATAGACTGGCGGTGCCAGATAATAATCGCCCCACGGTTCAGTGGTGAACATCGCGCCACCATAAAGATGCAGATTATCTTTATTCACTGTCTCGACAAGCTGCCATAAATCGGCGGCGTTTGCAGGTGACATATCCTGACCGGGGAAATAGCTATCCTGATCGTGAAACGGATGCGCAAAGGCAAAATCGATTCCCACCAGAATTGACCCGATGCCCGACGATACCAGATCGATAAGATAATCGCGAACCGCTTCGCGGCTCCAGTCTGTGCTATCAGTTGGATATATCCCAACAGGCGCGCCCCGTCCGGGCGCGGCTATTGCAAGTTGGATACCTTGATGCGTTGCACCTTTGGCACCTGACCAGTCAATCCCGACAAAATGCTGCCAGTCGTTAGCGGGTGCCTTGCCCTCCTCCATAGCTGGATTCACTTTTTTACAGAAAGGCGAGCCAGAAGATCAGCCGCCGTCGGGCTCATCCCCGCAGGTATGGTGCCTGCCTTCAGATGCGCTTCAAACGAGGTTGCCATCTCCTTGCCCAGTTCGACCCCCCATTGGTCAAAGCTGTTCACATCCCATAAAAAGCCACTGACAATCGTCACATGCTCATATAAAGCCAGCAATCGCCCCAGCGCAAATGGCGTTGTCTGATCCCAGCTCATCACTGTTGATGGCCGCCCACCGGCAAAATTCTTATGTGGCAGTTCGGCATTTTCGCGGCCAAGTGCCAAAGCTTCGGCTTGTGCCAACGCATTCACCATTAATACCTGATGGCTATCCTGCCAGTTATCATCTGGCCAGCTATTGGCCATATGCAACCCCACCGGATGACGCGGAAACAGAATATCAAGCGGCACAATATCACGCCCTTGATGCAACGCCTGAAAGAAGGAATGCTGACATCCGGTGCCAGCTTCGCCCCAGATCACCGGCGCTGTCGCATAATCAAGTGCCGC
Organism: Candidatus Puniceispirillum marinum IMCC1322; assembly: GCF_000024465.1. Classification (NCBI taxonomy): domain Bacteria; kingdom Pseudomonadati; phylum Pseudomonadota; class Alphaproteobacteria; order Puniceispirillales (SeqCode); family Puniceispirillaceae (SeqCode); genus Puniceispirillum (SeqCode); species Puniceispirillum marinum (SeqCode). The sequence continues at coordinate 2,657,749 of NC_014010.1, read as the reverse complement.
GCCATCACGCGATACTGATTTACCATTCGATTCCATTTCCAGCTGTTGTGCCCAGGCTGGCACCCGCGCCAGACGCTGGTCATAAGGCATGATGCCATGCGTTGGATAACCCAGAAAATTACGGTTCCAGACACGCAAAAGCCCCAGCAGAACAGGTATATTCTTGGCCAGCGGCATGGTCTTGAAATGCGTATCCATCGATGCGCCGCCATCCAGAAAGGACGCAAAGTGATCCGCGCCAATCGCCAGCATCACCGGCAAACCGACCGCCGACCACAGCGAATAACGTCCCCCAACACCAGCTTCAAAATCAAATATCTGTGCTGAATCAATACCCCAGTCAGCCGCCTTATCCGCCGCCGCGGTCACCGCCGCCATCTGGCTATTGCTGTCACCACCACCCATATCAAGCCATGCTTGCGCCAATCGCGCATTGCGCATGGTTTCTGCCGTGGTAAAGGTTTTGGACGTTACAATCACCAGACTGCGCAGCGCGGCACATCTGGCCAGCACATCATGCAAATGGCTGGGGTCAACATTCGAAACATAATGCACGCGGGCACCCGACGCAAAAGGTGCCAGTGCCATCGCCACCATCGCTGGTCCCAGATCCGACCCGCCGATACCAATATTGATAATGTCGTCATAGACATCTGCAGTGCGGGTGGCTTCGGCAAAATCCACCATCTTTTGATAGCGTGCGCTTGTGCGTGTTGCCGGACTGCGTAATGTGGCATGCACAACAGGCCGGTTTTCACTTTTATTGATCGCTTCACCGGCAAACATGGCATCGCGCTTTTCGGCAATATTGGCATCCTCAGCCAGCCCCAGAAGCGCCTCAAATGCCGCCATATCAATATGCTGGCGCGCGATATCAACTTCCAGATCATCGCTGGCAAAAACAAGTTGCCGCGCCCGCGCCGCATCATGTATCAGATCGGCCAGCTTGATATCGCCAAGCCGTCTGGCATGATCGCGCAAGGTTGCATAGGATTTTGTCTGGGTAAGCATGAAACGCTCCGCATAGGTAATGAGACAGCTACTGGCTTTATTCATAGCCAGCATCCGCTTTATCATAGCTAGCTATTATAGGGCATGATATGACCATGCGGCTAGCGAAAGAATATGTATTATATATGCGTTTGTTGATGTTTTGGAGTATCTGGCGTGACGGATGATGTAATTTTCGACCTCGTAATCATTGGCGCGGGCATTTCCGGCCTTGCCGCCGCCAGAGCTGCGCATAAGACTGGCCAGCATGTGGTGGTGATTGACAAGGGGCGCCGGATTGGCGGACGCGTATCGACGCGCCGTGCCGATGGCTTCACCTTTAACCACGGGGCACAATTCATCACCGCCAAAGGTGATAGCTTCAGCGCGGTTCTACAGCTAGCCGAAAATGCTGGCGCGCTGGCGCGCTGGCAGATTGCCGATGATAAAGACGCCTTTGCCGGATCACCGACCATGCGTGATCTGCCTGTCTTTATGGGTCAGGGGCTGGATATTCGTCAGGATATGGAAATCGCCAGCATCATGCCGCACCCGCTAACTGGCACCAATAACAATGGCTTATGTCTGACCGACAAAAACGGTACCAATCTATTGACCCGCAAGCTCATCATCACCGCACCGGCACCCCAAACAGCGCGGCTTTTACGCCCTATCGAACCATTCATGGCCGCCCTTGCCGATACGGCGCTTTATGCCCCCTGTTGGACAGTCATGCTGGGCTTTGACACCATGCCTATCATGCCCGCATTGCCCATCCGCCAGCGTGACGGCATCATTGGCTGGGCTGGGTTGGAACAGATGCGTCCACAGGCCAATTACCAAAAGGCCGATCAAACCCATCCCGCCATTACGATTCAGGCTAGTGCCGACTGGAGCCAGGCTTGGATCGAGGCCAGCAAGGATGATGTTATCGCCGCGCTTTATGATGCGCTTGCCAGCATTGAGGGCGTGTATTTACCAGACCCGATCATGTCAGCCGCGCATCGCTGGCTTTATGCCAAGGTCATCCAGCCTGCCACCATTGATACCAGCATCGCCCCGCATGGGATCACTAATGCAAATCGCTCCATCGCCATGGCAGGTGACTGGCTTGGCGGCGCCCGTGTTGAACACGCCTATGATAGTGGATTGGCGGCCTTAACCGCATTAGGATATAAGGTCTGAACCGGGTGGCTTAATTGCCTGTTGAGGTCATCACCACAATTTCACGATGCGCGACATGGCTACGCACGAAATCGACATTGGCTTGCCACCAGTCCGACCCATAGAATTTTTCTTCCAGCTTCGGGATATCTTCCAACTTGTCACAGCTACGGATCCAGATAAATTGCGTGCCAAGCTCATTGACCCAGGATGATGGAACTTTAAAGCCCGCTTCATGCAGAACCGGCACCAGCTTGTTATGGAACAGATCAAGCCAGTCATCCATCTGCCCTTTATTAATGGTGTAAATGCGAAGATGTGCCGCGGCCATGTCATGCCTCCTGAGTATTTGTAGATAGTGATGATAACAATTAATGTTTATTGGTTGACGATTACGCAATTCAATACTCATATATTGGGTACACGAATACAAATCAAATCTGTCAGCTTGGCCATTAACACCAGCCGGACACCCAGTACGGCCCCCATAAACGCCCAATGCGCAACAAGGAGACCCGCATGAAAAAACCTCTTATCATCATTGCCGCAATACTCACCACCGCTTCGGTAGCTGTGCCTAATATGCTGTTCGCGCATGATGGCGCTACCGGTATTGTAAAAGAGCGTATGGATAATTTCAAAGCAACACAGGGGCATCTAAAGGCCATTGGCGGATTAATGCGCAGTCAGGATTACGCCGCCATCATTGAACATGCCGAACAGATCAAGGCCTGGGCCGACAAGATACCGGAATATTTTCCTGCCGGCAGTGGCGCCGCACCATCAGCCGCCAAAGCGCGTATATGGGAAGATTTTGACGGCTTCAAAGCGGCGGCAAAAGCCCATGCAACAGCAACGCAAGGCATCATTGATGCGGCCGCGGCAGAAGATATGACCGCCCTGACCTCTGCCTTTCGGGCAACAGCCGATTCATGTGGTGGATGTCACAAAGTCTTTAAAAAATAGATATGTCTTGCGCCCTGTCTTTATCTGGCATGCTGTTCTGATGAGCAACCATGGGTGACGTTCTTGCTATTTCAGTGCCGTTTTTTGCGCTGATTTTTGCTGGCTTTGGTGTGCGGGCAACAGGCCTGTTTGACAATGCGGGCGCGCGCACATTGGCAAAATTCGCCTTTTACGTTGCCTTGCCACCGATGCTGTTCATCAAGGTTGCGGTCAGCGATCCGGCAGATATTTTCAACTGGGGCTTTGTCTGGCGTTATGAAAGCGCAACCATTTTACTGTTTCTTGGTACAGCCTATCTGTCGCGGTCACTGTTTGGCTTTGAACGTCTGACAAGTGGCATTTTTGGGCTCAATATCGCCTATCCGAATTATGGCTATATCGGCGTCCCTTTATGTATTCTGGCCTTTGGTGATGCCGCGGCTTTGCCGCTAGCATTGTTGTTATTTGCCGATACCATCGTTCTGCTGATGATCCTTGCCTATTTTGCCGCCAATACAAAACAGGGGCTGGCGCAGGCTGTGCCGCGTATTCTGGCTGAAATGGCACGTAACCCATTGCTTCTGGCGGTCGTGGCTGGCCTTTGCTATGCAGCATCTGATATCCAGATGCCGGTCATTGCCAGCCGGACGTTGAACATGCTGGCCGATGCGGCGCCTCCTGTCGCTTTATTTGCTCTTGGTGCCACACTATATGGTCAGCCGATCCGTGCCGCCGCCGCCGAAGTCAGTATCATAAGCCTGTTCAAGCTTATCATCCATCCTATGCTGGTGGCAGGTCTGTTTCTGCTTATACCCGGTCAGGATATATTATGGATCAAGGTCGCCATTCTATCGGCCTGTCTGCCAGTTGCCGCCAATGTGTTCATGCTGGCCGATCACTACCAGACCTATGCAGGCCGTTCTGCCTCGGCCATTTTCGCCAGTACTTTGCTGGCCAGCCTGACGGTGCCGATAGTGCTCTATATCCTGTTCACTATGCTTGGCTAGGCCACAATGTCATTATCCTCAGCTAACCTGTGAAAATCGGCATCGGTAAAGGGGATCACTTTCTCGGCTTCGACATCATAAAGATTACGTTCGATACGCGACAGAGGGCCTAGATAGACATGAATGGCATAGCTTGGCGTTGATCCTGTACATTCAACCGTATGAATGGCATGGGGACCTATCGACACAACGTCACCCGCCTGCATGTCAACCGACTTGCTCTTGGTGATAAAATTGTCCCCAGCCGTGCTGAAAAAATTATTCCGTTCCTGTCCGTCATAAATACCGATCACTGCTGATGTCTGATGATCATGCGGCGGTATTGTGTAACCGGGACGAAACCGGCAATAGAAAATCGAAATAGACTCATCCTCATATAACACCTCTTCATCCGTATCGAATTTTGGCATCGCCAGACGAACCGCTTCGGGATGTTCAAAATAACGATCCATTTCAGCGCGAACCGCTTTTGCTGGTGATGGGGCTTTTGCAGCTTTGCGCATGCAGACAATAAATTCATCAAGATCAAAAGCCGGTTGCGCGGACGCTGTTATGTTTTGTTTATCGGTATCGTATGTATCGATCATGATCCCACCCTTTTATATAGTCACATAACCATGCTGCCATTTTACGTCCTTAATCAATGGTTTTGCAAAAATATTGTTAATGCAATTACACTAACGCATTGACATAAATATAAAGCTTAACAATGAATATATATGACAGATAATCTCCTCTTCACCCCCGTCACCGCTGGTGCCTTGGCATTGCAACACCGGATTGTCATGGCACCGATGACACGCATCCGCGCTGACCGCATCACATTGGCACCAACCACGGATAATGCAGACTATTACAGTCAACGCGCATCCGAAGGCGGCCTGATCATCACCGAGGCGGTTCATATATCGCCCGAAGGCACACCTATCTGGACAATCTATCAGAACGTGCGCGACGATGGCGGCCAGGTGCCTGGCATCTGGACCGACACACAGCGCGATGGCTGGCGTGAAGTCGTCAGTGCTGTTCACGCCAAAAAGGGGCTTATTGTCTGCCAGCTTTTACATGCCGGACGCATTGCCCAACCCGAAATTGGTGATCATCCGGTAGTGGCCAATAGTGACTTACCCCTGCCTTCGGTTTCGGCATCTGCGATAGCTATGCCACAGGGTGACGAAGACAATCATTATGGCTGGGATCAACCCAATTCAACGCCGCGGGCATTGGCCACCACCGAGATGCGCCGTATTTGCGATGATTATGCGCATGCCGCCCGCATGGCCAAAGATGCAGGGTTTGATGCGATTGAATTACATGCCGCACATGGCTATCTGATTGACCAGTTCCTGAACCAAAGCACCAACCAGCGCGATGATATCTATGGCGGATCGCTGGCAAATCGATGCCGGCTTTTATTCGAAGTTACCGCCACATTGATTGATGTGATGGGCGCAGGCCGTGTTGGCGTGCGGCTGTCCCCCTATCTAAATGACCCTGAAACAGGCACGCCAAGCGCCACCTATTTTGGTGCCGAAAGTGATGATGCCGACGCTATCTATAGCCATGCTGTACGCGGCCTGAATGATTTTGATCTTGCCTATCTGCTATTGACCGAACCACGCGTTGGCAGCATGGCCTCGGATCCTGAAAGTGACCAGGGCTATCATCATCCTTTGGCATTACGCCATTACCGGACATTATATAATGGTATGCTGATGGGGGCTGGGGGGTTCACCCCGCTGACAGCTGCCACCGCTATCGAGCAGAATGCCTATGATCTGATTGCCTTTGGGCGGTGGTTTATTTCAAATCCGGATTTACCTGATCGCATTCGCCATGGTCATGATCTAACTATCTATGATCGGGCTACCTTTTACAGCGGATCAAGCGCAGGGTACACTGACTATCCTGATCGCCATGATCGCGCCAAGGCCGACGGTTACAGAATGATCGCCATTGCCAATGTGGGGGCGTCCTTGCCCAAATCCGCGCAGACTGGGGAAAAGTTTAAATAGCCTTGCCGATATTGTTTGATGAACCGGTATTTGTCATTATGGTACTGCGTGCTATTGATGAACATCACCATTCGAGGAATTGACCCATGCAACTATTCTACACCACAGCATCGCCCTATGTCCGCAAAGTTATGTTAAGCGCCCATGTGCTTGGCTTTGCCGATGATCTGACACTGGAAACAGTCGATTGGGCAAGCCCTGATGGCATCGCCAAACTTGCGCTGAACCCGCTTGCCAAAGTGCCGGCCTTGATTGCTGATGGTAAATTGATTGCCGATAGTCGGGTCATTATGGAATATTTTGATCTCCGGGCTGGTGGCGGTAAAATCATCCCGAATGATCCTGAAACGCGCATCGATGTCCTAAGCCAGGCCGCCTTGATCGAAGGCATGATCGATGCCAGCATCCTGATTGTCTATGAAACACGCCTGCGCCCCGAAAATATGGTGATGGACAGCATCATGCAACGCTATCGTGACAAGATTATCCGTGGCCTTGGCATGGTTGGCGCCGCCACAACCAGCTATGACAATGGGGCGTTACCGACGGTTGCCGATATTGCCCTTGCCGCCTTGCTTGATTATCTGGATTTCCGCAACATTGTGGCATGGCGTGATCATGCCCCGCATCTTGCTGACTGGATGGCTGGTTTTGCCGCCGCTGTTCCGGGCTATCAGGACACTATGCCCAAGGCTTGATAGCGCCCCACACAATCAACAATCAGCCAAGCTCGGCTGATTGCGCCCACAGATTAATACCGGCATCTGATGCAAATCTGTCGATTTCGGCCAGTTCTTCAGAGCTAAAAGCAAGATTAGCAAGCGCGCCCACACAATCAACGATCTGTTCAGGGCGGCTGGCACCGATCAAGGCTGTTGTCACCGGACTGGCAGTCCCTTGATCGCGCAAAGTCCATGCAAGCGCCATTTGCGCCAATGTCTGCCCTCGACCTGATGCAATCGCATTCAGCCCTTCGATCTTTGCCAGATTTTCAGGATTCAGAAATTCAGGCAAGAATGATCCCCCGACCGAAGCACGGCTTTCAGCCGGAACACCGCCAAGATATTTATTGGTCAGCAGACCTTGTGCTAATGGTGAAAAGATAATCGATCCAGCACCCACCTCGTCAAGCGTGGCCAGCAACCCGTCTTTTTCGATCCAGCGATTCAGCATCGAATAGCTTGGCTGATGTATCAATAAAGGCACGCCCATATCGGCTAGCATGGCCGCCGCTTGCTTTGTGCGCTGGGTATTATAAGACGAAATACCGGCATAAAGCGCTTTGCCTGAATGCACGGCATGCGCCAATGCACCCATGGTTTCTTCAAGCGGCGTCGAAGGATCAAAGCGATGCGAATAGAAAATATCGACATAATCCAGCCCTAGGCGCTGTAATGACTGGTCAAGGCTGGCCAGCAGATATTTACGACTGCCCCATTGACCATAGGGCCCCGGCCACATGTCATAACCTGCTTTGCTGGAAATAATCAGCTCATCACGATAGGGCTTGAAGTCTGTCCGTAATATCTCGCCAAAGGCGGTTTCGGCACTGCCTGGCGGGGGGCCATAATTATTGGCTAGATCAAAATGCGTGATGCCGAGGTTAAACGCGGTACGGCACATTTCACGTTTGGTCGCATGGTCGGTGGTTTCGCCGAAATTATGCCACAAGCCCAGCGAGATGGCAGGCAGATCAAGGCCACTGTTACCACAACGTCGATATAGCATATCGTCATATCGTTTTTCATTGGCTGTCCATGGTGTATGCGTCGTTGATCGCGACATCGAGATGCTCCCTGTTGATAGGCTAAAACGTCTGGATTATGAAAATCTTTGAATTGGTAGATTGAAAATAACGCCGATAGGCACGCTTGTCACGGCTAAGTTTGTTGCAATCAGTCCTCACACCAGCAATGATGAATATATTGGTTCCCTCATCCATATCTGGATATTTACATGCATCCTGTCGCTGATACATTTAAAGACGCTTCGCAAACAGATGCACCTCCCAACTTTCAGCGTATTCTCATTCTGGGATCAGCCCCAAACAGCCTTCAGGCAGCCAACTGGCCTCGTGAATTGTTTGACAAGATTGTTGTCATTAACAACGCCTGGCGCGTTCGTGATGACTGGGATGATATTATCTATCCCTATGATTTTGCCCCCGAAAACATGCCGCCGCAGATAGAACCGCATCAACAGATCATCGATGAACATGCCTTTGTGCCGATACAGAATGACTATGGCGGCTTTGTCTATGCAGGGGCGACAATGGCTTACACTGCTGGCTATTGGGCACTTGGCCATTACAAGCCGACCCAAATAACCTTCATGGGCTGTGATATGCATTATCCCGATACAGGTAAAACGCATTTTTATGGTACGGGTTCGCCCGACCCCTTGCGTGATGACATCACCCTGACATCACTCGAAGCCAGTTCGGCGCGCCTTTACAGTCTGGCCACACAACAGGGCTGTCAGCTATTCAATCTATCCGACGGCATATCGCGGCTTATATTCCCCCGCATATCGATCACCGCCCTGGCCTCAGGTGACGCGCATCCCCCGACACACGCGGTTGATGAAGCCCAGATTGGCATCGCCCTGAACCGCGAAGCCCAGCTTGACTATTACGTGCCAAGTGGCCGCTATTGGGATGATCTCAGTCAGTTTGACAAAGACGCCTTGATACAACTGGATGCGCTATGGATGAGTACAATCAAACGTAAGAATAAACAGCATGAAAATGCAAAAGATCATGCACTAGATTGTTGAATTCTGTCCTGGAACACCTACTTAATTAGAGGAACAAGATGTTGTGTAACTCAAAAATGGTGCCATATACGTGATTAAGTCAATTGTAGCTGTTGGACAGAATGGTGAGATTGGCTTTAAGGGCAAGCTACCCTGGGAAGGCACCTTCATTGAGGATCAGCAATGGTATATGGACAACACGCTGAACGCTGTTCGTATTGGCTGTTCTGGTTCGATCAAAACCATAGATGACGAGCGCGCATTCTATATTGTCAGTGCGCGTAACATCGTCGCACCTGGCAGCCTTGGTATTTATAACTGGCAACATATGAAACCGCATGAAATCCTTGCCGATGTGCAGGCCAAGCATCCGACCAAGGATGTTTTTGTCGTTGGCGGCGTACCGTGGTATGAAGCCAGCGCCTATGCGGTTGAACAATTACTAATCACGCGGATCAATGGTAGCTATACACATGACCGTGCGATTAATTTGGATATTTTGTTGCAAAACCGTAAATGCATGAAATCATGGCAAGGGCAAACAACGCCTGATCTTTGCTTTGAAATATGGGAATAGGTAGCTTTGACAAGCTCATTCATTTCATCCATAAGGAATAATGTAGTTTTTGGCTTGATATTTGCCATTAAGTTCATACGTAATAACGAAGAAATTGCCTACAACATCCATCGGAACTTCACTTTTGTTCCACCTAAAATTATTTTGACCGTTTGATGAGAACAAATTAGATGATGACACCATACGATGCCAACGATGACGCAGTTTCTCATGACACAGATACTGGTAATTCAGACATAACCGCCACGCCTAGTCGTGAAGAAGCCGAAGCTGCCGTTGAGGTGCTTTTGCGCTGGGCTGGTGACGACCCGACTCGTGAAGGTCTTGTTGGCACCCCCGGCCGGGTGGCACGCGCGTGGAAAGAATTCTGCGTCGGCTATACCGAAGACCCTATGGAAATGCTTGAGCGCACCTTTGACGAAGTCGAAGGTTATGATGATATGGTCATGTTGCGCAACATCCGCATGGAAAGCCATTGCGAACATCACATGGTGCCCATTCTGGGCGTTGCCCATATTGCCTATATGCCTGACAAGCGTGTTGTGGGCATTTCCAAGCTGGCACGTGTCCTGGACAGCTTTGCCCGCCGTCTGCAAACACAAGAAACCCTGACCGCCCAGGTTGCAAACTGTATTCAGACAGCTTTAAAGCCGAAAGGCGTGGCCATTCTGATGGATGCCCAGCATCAATGTATGACCACCCGCGGGGTACGCAAACCTGACGTATCAATGCTGACAACGCGCTTTACCGGCGTATTTGAAAATGATGCTGATTTACGCGGGCGTTTTCTGGATCAGGCCAAGCGCGGCTAACATCGCGCTTTTCCCTTTATATAGAGCTGGGTATATATTGCTGTGCATACGGTGCTGGGTACGACGCCCTAGGCGTTGCTTTCGTCAAGTACCTTGACTGGGCCTGACATTTTCAGCTCCCTGGCGCTGGCTTCGGCTTCGTAATTCAGCACGAACACACCTGCAAAATGATTTTCCTTGAACACAAAGCTGCCTTTAAGCTCATTGATAAAGCTCTGCGCCTTTTCCTCATATTTTTTCAGCTTGTTGATATCTTCGAACTTGATCAGTATCGACAGATCGCCACCTTTGCCAATCGCCACATTGATCGCCTGAAATTTATATTCGGCAATTTTGCCGCCTAGATAATCCGAACAGAATGCCGCGGCAACCTTGGCTTCATTTACATTGGCGAATTTATACTGGTAGATTTTTGCGTACATTTTACAGCGTTTCCAATTGACTAAGCATATCGTTGACCATTGATTCAGCGGCGTCACCTTCGACACGCACCTTATTCAGGACTTTGGTTTGCAAGCCCATCTCGACTTGAAATTTCTGCCCTTGGGTTGTCAGTTTTCCGCGATCATTATCATCGACTTCACACAAACCGGCTTCGACAAACATCTGCAGCTTGCTGGCATGAACAGGCAAGCCACTGAACAATGACATGAAGTTTCTGAAATCGCGGTTATTTGAAGACTCGAAACGGTCAAAGAATGTATCCATCGCCTTCATGATCTTTTGCGATGTGACTTCCTTTTGCTCGGTATGCGTATCCAGCTGATGTGCGATCCGCTTGGTCAGTTTCTTGACCAGCTCAACCTTGTCAGGTGATGTTACTTTTGGCACCCAGTTCAACATACATAATGTGCCAAGCGCATAATTATCTTTGTTTATGACCGGAAAGCCTGCATAGGCACCGGTAAATTCGCCTGATTGCACAGCTGGCGATTTATTATAAACGTCATGCTCACAAATATTAGGGATCAGCAAAGGCTCGGTTTGCAACAAAACATAAGCGCAGAGGCTGGTATTGCGGTTGCCTTTGGTGTCTGGGTCGCTATTTGGCATACCTATTTTGGCGATATGGCATTGATCTTCGCTATCAAACAGGCTGAAAATAGCCGCATCATAATCCAGTAAATCCTTGGCTATTTCACAATAGACGCGAAACATATCGCCTTGATTGGTATCAATGATACCGGTGTTTTGTACGACCTGAACCCGGCGGTCTTCATTATCTGGTCGAGGCGCTGGCGCTAAAGTCATAACGTACTCCATCACTGAAACAACAGTTAACAAGCTTAGGTGTGATTACATTAGTTTGTAAACACTCTAAATTAGATAATTATTAAATAACTTTGAATATGCCGGATGGCCTAGACTGGCCAGAGAAACGATACCAGCACCGCAGCATATATCCCCCCGCACAAGGCCAAAGCCAGAAACACCGCCGCACTACCATAATCCTTGGCGCGCTTGGATAGCCCATGATGGTCGAATGAAATCCGGTCAATGGCCGCTTCAACACTTGAATTGAGCAATTCAACAATCAGAACCAGCATCACGGACGCGATCATCACTGTCTTTTCCATATAGGTGACAGGCAGATACACAGCCACCGGCACAAGGATCAACGCCAGAATAAGCTCTTGGCGAAATGCGCTTTCTTCATTAATGGCAAATACCAGACCGGCAATGGAATTTTTGGCCGCCCGCATTGCGCGGCTAATGCCCTTGTTACCTTTATGTGGGTTATCAATAATATTATATGTCGTGTCGGCGCGGCTTGCGACAAGGTGACTTTCGAACAAAGACGTCGCCGCATCCCACGAAAAGGTTTCCGCATAGGCACGCACCTTATCGCGTGGCAAGCTCAGAGCCGCTTCGCAAGCCACCTTCAGGTCATGATCCAGAACACCGCCTTGAGGTGCTTGTGACGCTTCCGGCATTCCTACAACATCGATCGGACCTGTAACCGGAAAGGCAGCAACAGGCACTCCACAGGCCATCGCTTCCAGCAAAACGAGACCAAAAGTGTCTGTTTTACTGGGAAAAACGAACACATCTGCAAGATTATAATAATACGGCAAATCCTCTTTACTCTTGGTGCCGATAAAATTGACATCGGGATATTTGGCTTTCAGCTTTTTCATCGCAGGGCCATCACCGACAACCCATTTTTCGCCATCAAGATCAAGCGATAGAAACGCTTCAAGATTTTTTTCAACCGCAACACGGCCAACCGACAGATAGATTGGTTTTTTATGTGGCTTGCGCTTGTCATCTGGTGTGAATAAATCCAGCTCGACACCGCGAGGCCAGTAAACTGGATTCCCTATCTTCCATGTCTGTAAATCCCGCAAAACTGTCGGGGTCGGCACCATGACCGCTTTCGAATGCTTATGAAACCAGCGGATAAACATATAGGTCAATGATAACGGTATCATCGTGCGCGAATGAACATATTCGGGAAACCGCGTATGATAGGCTGTCGAAAAATTCAGATTATGCCGCACCGCATAATTACGCGCGGCCATCCCCAGCGGTCCTTCGGTGGCAATATGCAAAATATCGGGCGCCGTCTCACGGATAATCTCGGCAACCCGCGCACTGGGAAACAGCGCCAGACGAATTTCCGGATAGGTTGGGCACGGAAATGATCGGAACAGATCCGGTGTAATCATCGTGACCTCATGCCCGCGACTGGTCAGAATATTGCGTGTATAGGTCAAGGTGCGCACAACCCCGTTAACCTGAGGATACCAGGCATCGCTGACTATCAGTATTTTAAATTGTTTTGTGGCCATTACCTTAAAGCGGTTAATGCATCAGTCAGGGACTGCGGCGCCGCCTCTCCCTTGGTTGCATCCTTTGTATCACGCGCATCAAAGCTAATATCGGCAGCCGTGTGCGTGTGCGTATCTTTTATAAATGGGTAAAGAGCCACAAAATCGTTCCATTCTAGGATTTCGATACGCCCGTCATGATGTTCAACCAAAGCCGATAATGACTCGACCCAATCACCGTCATTGCAATAGGTAATGCCGTCAATATCACGCATTTCGGGTTTGTGGATATGGCCACATACAACGCCATCGCAATTTTTGCGCTTAGTCTCGGTAACAATCGCTGTTTCAAAAGCCGATATAAATGAAACCGCTGATTTGACCTTTAGTTTGAGATATTGTGAAAATGACCAATAAGGCCAGTTGAAAAACCGCCGGCCAATATTAAGCCAGCGATTCATAACAAGCAGGAATGTATAGGCATAATCCCCAAGATAGGCTAGCCATCTTGCATGCTGAATCACATTGTCAAACAGGTCGCCATGCACAACCCATAACCGCTTTCCATCGGCTGTTTCGTGAATAAAGTCACCATGTATTTGCACATCACCAAATGAAAGGCCGTAATAGCTTCGCGCCGCCTCATCATGATTGCCCGGAATATAATAGACTTGGGTGCCGTGCCGGGCTTTGCGCAACAACTTTTGCACAACATCATTATGTAACTGTGGCCAGTACCAGCTTCGTTTCAGACGCCAGCCATCAATAATATCACCAACAAGATACAGCGTTTCCGATTGGGTATATTTCAGAAAATGTAAAATTTCGGCAGCTTTCGACCCTTTGGTGCCAAGATGTAGATCCGAAATCCAGATCGTACGGTATTTACTAATCTCAGGATACATATCCACACCACAAATATGCTTAATTGATTGCGGCAGATATTGCGATTATAGCGTGACAATAATATTACAAGAATTTTACATTTATATAACAGACACCGGCTTGATGTTGCCATGCCTTCAGCTATATAGTTGCTTAAACACAAGCCCCATCGACACAACCATCAAAAAACTGCCAATCGACAGATCGCGATAGCGGTTTGGCCCGATCAACAGCCTGTTCACCACAGGACTGCTGGCCAGCAACACAACCCCGATATAGACAAGCGTATCGATTGTTCCAGCCACCAATGCCATCTGCACATGCACAAGGCTGGATTGCCCGGGGCTCAGAAACTGGCTGAATACCGATAGGAAAAAGATCGCAATTTTGGGATTGAAAATGGCAATCAGAAATCCATCACGAAACATATGGCCAAGCGGCAAGGCTTTAGTGTCAGCATCGAGGGAAGCGGGACGAAGCGCGCTGGAAAACAGCTTCCAGCCAACATAAAACAGAAAACAAGCACCTAGAAACTGCAAAACACCCAGCGCTACCGGACTCGCAAGCAACAAAAGCCCCAGACCGGTTGCCGAGGCCAGCGCGTATAGTGATACGCCTATACCATGCCCAATCGACGCCATGAAACCGGATGCTTTGCCACCTTCGCGCATACACGCCAGAATGACCAGCAAGCTTGGCCCTGGAGACATCGCTCCCATCAGACATATAAAACCCAGAGATATCCAATCGTGAAACAACATACCTGAAATTTATCCTTTCACGACATCTGAAATGCTAAATGGACTATGCCTATCACGTACCGAACAGTCCAAAGCCAAACGCCATTGCAACGCCAAAGATGATATGGGCGGCCAGAGCCAGCCCGCATACCTTGACCGGATTTGGTGTTTTACGCGCCAAAATCCCTTTCCCCATACAGGGCAGAAATATAAACCACGGCACAACAACACTGGCGGCTCCGAAATAGATACCATCCAGCCATGTGGTACCAAACCAAGGCGTCTGATACATCAGCACCGCATAAATAACGCCATACCCAATCGACACCGCGTAATGCAGCGTCCAGCCTGCCGCAGCTTCATTTTTTATGGTGGCTGTATCATCAAGCTGGTCATTCACAAAACGACCCGTACCGAGCCCGACGATCAGCCAGCGTCCAACCACTCCCCAATTGGTGGCTGGAATGCCGACAAGACGTTGCAGACCTATCTGCCACAAATCCAGAATAATACAGGCAAAAACGCCTGCCAGAAAAATTGTCAGAAAAATGCTCATGGGAACCTGCTTGAATGGCGTTACATGATAATCATTAAAATATAATTTCGACAGCTTGGCCTGTTTCTATATCATAGGCAACAGCCCCGCCACTCGACACGCTCATGCCCGTCATGGCGCTGATCGTCACAAAATGGGTTACCATCAGAACAGGGACAGCCGCGTTATCCAGTCCGGCCAGAAACTGGCGCAAGCTTTGAAGCGTTGCGGCACGCGGGACAATCGCCTGATAAAATGAATTCAATCCAGGCAAAGGTGTCACCACCCCCTGGTCAAGCAAATGTGCCGTTTCCAGACAGCGACACCATTGGCTTGAATAGACTGCACCAAATGATATGCCCGCGCTTGCCATCGTCGCCCCCAGATCACGCGCTTGTTGCCGCCCCACGTCATCAAGATTGCGCTGGGTTGCACAAACCGACATTTCAAAATTTCCGGGATCACCAGTACCCGGTGCCAGAGCATGCCGCATAAACAACACCTGCCCGAAAGGTGCCTTAGCATATTCGCCAATCGTCATGGTTGCGGCTAACACCTGCCCCGAAGCACAAAAAATAAAAGCGATAAAAATCAATGCGCTGAAAGTTAATTTCATATTCTGTATCACCTGATAAACCCCGCTATAAAAATATACCCAAACCAGTTCTTATATTATAGCCAAGGGGTAAGAGATTTGCTATACGATGGTTGAGTCTATCGAATATCCCTCATTGCAAATGGAGATACCCTTGCTTCAACAAGGCGATATTTTACGTGACAACGGCACTGGTCAGTTTCTGGAAGTCATGGGGACAAAAGTCCTTATGGGTATCACCCATTTTGAACTGCAGAACAAGACCACATTGACCTACCTTACATTGTCTGAGCATGGGATCAAAATCCGCTTTACCCCGACAGGCAACATCAACGATCAACAAATCGCCTAACAGCCTGTCGCAGGTTTTGTCCTCCTGACTCATGACACCCTTGATCCATGATGCCCTTTCATGTGGATAGAATCCACCTTGTGCCAGCTGGCCTAGTGGCTAGGCTGACACCGTCACATGAAGCGAACCTGACATATTTTTTCGCGCCAGATCCAGCTGGGTTTTATCCCACAGATCTGTGATGAAGAATGATATCTGTCATATATTTACCACATATTGAAAATTGCTAATATTCAAACATTGGTTGACTTTATCGTCGTAACAATGAATATAAAATATTATATTGTAATGAAAATTTTATTCTTGGAGTTAAAATAAAGTTAAGAAATAATATTAACACAACTATAGGAGGTAATAATGGTCGGCAATTTAAATGCACTGACCACGATTTTTACTGAGTTCTATTATTGGGTTACCGTAGTCTTTATGTTTCTTATTCATGTCGGGTTCTGCATGTATGAGGTTGGCGCAAGCCGTCGCAAGAACCATCTTCACACGCTAATGAAGAATATCATGATCATTCCTTTGGTCACGGTCACTTTCTTTTTCTTTGGATGGTGGATCTATTGGGCATTCCCCGATTTCCCGCTATTCGGCGGACTTGACCTTGAATCAGGCGCGGCCAATTTGCCCTGGTCCGAAAATATGGCCACCAATCTTGATGATCGCATTACTGGCGTTTTCTGGGCGGCATTCCTGCTATTCTCATGGACAGCCGCTTCAATCGTATCGGGATCCGTTATCGAGCGAATCCGGTCAAGTGCCTTCTGGGTACATGCCGTACTGATTGGTTCGGTGTTCTGGATTGTCGATGCGGCATGGGGCTGGCATTACGCTGGCTGGATGGTGCGCGAACTGGGCTATCATGATGCCTATGCTTCGGGTGTGATTCACGCTATTGCTGGCGGCTATGCGCTTGGTGTTCTGGCGGTGCTTGGACCCCGCATTGGCAAATTTGCCAAGGATGGAACCCCACGCGATATACCCCCGCATAATCCCTGGTTACTAAGCGTCGGTCTCTTCATGATCTATACTGGTTTCTGGGGCTTTTATGCCGCCTGTAATGTACCGGTTATTTCACCTGAAGCTATCGGCGGGCAAATCACCGGTGATACCTGGACAGCCACCAATATCTATCTGGCACCAACCTCGCTTAGCGCGATAACCTTTAACTTCCTGATGTCGCTATCGGGTGGACTGATGGCTGCTTACATTATCTCCAAGGGCAATCCGTTCTGGACCTTCTCTGGGGGCCTTGCTGGCATTATCGCGGCCTCGGCAGGTAATGATCTATACCATCCGATACAAGCGATGCTCATCGGGGCTGTCGGCGTTGTAATCGCTTACAAGCTACATTACTGGGTTGAGCGTAGATTCAAAATCGATGATGCGGTTGGCGCGGTTGCTGTGCATGGCTATGCTGGCTTTATCGGCCTGGTGATATCGGGCTTCGTCCTCTGGGGTGTTCCATCATCACCATTTGAAGGCTATGCCACCATCAATCCGCTTGGTCAATTTGTCGGGGCGGTGATTATGTTTGGCGTGCTTGGCTTCCTGCCTGCTTATATCGTTACGCGTATTCAGGCGAAGATGAATGTCCTACGTATTCCTGAAAAAGTTGAAATCGAAGGGCTCGATTATGGCGATAATGCCGTTTACGAAGCAGCCAAAGCCGACATTATCGCATCTGACAAGACACATTTATAAAGGAGAACATTATGTCAACTATCGGATATGAAAGCTGGGCGGTTGATCTTGCTGATGTCGGTGCTGTCTATCCCTTTCAGGGATGGGAGGTCACCATGACAATCATCGGTGTTATCTTCTGGCTTGGCTGGCATCGCATACAGTTCAAAGCCGAAACCAAAGAGCTGGATGAAGCATCAAAAGGCAATGATTCAGCCAAAGTCAAAAGCTTTATCAGTGGCTATTGATGAACTAAATATACTAAAGAAAAAGGCAGCTTTCGCTGCCTTTTTTGATATCCGACATTTGCTTCAAGTATCTATGACAGGCTAGCTAGCAAGGCCTTTAATTTCTTTTTGCTTTTACCCATCGCCTTGGCTTTGGCAATGTCATCCTTATTTGACAGATCACCGTCAACAACGACCAGTCCGATCATGCCCATGCCTTTATGCGGGGTGCACCAGTAGTAATAGATGCCTGGCGCATCAAAGGTGATTGCGGCTTCCTTGCTGTTCTTTGACTTGAATTTCATACCGTTTGGCGAGGCGATGATTTCGACATTATGCCCTTTTGACGAAGGCACCCAAGTCACGGTATCGCCACTATCAATCATGGCAATCTCTTGGCTATAGACCATCTTGTTACCATCGGCGTCTTTATTCAGCATTTCAATGGTTGTATCCGCGGCAATGGCGGGGGTGACGAATAACGCAATCAGTGCGCATAACATAAATTTCATAAACATATTCCTTACAAAGATGACAGCACCATTGCCTAGCAAGACAAGTGATGCGCGATGATGGATAGATGGCGTGTGCCAGCGTATCGCACAATGCGACGCATCGCCTCATCCCGATCAAAACGCCACAAACTATGGCAAATCCATATATCACCCAGATTGCCTGATTGACGCCGCCCAGCGCTTATTGATAGGTTCGAGACATGAAAAAATTTGCGTCTGATTTGATTGTTACGGCGCGCGATGCCTTGGCTGGCCGCGTCATCCATACCCCCGTTCTGCCGCTAGAAAGCAGCAAAATCGCTCCCTATATTCCGGCTGATACCAAGCTTTTCATGAAACTCGAATTGTTTCAGCATACAGGCTCGTTCAAGGCGCGCGGGGCCTTGCTTGGTGTTGACTGGCTGGCAGATGCGCAAAAGGCCAAAGGCGTTGTCACCTTCAGTGGTGGCAATCATGCGCTAGCCACCGCCTGGGCAGCCCGCAAACAGGGCATCAGCGCCAAAGTCCTGATGACCGAGGCCGCTGATCCGATCCGCATCGAAGGTTGCCGCGCGCTGGGTGCCGAGATTGTTCTGGTGCCTGATATGGCACGCGCCTTGCCCATGCTTGACCAGATTGCCGCCGATGAAGGCCGGCATATCCTGCATCCTTTCAATGATGTAAATATGGCCTATGGCGCGGCCACTTGCGGCGCCGAATTTGTCGAAGACGCGCCGCCGCTTGATATCATTGTTCTGCCAGTTGGCGGTGGTGGCTTGATTTCGGGCATGGCCGCGGCGATCAAGCGGCATAATCCGGCAATTACCGTGATTGGTGTCGAACCAAAGGGCGCCGACAGCCTAAGCCGAAGTTTTGCCACCGGTACCCCTGCCACGCTTGACCGGATCGATACCATCGCCGACAGTCTGGGTGCGCCGATGGCGATGCCTGAATCCTTTGCGCTGGCGCGCCAGAATGTCGATGACATCGTGCTTATCGATGATAGCGCGATGGCCGACACCATGTTGCTGATGCGACATGCCCTCACCTTGGTTGCCGAACCAGCCTGCACGGCATCACTAGCCGCCGTTCTGGGGCCTTTGCGTGATCGGATCAGGGGAAAATCGGTTGGCGTGCTGGCTTGCGGCTCGAATATCAGCCCCGATCGCTATGCCCGCTATACTGCCGATGCGTCTTTGCCAAGACTGTGATATGGGCGGAAAGTGTCACCCCAACCCTCCTTACAGGCCGGATAGGTATGTTTCATTTCTAGACTTCTCTAACTTTGTTCAAAAGCTTGTTCAACTTTATTAATCACCATAGGGTCTGCCATTCTGGCGGAAGTGATTAAAATGGCTGATATGTATTCAATTCGAATAACACTAGTTAATATACTTCATGTTGCGTGGCATCTATGGCCACGTTTTCTGGTTTTTATCTTTTGTCTGCCTGCTATCGATCTGCTTTTTACACATTTAGTTTTGAGTCAACTTTCACAAGGTGGGCAAGCCCTAGCATTTCATTATGCTTCCATTGCTTGGGGGCTTATCATGGCTTTTGCATATTTATGTGCATGGTCATGGATATTGTCAGGCTGGATACGTCATGAGCTGGTTCCAGATGACATGTCGCATCCTCTGCCAGCAGGCGCGCATTTTCGCGCTCTATGCTGGCATCAGTTTTGTGTTGGTTTGATTTGCGGCTTGATTAGTCTGATCGTATTTCTTCCGGCTTGGGTACTCATGATTACATATGGTTTGGCAGATACTTATGGCCCAGAATATCCGATCTCGGACGTAAGCTTTTTTATCGCGTTTATCATTCTGACATTCATTGCAATTTTTATCATAGAGCTTTTCTATCTTAGATATAGTGTCGGCATCATGTCACTGACTCTATACGGGCAGAAAATGTCGCTTGGTGAGGCTTCTGCCTATAGGTCTGAACATGAACCCATCGGTCTGACGCGCCATTTTGCGTTCTATACGGCATGTTATTTAGTTGCAATTGGCGCAATAGGCGAACTGATACGCACTGCCGTTGAATCCGCGATACCATCTATACAGATCATCGATTATCTCTCGATGCTAACCATCATGCCCGTACATTTGGTCGCCGTTATTGGCGTTGTGGCACTGATAACCGGCTATCTCAAAAACATGCCACCGCATCATTAAACCCCCAAAAATACCGATCCTGACGATTTTGGCACGGCATTTGCTATCACACAGGCGGGAAGTGGTAGCTTCTGCTCCTTACCTTTATAAAACTTCGTCAAACCAAGCGGTTGCGGAACAATCCACTTCCCACTTCTGCCTAACTAGATGATATGAAAATGATAGCCTACCGCCGGGTTGCCTGCCGCCGGGTTGCCTACCGCGGCAACCAGTCTATCGTCATATGGCTTGCGGCTTGTTGCTAGCTTGGTCGCCTTCGCCCCGTCTTATGATGTCAGATCAATGACACCGGATGGGGGATTGTGAGGCGACATATCGTGCCGATAGATGCAGGCACGCGGTGAAGCCTGTATATATTTGACAGAATTTATTACCTCTACATAGTCTCACAATGCAACCTAATATACAGTTTCGGCACCATTACCTTTTGCCAGTTGGTTGTTGTTTTTGTTTACGATGAGGCGACATCATGTTGGTAACACGCTGTCTTCTGCTGGTTCTCTTTGGATATATATTTTACGCTGCCTTTGGCGTTATCGGCTGGTGGTCATTGCCGCTTTTATGGCTGGTCTGCGGGCTTATTGATGTCAGCCGCCACCGCCAGATCACACCTCGCTTATTGCGCGATTACTTTTTGGGCAAGGGCCTATTGACCTGGATTTTATCGCCTTTGAATGTGCTGGCTGACCTGCTATGTGTGTCCACGCCGCATGTTTTGACGCTGGATTCCTATCCCGCCGCCCATCAGGCCGAGATCAAAGCGGTACTGGCCGATTTTGACCGCAATAAAGACCAGATCGAACAGCGCATCAAAGCGCAATCCAGCGCGCAAAGAACCATGCTGTTCTTTTCATGGTATGGCCAGCCTCTTGACAACTCGACGCCGGCTTTTGCCAAGCCCTATAAATATATCCGCACCATTGGCGTTTCGACCTTTCAGCCGCATACAAAGACTTCGTGGCATTTTGGCCCCCTGCGCCTGAGCGTACGCATTCTGTATAATTTCGCCCCCAGCCAGACCGAAGATGCCTTTATCGAAACCACGCATGTCAGGCATCTGTGGCGGGACGCGCCGCTATTTATGTTTGATGACACGCTGTTGCACCGCAGTGTGAATGATACAGATGATACGCGCTATTGCGCCTTTATTGACATATTGCGCCCCAGCTATGCGCACAGGCTTATGTCATCGATGATGGCCTGTATCGCGGCGCTGATCAAAAGCTATCGCGGCATGTTTTATAAAAACTGGGACATGCTCTAGGGCGCGTGGGTAACGGTGTGGGGTGTTTATCCATGCGCATAATTGACAATATCTGCCGCATAAGTATGGGGTCAATGACACCCGATTGAGGTTAGCGGAGTTCCTCTTAAGTATAGCGGAAACATTTTAGAATTAAAGTAAATGGATAAATCTTTGTTACTTGGTTGTTATTTTTCAAACTTGCAAAAGCAAGCATAAATAGAGAACACACCGTAACGTATTTTTCGATAATGACTAGATTTCTTTACACCAAAACCATACCCCCTGAACAAAGTGAATAAGCTATTGAAAGTAAAAAATCTAATGTGGGAATCGAATGGATTGCAAAACCATCTTTCGTATCTACCTACAAGAATTCTCAGAAAAGCCAAATACCATGATGAATCAGGAGTTGTACAGATGACTATAGAGTTTTCCCCTGTAATCTTTTCAATTGATGACATGGCTGTTTCCATGTCCAATATATGTTCAATAACTTCGCAAAATATTACAACGTCATATTTACCACTCTTTAAAAGTTCCTCATAAGTTTCCAGCAACGTTATTTTTTTTTGTTGAATAACAGGATGAAAATCTGTCCATATCTCAAAGCACACATGTTGATTGCCAGGAAAAGCCGATTTTACCTCTTCTGTGATTTCAGCAACGCAAGCACCAAAATCCAAAATACGCAATTGCCTTGGCTCTTCTCCAAAATGACTTTGAATACACGCCTTCACAAAATTCACTCTATCTGGAAACGTAGGGTCGCTAGTTTTCTGGAGATCAGGTCTTACATTGTCACTTTCATATTGTTTTGCTGTTTGCATCCCAACTTACCTTAAAACCGTTATGATAAGCGCAAGTTATATCATATTTATCTAACCAAGTGAAAGGCTTGACGTCATAGGTCTGCCTAACACTTTGGTCATAGATAAGCAAAGCTACAAGCTAGCTATTACTCGTGTTCACCGCCAACGCCTCTGGCCAAAGAAACAAAGCGATTTGGCTGGATACGTGCTGTTTGAAAGGTTGCAACCGTTACAACGATACCAGCAATCACCAAAGCATGGGCAACAGCCGAAACACCAAACACTGTTATTGAACCCGTACTCATTGCGAAAATTATGCACCACATCCACGCTAAAACTTGCAGCACGATATGTCTGACCTGAATGTCTGGAATATGTTTCAACGGATTATGGTTATGTTCCATTACAACATTCCATAAACTTAATATAAATGTTTTCATTACTGACTCCCCCAAAAAAATAATTTATTATAAACAAATCCCGTAGTAAACAGGCCATTTTGGTAATATTTTTTGCTGTTTTGGCAATAATGCTAATCTATATTCATTCTTCCGCCTTGGGTTTGGCGCCAATGGGGCGGCATTCCCATTCCCAACAGCTTTTGGCCGAAAACGTAACGAACAGTCTATGTCATCGATGCTGGCCAGTATCGCGGCACTGATCAAAAGCTGTCGCGGCATGTTTTGAAAACGGGGATATGCTCTAGGGCGCGTGGGTGACGGTGTGGGGCGGATGGGCTGGGGCGGCGCGACATATGGGTTGCCGCTGTTGTTTCTATGCACTGCCCTATCCTGCACGGCCTTGGTCGCTTTCGCCCCCGCTTATGATGTTAGATCGATGACACCGGATGGCGGATAGGGGGGATGTGGGGAATAGCGGCTATCCTTCTGTATTATTGACAAAAGACATAGAACCACCCATATGCTTGAAAATGCGGCACTAACGTAAGTTGTATTTCTTTTTAGTTAGTGTTTTTTCTATTGGTGCTACATCAACCCTTAGAGATGGAGCAAAACAATCACGTTTAAGTTTTCATTCTAAGAATTCTGTCACTTTATTTTAGGTGGTATCAATATGGGTGAAAAAAAAAATAGATTGGCCAAGTTGAAACAAGAACACCCAAAATGCTGTTTTTGCGGTGGGTCTAAAGATACCCAAACAATTGAACACACTCCACCAAAAGTTCTTTTTCTTAAAAAATCACGCCCTGATGCCCTGTTTTTTCCAGCTTGTAAGAGATGTAACAACGGATCAAGTAGTCAAGACTCTTTCGTATCATTAATTTCATTATCACAGGCTCAAGAAATGCTTAATGAAGGGGCAAAATTTAATGAATATGACGATTACTTTAAAAAAGTAATGCGGTCTGTTCAAAACAAAAACTTTCAAGCCAACAAACTTTTTGTTGATGCTGGAAAAACTGAACGGAGATTAAAAGGCCTCATTAGGGAATTTAACGTAATAAAATTAAAACCAGAGGCGTACACAGATTATCTTGAGCCATGGTTTGCAAAACAAACGATTGCACTCTGGTATAAACACACAGGAAGAATTTTTACTGAAAATGGTGCAATAAGAATCAACCATTACATGACACATGAAAAGCAAATATATGCCAATCTCATAAGTAACCTTCCAATAGATTTTTCATCACCTGCCCAAAATTTATCACAAGGTTCATGGCGCACACCTGACCAGTTCCAGTATCAGTATAATTTTTCTTCGTCACAAGGTATCGGGTTATGCGCTGTTGAATTACACAAAGGGTTAGCTTACGTGGCGTTAGTGTCTGACCGGGCAAACTATAAATTCACAGACAACGCATCCCTAATTAGTAATGATCGTATCTGGCGTACATCAGCAGAAAAAGGCATACACCATACAAAAGCAATCATATGAACATAGGGTCAATGCGCAACGCTGATTTAATAGCGTTCGGCTCTGTTACGTTTCCCGCCAGATGTGTTGATACTCCGACATTCACATAAAGAGTAACCATATGACCGACCACCCGAAAGGCAACCATTATGAAAGTAGAAGCGCAAATTTTACAAGGACGTTGGTGGATAGCGGGAAAACCCAAAACAAGGGTTAATGGCACTCTTGAAATTGAACAATCAGGAAGCACAAAGATAACACTCTTCCCAAATGATGAAATTGATAGCAACAACTTTTTCAACTTTGAAGAAGCTAAAATTGGTGGACGTCCATTTAAATTTTCTCGCTTAGTCGGTCTCCTCCACAATGGCAAAGTAGTCACAGCTGATAATGTGTCATGCTTTTTCAGTGGAATGCAGAATCTTGTAATTTTGGAGTACGATTGCTACCCAGCGTATATCTGCATTTCTAGTATAGACTTTGAGAAAGATGATTTGAAGCTATCAAACATATCACTTGAAATAGATGGCCTTGATGAGTTCATCTTTGTTTCAGGGTTTAAATACAAACAAAATATTAAAGCTGACGCACAAAACAAATTGACCGGTGCGGTCTTTGAACCAACCTATTCACATCCTGACCGCGTTCAAATATTCCATGAAAATGGAGTATCGCTCTATGCTCACTTTGGGTTCAAATATTCACCAGGTTTTTCAGAACTAGCAATCAAACAAACGACCAAGTTTCGGTTAGAATCAGAAATACCAATGTCTTTATCAGATTGGTGGGATGAAATTATAAGCCTCAACCAAATCGTATGCATATTATTTGGGCAACCCCTTCCTTTAATATCTATTCAATCATCATATAAATTAAACGGAAAAGAAGAAACTCTGGACTTCATCAGCTATAGTGAGCCAAACCCAAAAAGGCATATTAAACCTTTTTCAAGCAACCTTTTGTTTAAACGGTCAGAAGAAAAAGACATTACTGATAAGTTACTTAAAGAGTTTTTAAAGTTGAGAAAGGAATATCACTTGATATTTGATGCGTTCTTCTCTTCCAAATTTACTGACAATCAGTATGCTTCCACTCGTTTCTTTATGATTACCAAAGCCCTTGAAGGCTTCCACCGACTCCTGAGATGCAACAACAATAAAAATAGAAAGAGTATAAGCCTTAAAACAAGGATAGATGAACTATTTGCTGATTTTGAGGAAATATCAAATTGCGAATATCAGTGGGGAGATATAGCTACAAAAGTTGCATCCTATAGAAACCAAGAAGCACATTTGATGAAAACTTCACAAAATTATGATGTAAATGACATACATAAAATCACTCAAACACTCCATGTTGTATTTGCAATATTGTTCCTAGCTGAAGCAACAAAGAGAGCAAACTGCATCGTTCCAGCAGAATGGTTAAAAAGAAGTAGTTGGATTTCACAAAACTTACCAGTATTGAAATAAGATTGGTTAGTATCAGAACAGAAAGTTCAAATAGCATCAAAACACTCAGTTAAAAGCTGAACCTCAATAATAAATCAAAATAATAAATCCCAACCCTTAAACCTAGACACCAAATTCTCATTCAAAGTAATCACGATCAATTTGCATGTAGGCAATCATCAGCTTTGCCAGCCTCTCATCATCAATTATACTTTTCCTCAAAGCAACGCCGCTCGAAAAAATCGCGGGCATCTATAATCGAAAGGAAAATAGACCGACTCATCAACTTGTGAACATCTAAAGCGAGCTTACGAGATTGTTCCTTTGTAAGCCCCTTAAAGCCACGAGAATCAATCACGTCCATAACGTCCGAAATAGGTCTGTCTTGCTCGTATATTTGATAAATCCATGAAGCAGCTTCACCAACTTGCCGACAGTTCGTTGTCGCTATCGATGGCGTGACACTTGCTGTTAGCATTACAACCGCCAGCAAAATGTATTTTATCGAAACACGCATTTATATTTCCTCAAGCATATCGGCACTCACAGTGAGATGAAAATCCCAACTCAAGCTACACGATAAGGCGTAAAGAAAACGTTAATGTTAAGAAAAAATGGTGCGGCCGAGAAGACTCGAACTTCCACGGGGGTTAGCCCACAGCGACCTCAACGCTGCGCGTCTACCAATTCCGCCACGGCCGCACGTTTGAGGTGCCCTCTATATGTCATTATGCCCGGCTTTAATCAAGCCCCTACTTTCTCTCACCCCCGCACACCCCAGCCTATCCCAACCTACCCCCCTAACCTATATTGACAGGCACCGCCGCGCGGGGTCATCCTTGACCATGATCCATATATTCCCTAACCAGTTCATAAAACTGTAAAAGCCCTTTGCCGATAGAGACCGCCCCACCATGCCATCCGGTTCAGACATCACCGCCCCTATGGAATCTTCTACTACATCATCTGGCGCACCCGCCGTGGCATGGCAATGCTTTTCCGGCCTTCAGCCCTATCTGCCCATCATCGAATCCATGGCCGCGCATAATGCCGCGATCCGCGCTACGGGCGCGGCTGAGGCCGTATGGCTGCTCGAACATGCCGCCGTCTATACCGGTGGCACTTCGGCGCGTGATGCTGATCTGCTGGTCGCCAATTCCGCCACCCCCACGCATCGCACCGGACGCGGCGGGCAATGGACATATCATGGCCCGGGTCAGCGTATCGCCTATGTCATGCTTGATCTGGCCGCCCGTGGTGGCGACATCCGCGCCTATGTGCATGCGCTCGAAGGCTGGATCATCGATATCATCGGTGATTTTGGCGTCACTGGCACGCGGCGCGCGGGGCTGCCCGGCATATGGGTGCATAATGGCAACAGCCTCTCCGGCTATGACAAGATCGCCGCCATCGGCGTGCGCGTCAGCCGCTGGGTCAGCTGGCATGGCATCGCTATCAATCTGGCACCCGATCTGGCCGCCTTTGACGCGATTGTCCCCTGCGGCGTCACCGATGCGGGCGTCACCTCGCTTGATGCGCTGGGTCATAACGTAACCTTTGACCAGCTGGATGCTTCCATGCGCGCGCATTTTGACACGCATTTCGGCGCCACCAGCCCGCTTGCCTATCGTTCCAGATAGCCCGCGCATTCAGGCCTCACGCTTGGGTTGCGCGCACCAGCCCATCCGCACAGGCGCATCACGGCCTAATGGCGGCAACCTGCTAGCCTATTATGCGGCCTGCCCTAGCCAATCTTGCCCAATCCCCATAACCCAGCTTAGAAAACGCCTGTTTGGCGATCACGCCTCGTGTCGCTAGCTTGCTATTGTCATCATCGCTATTTCGGAGACGCCCAGTTTGGGAACCACGCCTGTTTGGCGATCACGCCTCGTGTCGCTAGCTTGCTATTGTCATCATCGCTATTTCGGAGCCACGCCTGTTTGGGAGCCACGCCTGTTTGGGAACCACGCCTCAATAACCATCATCAACGATTGAAATATCTTCTAGATAATCTAGTAATGCGCTAAGCGCGCGTTCGGCATCCGTAATTTGCCAGTCTGCCGCATCCCCCTCACCCATCAAGCCATCAGACGGGGTTTCGTGATGCAGGATGCTATTGCGCCGGCCGCGAAGCCAGCCCAGCGCCGCCTTATTCCCCGCATAGGCAAAGGCCGCGCCATCCAGATAGCCTGACGGGCCTGCCGCTTCATGCGCGACAATATCGACCAGAGCCGCCGCCAGCGTGACAATCGTCAGTGGTAAAGGCACCGCCGATGCGCGTTGTAATTCGGTTAGTATTGCCATTGCATGCGGGCCCAGATCATCCGCCCGATAGCGCGATAATCGTGTCAGGATCTGCGGTGCCACGGTTCTCATACTACACCCCCTTAACCCGAAAAACATACATCCGCACCATATCCGTACCTATTTTTGAAAATGTTTCACGTGAAACATAACGGGAACAAGCATAGGTTAGCCAGCGCATCATTTGAGCAAATCACGAAAGCGTGCCGCCTCGTCCAATTCGGCGCGGATAAAGCCGCGGCGGTCTTCGGCTTCCCAGTCACTGCCCCATTTTTCGACCTGCCATAATTCGTCAAGAAAGGTTGTCGCAAAGAAATTTTCACTATCGATATCACCGCGGATCCAGGCCAACCCCATTACCAGCGACCCACCCAGACTGACCGTGCGGTGCAAAATCGCCAGATGCCATTCATCATAGGCCGCCACACAATGGCGCAAGGCCGCAACCGCATGGTCTGGCTGATTAACCGGCATGATCGAATGCGCCACGATCAAGGGTGCCTCTAGCTCGCGCGCTGCCCAATCTAGCCAGTTTTGCCATGCGGCCGCCTGTCGTGCCGCCAGATCCGCGTCATCGGCCCGATAGCATAATAGATCATTGCCGCCATAGCTGGTGATTTCGGCAATCACCGCCGCACGCTGGCTAGCCACCCGATCACAAGCTGTTACCGCATAGGCGAAAAGCGGCATGCTTGCAGGTTTAATGTCATCATCCTGCGCATCCCATTCCGCCGCAATCGCACTGGCAAGCGCCGCTGTCGGCATACATAGTTGACTGCCTGCTGGTGTTTTGACAGCACGCCCATCAAGCGCGATCTGCCAGCCTGTATCAGCCTCGATCGCACGCACATCCTTGTAAAATCGTTTCCGCATCTGCATGCTCAATCCTTAAATAGCTGCGCATTCACCCTTAAAAATCCTGAAACCGCCAGCCTTTTGATGGTATCGATAGCCCCAGCGCATCAAGGCTGGTTACCATATGCGGGCTAGGCGGAGCGGTGATCAGCTTGCCATCCGGTAATTTCAACTGCCACGCGTGAAGATGCAACTGTCGTGCAACCATACCGCCAGGATGCGCATCAACCCCGCCATATTTGCCATCGCCGCAGATCACATGCCCGATCAGCGCCATATGGATACGCAGCTGATGTGTCCGCCCCGTGAGTGGCCGCAAAGCCATCAAGGTCAGCTTGCGACCTGCATGATCGACCCGCCGGAACAATGTATGCGCAGATTGCCCATCATCATCCGCCACCATGCGCTCGCCTGACTTGCCTGGTAATTTGCTGATCGCCTGTTTGACCGCGCCCTCTTCCGGCGGCAAACCCATACATAAAGCCAGATAGGTTTTTTCAATCGCATGCTTATGAAATGCGTCAGTCAGACTTCGCGCCGACTGCAAAGTCTTGGCCAGCAACAAAACGCCAGAGGTATCCTTGTCAATCCGGTGTACCAGCCGCAATCTATCGCCACCACGTGCGGCTAGTGCCGCCAGCATCCCGTCAACATGCTGTTTTGTGCCTGTCCCGCCCTGAACCGCAAGCCCGCTTGGCTTGTTTAATGCAAGCCAGCCTTTACCTTCGCCAATCACCATATCATCAAAGGTTTTCTGTAATGGTGCACCGCCTATGGATGGGGCGCCCAGTGCCTTGGCTGACATTTTGTTGGCCGCTGGCTTAACCGTGGCCAGCGCATCAATAGATATGGGCAGGCGGATTTGCTGTCCGACCGCAACACGGCTAGCCGATTTGGCCTTGGCACCGTCAATACGGATCAGACCATTACGCAACATCTTTTCGATCTGCCCCTGCGCCAGCCCCGGAATAAGGCGGCGCAAGACGCGATCAAGCCGGCTACCATCTTCATCTTCGGATATTGTTTCAAAACGCCATTTAGCGGTATCAGCAGACGCCATCATTGTGTTCCCATTACGCTTCGCATCAGCGCAAAAGCCAGAGCAAATACAAGCAATGACAAAAGCACCGAAACCGCCACATAAGTAGCCGCCATATAGACACCCTGACGCTGTATCAGATTACCCGCATCCAGCGCAAAACTAGAAAATGTGGTCAAAGCCCCCAACAAGCCAACAGCAATAAAGCCGCGCCACGCGTCGGGCAACAAGAATCCACCCGCAATAGCACCTGCCAGAAGCCCCATCAGACTACAGCCAACGATATTAACAGCTAGTGTTGCCAGAGGGCCGGAGATGCCGAACAGACCCGCCCCAACCCATAAGGATATGAGATAGCGGATCACCGCGCCAATCGCACCACCAGCAGCCACAACAAGCACCATCATAAAACCGGGCATGGTCACAGTCGCCATTGTCTTTTGCCCTTATGCTTAAATGTTCCCTTGGGCCTATGTGTCCTCTTGGGTCTATGCGTCATTATTATCGTCCATATGTTTTTGCTGTCTCAGCTTATTCCAATAGGCAAGCCGTTTGGCAATTTCACGTTCATATCCGCGTTCGACCGGATGATAGAATTGTGCGCGTTCCATTTCATCAGGAAAACAATTTTGTCCAGAAAACCCATCCGGGTCATCATGGTCATATTGATAATTCGCGCCATAGCCAAGCTCTTTCATCATTCTGGTCGGCGCATTCAGAATATGGGCTGGTGGCGATAATGATCCGGTTGTCATAGCGGCCTTTGTCGCGGCTTTGAATGCGGCATAGGCGGCATTCGATTTTGGCGCAGTGGCCAGATAGATCACCAAACCGGCAATAGCCAAATCACCTTCGGGGCTGCCAAGCCGTTCATAGGCCTGCCAAGCGGCCAAAGCACGCGGCAAGGCTTCGGGTTCGGCCAGACCGATATCTTCGGAGGCAAAACGCGTCAAACGCCGCAGAATATAATGCGGGTCTTCGCCCCCTGCCAACATGCGCGCGAGCCAATAAAGCCCTGCATCAGCATCGGATGACCGCAAGGTTTTATGTAAAGCCGACATCAGATTATAATGCTGGTCGCCTGTTTTGTCGAAAGCTGGTGCCTTGCTGGTCACCAACCGCGTCATGGCATCAAGATCGAGCAAAGGCGTGGCTGGCACATCAACCAGCAAAGATGCCATATTCAGCAGATAACGCCCATCACCATCAGCCATAGCGATCAAGGCGGCGCGGGCATTTTCATCAAGCGCCAATGAAGCGCCTATATGCGCCTCGACACGTTGCAAGATAGATGCAAGGGCGGCATTGTTCAATCGTTCAAGTACCAGCACCTGTGCCCGCGACAATAGCGCCCCATTGAGCGCAAAAGACGGGTTTTCAGTCGTTGCCCCCACCAATGTCACGGTGCCATCCTCAACCCGTGGCAGAAGGCCATCCTGCTGGGCTTTGTTGAAACGATGCACTTCATCGACAAATAGCAAGGTACGCTTGCCATCACGCAGGCGGGTTTCGGCGCGGGTAAAGATTTTGCGCAAATCGGCTACGCCATCAAAGACCGCCGAAACAGGTTCAAATTCCATGCTGGCGGCATCGGCCAGCAAACGCGCAATCGTGGTCTTGCCTGTACCAGGCGGGCCCCACAGGATGATTGATGCCAGATTGCCCCGTGCCAGCATCTGGCGCAGACGCCCGTCTTCCCCCAATAAGCCATCCTGCCCGACCACGTCATCCAGCGTTCGGGGACGCAAGGCTTCGGCCAATGGTACGTCTTTAGGGGGCACGTCTTTATTTTTATCGCCGAAATCAAATTCACTCATGAGGGTATAATCGCCTAAGCACGGGTTTGCCGCCAGTGCTATTTTCATCGCTTTTGGCTTCATAATGCCTAGTGGCAGGCAAAAATAAAGGGCGGCAAAAGCCACCCTTTATCAGATATTCAAAAATCGTTGCGCGTTAAGCGGCTGTATCTGCGGTTTCAGCTTCGTCTTCCATACCCATGACAGGACCTGAATCCTGACCACGTGCATCTTCATCACGATCAACAAATTCGATAACAGCCATTGGCGCTGAGTCACCATATCGGAAACCAGCTTTCATGACGCGTGTATAACCACCATGACGTTCTTTGTAACGCGGGCCAAGCACATCAAATAGTTTCTTGGTCATGTCATTACAGCGCAAACGTGCAAAGGCAAGACGACGGGCATGGAGATCGCCACGTTTACCAAGGGTAATCAAACGTTCGACAACAGGACGAAGTTCTTTTGCCTTTGGCAGAGTTGTAACGATTTGCTCGTGCTTGATGATCGCCTGCGCCATATTCCTGAACAACATCTGACGATGTTGCGAGGTACGGTTCAGCTTCCGACCGGCATTGCGATGACGCATTTTAATTCTCCTTCAAAAAGATCCGACTAACAGCCTAAAACGGCTCGTCGAGGCGTCGGGCTAATTCTTCAACATTCTCTGGTGGCCAGTTGGCAATATCCATACCAAGCTCAAGCTCCATGCCTTTCAGCACTTCCTTGATCTCGTTCAACGACTTGCGACCAAAATTAGGTGTCCGAAGCATTTCATGCTCGGTTTTAAGAACAAGATCGCCAATATAGACGATATTGTCATTTTTCAGACAGTTAGCCGAACGGACTGACAGCTCAAGCTCGTCAACCTTACGAAGTAAGTTACGGCTAAATGGCAATGGATCAGGGTCTTCATCCTGTGTGTTCGACTTTGGCTCTTCAAAGTTGATGAATGTCTGTAGCTGTTCCTGCAAGATACGCGCTGCATAGGCAACTGCATCTTCGGGGGTAACAGACCCATCAGTTTCAAGTGTCAAAAGCAATTTGTCATAGTCGGTGATCTGGCCAACACGGGCATTTTCAACTTTATATGCCACTTGCAGAACCGGGCTGAAGATAGCATCGATCGGAATAAGGCCGATTGGTGAATCTTCACTGCGGTTAGCAACAGCCGGAACATAGCCTTTACCCGAAGCCACTGTGAGCTCCATAGCAAGGCTGGCACCCTTATCAAGATGACACAGAACATGATCTGGGTTCATGATCTCAACACCAGCGCTTTCCGAAATCATGCCAGCTGTAACAGCCAACGGACCTTCGGCGCTAAGACGCAGACGCTTTGAGCCTTCTTCGTCTTTGCGGACAGCGACGCCCTTTAGATTCAGAACAAGATCGGTAACGTCTTCACGGACGCCCGGAATTGACGAAAATTCATGTACAACACCCTGAATCTGGACGGCGGTGATTGCCGAACCTTGCAAGGATGACAGCAAAACACGACGCAACGCATTACCGATAGTTACACCAAAACCACGTTCAAAAGGCCCAACAGCGACAACCGCCTGACTTGGGTTATATTCAGATACTTTGATTTCAAGCTCATCCGGCTTTTTCAGATCAAGCCAATTCTTTTCAATCATGGCGATGTCCTTTTATAGGAGGTTAGCACCCGGTGCCACAAAAGGCGGCACCCGACTATGGATATTATATTGGCGACGTTAAACGCGACGACGCTTACGCGGGCGGCATCCATTATGCGGAATTGGTGTTACATCACGGATTGATGTCACATTAAAACCGACAGACTGCAATGCGCGTAAAGCTGATTCACGACCCGAACCCGGGCCACGTACCTGTACGTCCAATGATTTCATGCCATGGTCTGCGGCCTTGCGACCAGCATCTTCGGCGGCCATCTGCGCGGCAAACGGGGTCGATTTACGCGATCCCTTGAAGCCCATGCCACCAGCAGACGCCCACGCAATTGCATTGCCCTGA
Source organism: Candidatus Puniceispirillum marinum IMCC1322 (assembly GCF_000024465.1). NCBI lineage: Bacteria > Pseudomonadati > Pseudomonadota > Alphaproteobacteria > Puniceispirillales (SeqCode) > Puniceispirillaceae (SeqCode) > Puniceispirillum (SeqCode) > Puniceispirillum marinum (SeqCode). The sequence continues at coordinate 2,623,644 of NC_014010.1, read as the reverse complement.
ACATCGGTGATGGTGATCATTGTATTGTTAAATGTTGAGTTCACATGCGCTACGCCGTTAGTGATATTCTTGCGCTCGCGACGACGAACTCGGCCTTGGCTAGGTTGTTTTGCCATTTTTGTTCTCCTGATGTCCCGCGATTATTTCTTCTTACCGGCAATGGCCTTTGCGGGGCCTTTGCGGGTACGTGCATTTGTATGGGTACGCTGACCGCGAACTGGCAGACCGCGGCGATGACGAAGCCCGCGCAAACAACCAAGATCAAGATAGCGCTTGATATTCATCGATGTCTGGCGACGCAGATCACCTTCAACAAGAACATCTGCATCAATGATATCACGCAGTTTTGTCAGCTCTTCTTCAGACAAATCATTAACCCGGCGTTCGTCTGGAACGCCCGCTCTCTCACAAATATTCTTGGCAGTGGTTGTACCAATACCATGAATATAGGTTAGTGCGATCTCGACCCGCTTTTTGGTCGGAATATTTACACCAGCAATTCGTGCCACTATCTGGCTCCTTTATTTTTAACGGCTAGTTTGGCTTGGGTTTTGCCCGTCAACACCATACTGGAACATTTTCCAGAAAACGGCGAATTATAGGCTTTCCCCAGTTACAGTCAACCTAAACGCTATCAGTTCATCCAAGTATCTTATTTATTTCTGACGACACGTCCTCAATAGAGGTCATACCGTTAATGCTCCGCAATTTCCCTTTGGCTTGGTAAAAGGGAAGTAACGGTGCCGTATTCTCATGATAAACCACAAGACGGTTACGCAAGGTTTCTGCATTATCGTCACTACGGTTACCAGCTGATTCCTTTGCACGGTTTTCGATCCGTGCAAATAAGGCAGCTTCATCAACTTTAATTTCAATCACATGGGCAATTTCATCGCCCCGGCTTGCCATCATCTCATCCAGTGCTTCGGCCTGGGCCACTGTGCGCGGAAACCCGTCAAGAATATATCCAGATGTAGAATCGTCGTTATCCATACGCTCGGCAATCATACCGACCATAATATCATCAGATACCAGATCGCCGCGATCCATAATGTCCTTGGCGCGCAATCCTAGCTCACTGCCAGACGCAATCGCACTGCGAAGCATATCGCCAGTAGATAGCTGTATCATTCCGCGTTCAGAAACCAAACGTTCGGCCTGAGTACCCTTGCCAGCTCCAGGTGCGCCAAAAAGAATTATGTTCATCTGTTGCGCCCTTTCAATTTTGACTTCTTGACGAGTCCTTCATATTGATGCGCCAGAAGATGCGATTGCACCTGACCAACTGTATCAAGCGTTACTGTCACCACAATCAGCAAGGATGTACCGCCAAAGTAAAATGGAACCGCATATTGGCTGATAAGAATTTCCGGCAAAATACACACCGCAGACAGATAACCAGCACCCAGAACAGTCAAACGTGTCAGCACAAAATCCAGATAATCGGCGGTTGATTTACCCGGACGAATACCCGGAATATAACCACCATGTTTGCGTAGATTTTCAGCCGTATCTTCGGGATTGAAAACAATCGCTGTGTAGAAGAAGGCGAAAAACACGATCATGCCGATATAGATAGCCAGATAAAGCGGCTGGCCACGACCAAGCAAGGCGTTCAATGTTACCAGCCAGTCAGCACCACCGCTTTGACCGCCAGTCAGATTGATGATCGAAATCGGCATCAACAATAATGACGAGGCAAAAATCGGCGGGATAACACCCGGTACATTGATCTTCAAAGGCAGGAAGGACTGGTCGCCGCCAAATACCTTGTTACCATGTTGGCGCTTTGGATATTGCACCAGAATCTTGCGCACCGAACGCTCGATAAAGACGATGAAGGCAATCACGCCAATGGCCATCGCAAAGAGCAGAACAATCAGGAAGGCCGATAAAGCGCCCGTACGACCTAGCTCTAAGGTGCCCGCCAAAGCCGAGGGCAAATTCGCCACAATACCAGCAAAGATAATCAGCGAAATACCGTTACCAACACCACGACTGGTGATCTGTTCACCCAGCCACATCAGGAACAAGGTGCCGCCTACCAAGGTAACAACCGTTGTGACGCGGAAAAACATGCCCGGATCACCAACAACACCGCTAGCCGCTTCAAGACCGACAGCAATGCCGTAACCCTGAACCGTGGCCAGAACCACCGTCATATAGCGAGTATATTGGTTGATGATCTTGCGACCGCTTTCACCATCTTTCTTGAGGGCTTCAAGGCTTGGCACAATCGCGGTCATCAACTGCATGATGATCGATGCCGTAATGTACGGCATGATATTCAACGCAAAGATCGTCATACGCGACAAGGCACCGCCAGAAAACATGTCGAACATGCCCAGAATGCCGCTTGATTGCTGTGAAAAGATATCAGCCAATGCGCCCGGATCAATGCCCGGGATCGGCAGATATGTACCTAGACGATAGATAATCAGCGCGCCAACCGTAAACAGGAGACGGCTTTTTAGTTCACTGGCTTTTGCCAATCCGCCAAGTCCTGCGCCGCCCATGCGATCTGATGCTGTTGCCATAATACCTAGATACCTAACGTCAATTATTCAGCAGATGCTGTTGGAATAACCACTTTACCGCCAGCCGCTTCGATTGCCGCGATCGCCGCCTTTGATGCGCCAGCAGCATGAATTTCAAGTTTCTTGGCCTTGAGTTCGCCTTTGGCAAGAATCCGAACACCATCGCGTGCCTTTGAAATGACACCCGCGCTTACCAAGGCCGCGGCATCGACTGGCTTGCCAGCGTCTAGCTTGCCTGAATCAATCGCTGACTGCATACGGCCAAGATTGACCTCGACATAATTTTTGCGGAAAATATTGGTAAAGCCACGCTTTGGAAGACGACGATGAATCGGCATCTGACCGCCCTCAAAGCCGTTGATAGACACGCCTGAGCGTGCTTTCTGACCTTTGTGACCGCTACCAGATGTTTTGCCGGTACCAGAGCCGATACCACGGCCAACACGCTTTGAATTCTTGGTCGCGCCGTTGTTATCTTTGACTTCATTCAGTTTCATGTCTTGCTCCTGCGATCCAATGTGAATCGCGCTTCATAATCTTTTAATAATTAGTCTTCGACTTTGACCAGATGCTTGACCTTGTTGATCATACCGCGGACTGACGGTGTGTCTTCAAGCTCACGGGTACGCCCGATCTTGTTCAGCCCAAGGCCGATCAAAGTCTGACGCTGGTCAGCCTGACGGCCAATCGCACTTCTGGTCTGTGTTACTACAACTGTTTGTTTGGCAGCCATGATTATTCTCCCTTAAGATGCGGCGGCTTCGTCGCCGGCACCTTTATCTGCACGTTTGCCAAGCACATCACCAACACGCTTACCACGCTTTTGCGCGACAGCACGCGGAGCCTGAATATGCTTAAGCGCCGAGAAGGTTGCCTTGATCATATTGTGCGGGTTTGAACTGCCGATTGATTTGGCGACAATGTCCTGAATGCCTAACACTTCGAAAACGGCGCGCATTGGACCACCAGCAATGATGCCCGTACCAGCCTGTGCCGCACGAAGCAGAACCTTGCCAGCACCGTAACCACCCTTGATGTCATGATGCAATGTACGGCCATCACGAAGCGGAATACGCACCATGTTACGCTTAGCACCTTCGGTAGCCTTGCGGATTGCCTCGGGCACCTCGCGCGCTTTACCTGTTCCAAAGCCAGCGCGGCCTTTGCCATCACCAACCACGACCAAGGCGGCAAAACCAAAACGGCGACCACCTTTGACTACTTTTGCTACGCGGTTGATACCAACCAGCTTTTCAAGCATTTCCGGTTCTTCACGGGCGGCGTTACGATCCTGCCTGTCATTATTACGTGCCATCACTAGCGCTCCCTAGAATTTTAAACCGGCTTCACGCGCGGCGTCAGCCAACGCCTTTACCCGGCCATGGAAAATATAACCGCCACGGTCAAACACAACGGTGTCAACACCATTTGCCTGTGCCCGTGCCGCGACCAGCTTGCCTACCTCTGCCGCAGCAGATGTGTCGGCAGTTTTTTTGCTGATCTTCTTAAAATCCGCATCCAACGTTGATGCAGCTGCAAGTGTAACGCCTGCCTTGTCATCAATGATCTGTGCGTAAATATGCTGTGACGAGCGATGTACGGAAAGACGAGGACGTCCGCCAGCATGCTTGCGCAAGGCTGTCCGGTTCCGCGCTCTACGACGCTCAAAGAGTTCTTTTGATGTAAACATGAGCGATCCCTACTTCTTCTTGCCTTCTTTGCGGACGATATATTCGTCAGCATATTTAACGCCTTTGCCCTTGAACGGCTCTGGGGGACGCTTTGAACGAACCTCAGACGCAAACTGGCCAATTAACTGCTTGTCAGCACCGCTAATGAACACCTGCGTGTTACCTTCAACGGTTACTTTGAGCCCTGCTGGCACTTCCATTTCAACCGGATGGCTGAAACCTAAGCTAAGAACAAGCTTGTTACCCTGCATTGCCGCACGATAACCAACACCGTTGATTTCAAGCTTGCGGGTAAAACCAGCAGTAACACCAGCTACCATATTGTTAACAGTGGCCCGCATTGTACCCCAAAGCGCTTTTGCCTGCTTTGAATTACGGCGCGGTGCAACAGTTGCCATATTGTCGGCAACCGACAATTCGACATCATTATGCAACGGCGCGCTAAGCTCACCATTTTTACCTTTGACAATAACCATGCCGCCTTCTTGTGACACTGTCACATCCGACGGGATAGTAATCGCACTGTTTCCGACACGAGACATCTAAACAGCTCCCTAAAATACGTGGCAGAGGACTTCGCCGCCAACTTTGGCTGTGCGCGCCTCATTATCTGAAAGAACACCGCGTGGTGTGGACAGAATGGCAATGCCAAGTCCGTTATACACCCGTGGCAGATCACGAAGACCATGATAGACCCGACGACCAGGGCGTGACACGCGCTTGATCTCGGAAATTACCGGCTCACCTTCATGATATTTCAGCTCAATCTTCAGTTCCTTAATGCCAGGACGCACATCAACGCTAGAATAGTTACGGATGTAACCTTCGCGCTTCAGCACTTCGAGAACATTTGTCCGGAACCGTGATGATGGGCTGGATACGACATTTTTGCGTGCATTCTGACCGTTACGAATACGGGTCAGCATATCACCTAGAGGATCACTCATTGACATTTTTTATATCTCCTCTGTCTTACCAGCTTGATTTCACGACACCCGGCACCTGACCCATTGAGGCCAGATCACGAAGCGCGATCCGAGACATTCTTAATTTACGATCATAACCGCGAGGACGTCCTGAGATTTCACAACGATTGCGAACGCGAATTGCCGCGCTGTCGCGTGGCTCTTCAGCCAGCTTCAAAACAGCCTGAAACCGCTCTTCGATTGGCAGTTCCTTATTCTTGATAATTGCCTTCAAAGCAGCGCGACGTGCACCCTTAGAGGCGACTATACGCTTGCGCTTATTATTCTTTTCGACGGCGCTTTTCTTAGCCATGTCTGACCCCTTTGCCTTAAGCTTTAATGAACGGAAACTGAAAGTTCGCGAGTAATTCGCGGGCTTCGTCATCCGTGTTGGCAGAGGTGACCACTATGATGTCCATACCGCGGACTTCATCAACTTGATCGTAATCAACCTCAGGAAAAATGATTTGTTCTTTGATACCCATGGCATAATTGCCATTACCATCGAAACTCTTGCCATTCAGACCACGGAAGTCACGCACACGCGGCAGGGCAATTGTTACAAGGCGATCAAGGAATTCATACATCTGTTCGCGACGCAGGGTCACTTTACAACCGATTGGCATACCTTCGCGCAATTTAAAAGCCGCATTGGCTTTCTTTGAGCGTGTCACAATCGGCTTTTGACCAGTTATCGCAGCCAGTTCACGCGTAGCATGATCGATTTTCTTCGAATCACGTACGGCTTCACCGACACCCATGTTAATGACGACCTTCTCAAGCTTTGGAATTTGCATGGCATTTTTATAACCAAACTTTTCCACAAGAGCCGGGCGAACTGCCGTCAGATAATGTTCTTCTAAACGCGTTTTCATCTCAGCTTACTCTCCTTACCCTGGCCTATGCCAGAGCCTTACCAGACCGACGAGCGATCCGAACTTTTTTGCCATCCTTGACTTCATAACCGACGCGTGTTGCGGCACCGTTATCTGGGTCAATATGGGCGACATTTGAAATATGCATTGGGGCTTCCATCGGAATGATGCCACCAGCATCATTCTGGGTTGGACGACGATGCCGTTTCACCATGTTGATACCCTGAACGCGCACACGGGATTCAGCGCGAAGCACTTCAAGAACTTCGCCTTTTTTGCCCTTGTCACGGCCAGTGATCACGATCACCTGGTCACCTTTTTTGATCTTGAACTTATCAGCCATCACAGCACCTCCGGCGCAAGCGAAACAATCTTCATGAATTTCTTGCTACGTAATTCACGTGTTACAGGTCCAAAGATACGTGTCCCGATCGGCTCGTCCTGCTTGTTGAGCAAAACGGCTGCGTTACGGTCAAAACGGATAGCACTGCCATCTGCACGACGAATTTCCTTGGCGGTACGGACAATAACAGCACGATGAACATCGCCTTTCTTGACCTTACCGCGCGGAATGGCTTCCTTAACAGACACCACAATCACGTCACCAACACCAGCTACTTTGCGGCCGGAACCACCAAGCACCTTGATACATTGAACCCGGCGTGCGCCAGAGTTATCGGCTACTTCAAGATTTGACTGCATTTGAATCATGTCAGTCTCCCCTAAGCTTTGGCTGCATCGTCATAGATCACTTCATAGACCTTTGACTTGGAAATCGGTGCACATTCGCGGATGCGAACAAAATCACCCTCTTTAAAGTGGTTTTCAGCATCATGTGCCGCAAACTTCTTCGACTTGGTAATAATCTTTTTATAAACCGGGTGCATGATGCGACGCTCAACAAGCACTGTTACAGTCTTGTCGGCCTTATCGCTCACAACGGTTCCCTGCATGGTACGCTTTGGCATAACTTGCTTTCCTTACTTAGCTGCATTTTCTGCACTGGCTTGTTGGCCAAGTACAGTTTTGATGCGGGCGATTTCGCGGCGCACAATACGTGCACGCGCCGGGTTTTCATTCTGTCCACCAGCAATCTGGAAACGCAGATTGAACTGCTCTTTCTTCAGATCAACAAGCTGGGTTTTCAGCTCGTCGGGTGTTTTAGCACGAAGCTCTTCAGCCTTAACGGTTGCCATCTTAATGCCTCTTTCTAATCGCTATCGCCGAGACGACGAACAATTTTGGTATCAAGCGGAAGCTTGGCGGCAGCAAGACGGAATGCCTCTTGTGCCAATTCCCACGGAACACCATCAATTTCAAACATGATGCGGCCCGGCTTTACGCGGGCTACCCAAAATTCGGGTGAACCTTTACCTTTACCCATCCGCACTTCGGCAGGCTTTGATGATACAGGCACATCAGGAAAAATACGGATCCAGACACGACCAGTACGGCGCAGGTGACGTGTGATAGCACGACGGGCTGCCTCAATCTGGCGCGCTGTAACACGCTCAGGTGACATGGCCTTCAAGCCATAAGACCCGAAATTCAATTGTGTTCCACCTTTGGCATTGCCGTGGATACGGCCTTTGTGAGCCTTGCGGAATTTGGTACGCTTTGGCGAAAGCATGACTTAATCTCCCTCGTCTTAACCGTTTGCGCGTGGCGCGGGGCCAGCTTGCTGTTCGGCCAAGCGCTTGTCTTGTGCCATCGGGTCATGAGCCATAACTTCGCCCTTGAATACCCAAACTTTGATGCCACAGGCACCGTAGGTGGTAAACGCAGTAGCTTCACCGTAATCAACTTCAGCGCGCAATGTGTGAAGTGGCACACGCCCTTCACGATACCATTCTGTACGGGCAATTTCAGCACCGCCCAAACGGCCAGCACAGTTGATCCGCACACCCAAAGCACCAAGACGCATGGCTGACTGAACCGCACGCTTCATCGCGCGACGGAAACCAACACGGCGTTCAAGCTGCTGGGCGATATTTTCAGCAACCAGTTTGGCATCAATCTCGGGCTTGCGCACCTCAACGATATTCAAACTAACTTCACCGCCAATACGCTTACTTAGGTCAAGGCGTAGCTTTTCGATATCCTGACCCTTTTTACCGATGATCAGACCAGGGCGACCCGCATGAATTGTGACACGTGCGCGACCAGCAGGGCGCTCGATAACAACGCGGCTGATAGCGGCCTGCTTTAGGCGTTCCATCAGATATTCGCGAAGTTTGATATCTTCATGCAGCAATGTGCCGTAATTACGACCAGCATACCAGCGTGAGTCCCATGTGCGGTTGATACCAACACGCAGACCAATTGGCTTAACTTTCTGACCCATCTACTGGTCTCCTCTTTCACCGACAATAATCGTCAGATGTGAATATGGCTTTAAGATACGTGCCCCGCGACCGCGTGCGCGTGCCTTAAACCGCTTCATCACCAGACCTTTGCCAACATGTGCTTCTTTGACGTAAAGACGATCAACATCCAGTGAATGGTTGTTTTCCGCATTTGCGATAGCTGACTGCAAAGCTTTTTCAACGTCGTTAGAAATCCGGCGCCGCGAAAAGGTCAAGGTTGCAATCGCCTTGTTCACATCCATACCCCGGATCATAGTCGCTACTAGATTCAGCTTTTGCGGGCTGACTCGAATATTGCGGACAACCGTTTTGGCTTCGCTATCAGCCAGAACTCTTGGTTTTGCTTGCTTACCCATCGTGAGCCCCTAACGCTTTGATTTCTTGTCGGCGGCGTGACCGTAATAGGTGCGGGTTGGTGAAAATTCACCAAATTTATGCCCGACCATTTCTTCAGAGACAGATACCGGAATGAATTTGTTTCCGTTATGCACTCCGAAGGTCAAACCAACGAATTGTGGCAGGATGGTTGAACGGCGTGACCAAGTCTTGATGACTTCATTACGACCAGATTCGCGAACCTTGTCTGCCTTCTTCAAAAGATGTCCGTCAACAAACGGACCTTTCCAAACTGAACGTGCCATGACTATCAAAAAACCCTTATGGCTTGCGACGCCGCACGATCAGGCGGTCAGTCTTCTTGTTAGAACGAGTACGCTTACCTTTAGTTGGCTTACCCCAAGGTGTTACCGGATGGCGACCACCTGACGTACGACCCTCACCACCACCATGCGGGTGATCGATCGGGTTCATGACGACACCACGTACATGGGGGCGACGTCCAAGCCAGCGGTTACGGCCAGCTTTACCAATTTTGATATTCTGTTGATCCGGATTTGATACCGCACCGATTGACGCCATGCACTCTGAGCGAACAAGGCGAACCTCACCAGATGTCAGGCGCAAAATAGCATAGCCGCGATCACGACCAACCAGCTGGATATAAGTACCAGCCGAACGTGCAAGCTGACCACCCTTACCAGGCTTTAGCTCGACATTGTGAACCAATGTACCAACCGGGATATTTGCAAGCGGCAACGCATTACCAGGCTTGATATCAGAACCTATGCCCGAGCTGACCTTGTCACCAACAGACAGACGCTGTGGTGCCAGAATGTAGCTTTGTTCGCCATCATCATAAGTGATAAGAGCAATAAAGGCCGTACGGTTAGGATCATATTCAAGACGCTCAACTGTCGCCATAACGCCTGTTTTGGTGCGCTTGAAATCAACCATGCGATAGCGGCGTTTATGACCGCCACCTTTTTGCCAGGACGTCACGTGACCCGAATTATTACGACCACCTGTCTTTGACAAACCAACAGTCAGCTTTTTAACTGGCTTGCCTTTGTAAAGGTCAGATTTATCGACCAGAACAAGGTTCCGCTGGCTAGGTGTGGTTGGATTAAACTTCTTCAAAGCCATTGTCTAGACTCCCATCAGGTCAATATTCTGACCCTCGGCCAATGTTACCATTGCCTTTTTCATGTCTGAGCGGCGACCCGGACGGCCCTTGAACATCTTGCTTTTACCTTTAAGCAGGATTGTATTTACCGCGGTTACATTGACGTCAAACAGCATTTCGACAGCTGCCTTGATTTCCGGCTTGGTAGCCGACAACGGCACTGCAAATGTCACCTGACCATTTTCGCTGGCCTGTGTTGCTTTTTCGGTGATGATCGGGCGTAGAATGGTGTCATAGGCAGCCGCACGGCTTAATGTCACTTTTTCTGGTTTACGTGCACGGATACTCATTTCAAGCGCTCCTCAAGATGGGCCGCCGCGTCTTTCGAAAGAATAAGAACGTCACGACGCAGAATGTCATACACATTGATGCCTTGCTGCGGCAGTACATCGACAAGCGGGATGTTACTCGCCGCATTTACAAAACCGGCATCCAGCTCTTCACCGCCAATGATCAGCGCGTTTTCAGCACCCAGCTTTGACAATTGCGCACGCAATGCAGCGGTTTTACCCTTGCTGACCAGCTTATCGAGAACGATTAGCTTGCCTTCAGATGCCTTGCTAGACAAAGCCGAACGCAGACCTGCACGGCGTACCTTTTTTGGCAAGGCATGACCATGATCACGAACAACCGGACCGTGCACAACGCCACCACCACGGAACTGAACCACCGAAGCGGCACCATGACGGGCGCGACCTGTGCCCTTTTGACGGAACATCTTGGCAGTTGTACGGGCCACTTCGGACCGGCTCTTAACCTTGTGCGAACCAGCGCGGCGCTTGGCCAACTGCCATTTAACAACGCGGGCGAGCAAGTCAGCGCGCGGCGCCACTGCAAATACAGTGTCATCCACGGTGATATCACCAGCAGCTTTGTTATCGAGTGTTTTCACATTCAACTTCATCTTGCTATTCCTTCTCGGCTTCAGCATCAGCAGATGTTTCAGCAGGTGCTTCAACAGCTGTATCTTCGGCTGGTGCGGCGTCCTGTGCTGGGACGTCGGCCTCGGCTGGCGCGTCTGCTGGTGAAGCATCCTCAACGGCGGTTGGGGCGGCTGGCGCATCGCTCAGCAACCCTGCCGGGAATGGCACACCATCAAACGGCTTTGCCTTAATCGCGTCGCTGATCAATACCCAGCCATTCTTCGGACCGGGAACAGCACCGCATAACAATACGACACCTTCTTCATCATCAACCGCGACAACCTCAATATTCTGGGTTGTGTTGCGCACTGCACCCATATGGCCGGCCATTTTCTTGCCTTTGAAGACCTTGCCCGGATCCTGACACTGGCCAGTAGAACCATGCGAACGATGCGAGATCGATACACCATGCGAAGCCCGTAAACCGGCAAAATTATGCCGCTTCATCGCGCCTGCAAAACCCTTACCCTGAGTGGTGCCGACAACGTCAACTTTCTGACCAGCCACGAAATGGCTTGGCACCAATGTCGCACCCACATCAAGAACCGCATCATCACTGACCCGAAACTCGACAAGCTTTGACTTTGGCAACACATTTGCCTTGGCAAAGTGACCACGCATTGGCTTGGAAACGTTCTTGGCTTTCGCCATGCCTGCTCCAAGCTGAACCGCAGTATAACCATCTACTTGTTTGTTACGCACAGAAACAACCTGAACATCGTCCATCTTTAGAACTGTCACTGGCACATGATGGCCAGCTTCGTTAAAGACACGGGTCATTCCCAATTTACGTGCGATGATGCCGCTACGCATAATTCTGCCCCTTCCCTAGAGCTTAATCTCAACATCGACACCAGCCGCCAGATCGAGCTTCATCAGCGCGTCAACGGTTTGTGGTGTCGGGTCAACAATATCGAGCAGTCTCTTATGCGTACGCATTTCAAACTGTTCACGACTTTTCTTGTCAATATGAGGTGAACGCAGGACTGTCATCCGACGCAAATTAGTCGGCAACGGAATTGGCCCGCGAACTTCCGCACCTGTACGCTTAGCCGTATTCACGATTTCGGTCGTGGACTGGTCAAGAATACGGTGGTCGAACGCTTTCAACCTGATTCGGATGTTCTGGGTTTCCATATTGTTCTACCTCGTTAGTAATCAATAAAGGGGAGCAAAACGCCCCCCTGAATAAGTATAATTATTTTACCACTGTTGCGACGACACCAGCACCCACGGTGCGGCCACCTTCGCGGATCGCAAAGCGCAAGCCTTCATCCATCGCAATCGGCGCGATCAAGGTCACGGTCATCGCAATATTATCACCTGGCATCACCATTTCGGTGCCTGATGGCAATTCAACCGAACCAGTCACATCCGTCGTCCGGAAATAGAACTGTGGACGATAGTTAGAGAAGAACGGCGTATGACGACCACCCTCATCCTTGGTCAGGATATAAGCCTCGGCCTTGAACTCGGTATGTGGTGAGATTGAACCAGGCGCACAAAGAACCTGACCACGCTCAACTTCCTCACGCTTGGTACCACGAAGCAACACACCAACATTATCGCCAGCTTCACCCTGATCAAGCAGCTTGCGGAACATCTCAACACCCGTACAGGTTGTCTTTTGTGTGTCTTTCAGACCAACAATCTCGATCTCTTCGCCAACATTCACAATGCCGCGCTCAATACGTCCGGTCACAACCGTACCACGACCCGAAATCGAGAACACATCCTCAATCGGCATCAGGAATGGCTGATCCTTCGGACGCTCTGGCTGGGGAATATACGCATCAACCGCCGCCATCAATTCCTTGATCGCACCAGAACCAATCGTATCATCACCACCCTCAAGTGCGGTCAATGCCGAACCTTTGACAATCGGAATATCGTCGCCCGGAAATTCGTATGATGACAGCAATTCGCGGATTTCCATCTCAACAAGCTCAAGCAACTCTTCATCGTCAACCTGATCAACCTTGTTCATGAATACGCACAAAGCCGGCACACCAACCTGACGCGCCAGCAAAATGTGCTCGCGGGTCTGTGGCATCGGGCCATCAGCCGCTGATACAACCAAAATCGCACCATCCATCTGCGCCGCACCAGTGATCATGTTCTTCACATAATCGGCGTGACCCGGGCAATCAACATGCGCGTAATGACGCTGCTCTGTCTCATATTCAACATGCGCTGTCGAAATGGTGATACCACGCGCACGCTCTTCAGGCGCCTTGTCAATCTGGTCGTAATCCTGAAACTCTGCGCCGCCAGCTTCCGCCATCACCTTGGTGATCGCTGCTGTCAATGTCGTCTTACCATGGTCAACGTGACCAATCGTTCCGATGTTACAATGTGGCTTGGAACGATCAAACTTTTCCTTAGACATATCTATGGTCTCCTATTCTTAAGATTTCAGTTAGGCCAATTTGGCGCGGACTTCATCCGCAACCGCTTGAGGCACTTGTTCATAATGGTCGAATTGCATTGAATACTGGGCGCGACCCTGGCTCATCGAACGTAAGGTGTTGATATAACCAAACATATTGGCCAAAGGCACCATCGCATCGATCGCACGGGCATTACCACGTTGATCCATACCGCCAACATTACCACGGCGGCTGTTCAGGTCACCAATGATATCACCCATATATTCTTCAGGAGTGATAACTTCGACACGCATAACCGGCTCAAGCAATTTAGCGCCTGCTTTTTGCATCGCCTCACGGAATGCCGCACGACCCGCAATTTCAAAGGCCAAAACAGATGAGTCAACATCATGGCTGGCGCCGTCATAAAGTTCGGCAGAAAAGTCGATTACCGGGAAGCCAGCGATTGTGCCGGTTTCCTTGGCCATGACGATACCCTTTTCAACGCCTGGAATAAATTCCTTTGGCACGTTACCGCCAACAACTTTGTTGGTGAATTCGAAGTTTCCTTCAGCTAGCGGCGCAAACTTGATCTTCACGCGCGCAAACTGACCTGTACCACCCGACTGTTTCTTGTGGGTGTAATCAATGTCAACTTCCTTGGTGATGGTTTCACGATACGCCACCTGCGGCGCACCAATATTTGCCTCAACCTTGAATTCACGCTTCAGACGGTCAACAAGGATATCAAGGTGAAGTTCACCCATACCCCGCATGATAGTCTGGCCTGACTCAATGTCAGTTGTCACCTGGAATGATGGATCTTCTGCCGCTAGACGCTGAAGCCCTGTGGACATTTTTTCCTGATCATTCTTTGACTTTGGCTCGACCGCGATTTCAATAACCGGATCGGGGAATGTCATTGTTTCAAGAACAACTGGCTTTACGTTGTCACATAATGTGTCGCCAGTCGTGCTTTCTTTCATGCCGGCAAGCGCAACAATATCGCCTGCGTAAGCCACATCGATTTCTTCACGGTTGTTTGAATGCATCAACATCATTCTACCAACGCGCTCACGCTTGCCTTTAGTAGAGTTGAGGATGCTATCGCCTTTGTTAAGCGTACCAGAATAGATACGAACGAAAGTCAGCGAACCAACAAACGGATCATTCATGATTTTAAAGGCCAGACCCGAAAGCGGAGCAGAGTCATCTGCGCTGCGTTCAATGTCACGTGTTTCAGTTACGTCACCAGGTGCAAAGCCTTTATAGGCTGGCACATCTAAAGGACCCGGCAGATAATCGATAACAGCGTTCAACATCGGCTGAACACCTTTATTCTTGAACGCCGATCCACATAGCACAGGCACAAAAGACATATTCAAAGTCCCAAGACGGATCAAACGCTGCAATGTCGCTTCATCAGGCTCTTCACCTTCAAGGAAGGCTTCCATAGCCACATCGTCCTGCTCAACTGCAATCTCGATCAGATAAGCGCGCATTTCAGCAGCTTTTTCAGCCAATTCAGGGCGAATGTCTTTTACTGTCCATGTTGCGCCAAGATCTTCTGAATCCCAGACCCATTCTTTCATCGTGACAAGATTGATAAGACCTTCAAGCTCAGTTTCAGCACCGATTGGCATCTGAACTGGCAAAGGTACCGCACCTGTACGGTCACGGATCATATCAACGCAGTTAAAGAAATCTGCGCCTGTCTTGTCCATCTTATTCACAAAGACGATACGCGGAACCGAATAACGGTCAGCCTGCCGCCAGACTGTTTCTGTCTGCGGCTCAACACCAGCATTTGCATCAAGCACACAAACAGCACCGTCAAGAACCGCCAATGAACGCTCAACTTCGATCGTAAAGTCAACGTGACCTGGTGTATCGATGATGTTGAAGCGGAATTTAGCTTCTTCCTCAGTCGAACCATACTCACCTGATGGGGTTTCACCATCATTTGTCCGGAACCACATACAGGTTGTAGCCGCAGACGTGATTGTTATGCCGCGCTCCTGCTCTTGTTCCATCCAGTCCATTGTGGCGTTACCATCATGGACTTCACCAATTTTGTGTGAACGACCTGTGTAATACAGAATACGTTCAGTTGCAGTCGTCTTACCTGCATCGATATGAGCCATGATGCCAAAATTACGGTAACGCTCTAAAGGATATTCACGTGACATGCTATTGCTCCTGCTTTCAGGCTTACCAGCGATAATGCGAAAAGGCTCTATTAGCCTCTGCCATTTTGTGAGTGTCTTCACGCTTCTTTACCGCGTTGCCACGGTTATTGGACGCGTCAAGTAATTCAGCACATAGGCGGTCAACCATAGTTGTTTCACCGCGCTTACGCGAACTGTCAATCAACCAGCGAATAGCCAATGCCTGGGCGCGCTCAGAACGAACCTCGACCGGAACCTGATAGGTCGCACCACCAACGCGGCGTGAGCGCACTTCAAGATTAGGGCGGACATTTTCAAGCGCATCATGGAAAACCTTTACAGGCTCGTTGCCTGATTTAGATTCGATGCGATCAAAGGCACCATATACAATCTTTTCAGCAATCGAACGCTTACCGTCATACATCAAGCATGACATAAACTTTGAAACAACTGTATCTTTGAACTTTGGATCCGGAAGAACCGGCCGTTTTACTGCTCTATGACGACGTGACATATCTGCCTCTTCTTACTTAGGACGCTTAGCGCCGTATTTCGAACGACGCTGACGACGATCAGACACGCCTTGGGTGTCCAAAGTACCGCGAATGATGTGATAGCGAACACCAGGCAAATCCTTTACGCGGCCGCCCCGAATAAGCACAACTGAGTGCTCTTGCAGATTGTGACCTTCGCCAGGAATATAGCTGGAAACCTCAAACCCGTTCGTCAGGCGCACACGTGCAACCTTACGAAGCGCTGAGTTCGGCTTCTTAGGTGTTGTTGTATAGACTCTGGTGCATACACCACGCTTTTGTGGACATGCTTCCATTGCCGGAACTTTAGTACGTTCAACAGGACGCTTGCGCCCGTGACGGATCAACTGGTTAATCGTTGGCATTACTGCCCCTTCTTTGTCTCGACCAAATACGCACAAAACGTGCAACAGAGGGAATTTCCCCTGATAATCAGAGCAAAACCCTCGGTTTAATCTCCGCTAACGGAGGAATTTTCGTCACCTAATATACAGGCCCTGCGTCTGGTACGACTACTGCATTCAGCAGAGTGAACCACCACCAAGGTCTAAAAGGTTGGCGGATACTATGTTTTTGAGGGTGGATGGGTCAAGCGCTTTTTACGCAAACCCGTCCGTTATCCCCATTTTTTTTCAAATAACGTAAAATTGGCACATTCATACTAATTATGCGTCACTTTCAACCACTGTTTCTTCCGATTCGGTGGCAAATTCATTGCTTTCGAGTGCTGGTGCAGCGGCGGCGCGCTGTGCCAAGATGCCTTTATCGCGTTCGGAAGCAATCCGACGAAGCCGATTCATGACCGAACCGGTTCCTGCCGGAATCAACCGACCGACAATGACATTCTCTTTCAAACCATCCAGCGTATCCTCACGACCGCTAACAGCCGCTTCGGTTAGAACGCGGGTTGTTTCCTGGAATGAGGCTGCAGAGATAAAGGATTTTGTCTGCAAAGACGCCTTGGTAATACCAAGCAAAACCGGATGCGCTGTGGCAATCCGCAACCCTTCAGCTTCCAGAGCTGTATTGGCCTGCGCAAACTCCTCACGATCAACCTGTTCACCAACAAGGAATGTACTGTCACCAGCATCTTCGACTTCGACCTTCTGCAACATCTGGCGCACAATGACTTCAATATGCTTATCATTGATCTTCACACCCTGCAGACGATAAACGTCCTGAATTTCCTTGACCAGATAGGCAGCCAGTTCCTCGACACCCAGAATGCTCAGAATGTCATGCGGCACCGGGCTTCCATCAAGCAACAAGTCACCCTTGCGCACGACGTCACCTTCGTTGACAGCCAGTGGGCGGCCTTTTGGCAATAGATATTCAACCGCTTCCAAATCACCATCCAACGGCACCACACGGATACGACGCTTTGCCTTGTAGTCATTACCAAATTCAACACGGCCATCAGCCTCGGCAATAACAGCAAAGTCCTTTGGCTTACGTGCTTCAAAGAGTTCGGCAACACGGGGCAGACCACCGGTAATGTCACGCGTCTTTGATGATTCACGTGGAATACGCGCCAGCACGTCACCAGCCTGTACCTCGGCACCATTTTCAATCGACAGAATTGAACCCGCTGACAGGAAGTAGCGTGCCTCAAGACCATTGGTCAATGTCAACACTTCGCCCTTTTCATCGCGCAAGGTAATGCGTGGACGCAGGTTTGCACCGCCCGCGGCCGCTTTCCAGTCCACCACTTCGCGGCTTGAGATACCTGTTGTATCGTCAGTCACTTCACGAACGGATATGCCATCAGTCAAATCGACATAATGCGCAGTACCGTTCATTTCTGTGATGATTGGCATCGTATATGGATCCCATTCGATCAGTATTTTGCCAGCCGCGATCTCTTCGCCTTCACTAACCAACAGTTTACCACCATATGGCAGACGGTGACGAAGACGTTCGCGTCCCTTTTCATCAAGAATAAGCAATTCGGTATTCCGGCTCATGACAATAGGAATGCCATTCTTGTCTGTAACCAATGTTGCATCTTCAAGCTTTACGGTACCACCGATTGTCGCTTCGATATTTGACTGCTGGGCATCCCGCTGTGCCGCACCACCAACGTGGAAGGTACGCATGGTCAGCTGGGTGCCTGGCTCGCCAATTGACTGGGCGGCGATAACACCGACAGCTTCACCCATATTCACATCGGTGCCACGCGCCAGATCACGGCCATAACAATTTGCACAGATGCCGGTTTCGGCTTCACATAGCAATGCCGAACGGATCAAAGCCTGATCAGCGCCAGATGAGTCGATCTTGTCAAAATGCTCTTCGGTGACCATTTCACCCAAAGGCAAAATCACTTCGCTGGTTTTGACATCAACCAGATCTTCAGCCAGCACCCGTCCCAAAATCCTTTCATAGAGCGAATCAACAATTTCACTACCATTCAAGACCGGACGAATCGTCAAACCTTTTGACGTGCCACAATCGACTTCGCGAATGATGCAGTCCTGAGCCACGTCAACAAGACGCCGCGTCAGATAACCCGAATTCGCGGTTTTCAAAGCGGTGTCAGCCAGACCTTTACGGGCACCATGCGTCGAGTTGAAATATTCCAGAACATTCAGACCTTCTTTAAAGGATGAAATGATCGGGGTTTCAATGATCTCGCCTGACGGCTTGGCCATAAGGCCGCGCATGCCAGCAAGCTGTTTGATCTGGGCGGCCGAACCACGCGCA
The DNA here is from genome assembly GCF_000024465.1 of Candidatus Puniceispirillum marinum IMCC1322. Classification (NCBI taxonomy): domain Bacteria; kingdom Pseudomonadati; phylum Pseudomonadota; class Alphaproteobacteria; order Puniceispirillales (SeqCode); family Puniceispirillaceae (SeqCode); genus Puniceispirillum (SeqCode); species Puniceispirillum marinum (SeqCode). The sequence continues at coordinate 2,604,992 of NC_014010.1, read as the reverse complement.
CCTGAATGCGCCATCATCCAGACCGAATTGATTGGCTCGCCATCTTTTTCGGTTGAAATACCTTTCATCATCTCATCAGCAACAAGATCCGAACAGCGTGACCATACATCGACCACCTTGTTATATTTCTCACCTTGCGTGATCAGACCATCGAGATATTGCTGTTCAAAGGTCTTTACCTCGTCTTCAGCTTCATTGACGTATTTTTCCTTCAGATCAGGCGTTGTCAGATCGGCGATACCAAACGAAATACCAGCATCACATGCCTGACCAAAACCAAGACTCATCAAACGGTCACAGAAAATCACCGTGTCTTTCTGACCACAATGGCGATAGACGTGATCGATCACGTTACTGACTTCTTTCTTGGTCATCAGCTTGTTAACCAGCTCGAACGAACAAGACGGGTTGTCAGGCAGCAAATCAGCCAACTGGGCACGTCCCGGGGTGGTTTCAACAACCGCCAACACACGCTCGCCATTGGCATCACGGGTCGGGACACGCGCCTTTACCTTGGCATGCAGACTCACCGAGCCATTGCCAAGGGCGAGCAGGATTTCTTTGACGTTCGAGAACGCCATGCCTTCGCCCTTTTCACCATCACGAATCATCGACATATAATAAAGACCAAGGATGATATCCTGTGACGGCACAATGATCGGCTTGCCATTGGCCGGGCTGAGGATGTTGTTTGTCGACATCATCAGAACACGGGCTTCAAGCTGGGCTTCAAGTGACAAAGGCACATGCACCGCCATCTGGTCGCCATCAAAGTCAGCGTTAAAGGCGGTACATACCAATGGATGCAGTTGAATGGCCTTGCCTTCAATCAAAACCGGCTCAAACGCCTGAATACCAAGACGGTGCAGGGTCGGTGCCCGGTTCAACATCACCGGATGCTCGCGGATCACCTCTTCAAGAATATCCCAGACTTCGGGGCGTTCTTTTTCCACCATGCGTTTGGCCATTTTGACCGTACTCGCCATCGCGTATAGCTCTAGCTTTGAATAGATAAACGGCTTGAATAGTTCCAGCGCCATCTTCTTTGGCAAACCACATTGATGCAGTTTCAGCTCAGGCCCAACAACGATAACCGAACGGCCAGAATAATCGACGCGCTTACCAAGCAGGTTCTGACGAAAACGACCTTGCTTACCTTTCAGCATATCTGACAGTGATTTCAAGGGGCGCTTATTGACACCGCTGATAACACGGCCACGACGGCCATTGTCAAACAGCGCGTCAACTGATTCCTGCAACATACGCTTTTCGTTACGGACAATAATGTCCGGTGCGCGCAGCTCGATCAGACGCTTTAGACGGTTGTTACGGTTGATAACCCGGCGATAGAGATCGTTAAGGTCAGAGGTTGCAAAGCGCCCCCCATCCAACGGCACCAGTGGGCGCAATTCAGGTGGAATCACAGGCACAACGTCAAGGATCATCCATTCAGGACGACATCCAGACTCTTTGAACGCATCAACAAGTTTTAAACGCTTTACCAGCTTTTTGCGCTTGGCTTCTGAACCCGTCGCAATAAGCTCTTCGCGGATTTTTACGCGTTCCTGATCAAGGTCAAGATCGACAAGAACTTTTTTGATTGCTTCGGCACCGATACTGGCTTCAAAGGCATCATCACCAAATTCGTCCTGCGCATCGTAATATTCTTCTTCTGACAGAAGCTGGCCTTTGACCAGCGACGTCATACCAGGCTCAATCACGACAAAGTTTTCAAAATACAGAACGCGTTCCAGATCCTTTAATGTCATATCGACAAGCAGACCGATACGGCTTGGAAGCGATTTCAGAAACCAGATATGCGCGACAGGCGCAGCTAGTTCAATATGCCCCATACGCTCACGGCGTACTTTGGAAAGGGTAACTTCAACACCACATTTTTCGCAGATAATACCGCGATACTTCATCCGCTTATATTTACCGCAAAGACATTCGTAATCACGAACAGGACCAAAAATACGGGCACAGAAAAGACCGTCTTTTTCTGGCTTAAACGTACGATAGTTTATCGTTTCAGGCTTTTTAATCTCACCGAATGACCAAGACCGAATACGCTCGGGTGATGCGATGGAAATTCTGATTTTGTCAAAGCTCTGCGGGCCTTGCGTTTGCCCGAAAGGATTCATCAAATCGTTCATCTATCTACCTTTCCAACATAAGTTGGTTTCAAATAAGTACCTGCCACCCACCGACATCGCGGTGGGGGCACCAGCCTAAACGGCCTAGTATTCTGCCTCATGCAAATCAACATTCAAACCAAGTGAGCGAAGCTCTTTGACCAAAACATTGAAGGATTCCGGAATGCCAGATTCAAAGTCGTCATCACCGCGAACAATAGCCTCGTAAACCTTTGTCCGGCCTGAAACGTCATCCGACTTGACGGTGAGCATTTCCTGCAAGGTGTAGGCCGCACCATAAGCTTCAAGTGCCCAGACCTCCATCTCACCAAAGCGCTGTCCACCAAACTGTGCCTTACCACCAAGTGGCTGCTGTGTAACCAGCGAGTAAGGACCAATCGAACGAGCGTGAATCTTGTCATCAACAAGGTGATGCAATTTCAGCATATAGATATAGCCAACGGTAACCGCCCGGTCGAAAACCTCGCCTGTACGTCCATCGGTGAGCCATTCCTGACCTGTTTCGCTAAGCCCAGCCTTTTTCAGCAGAGCCAAGACATCGGCTTCACGCGCACCATCAAATACCGGCGTTCCCATAGGCACACCACGACCAAGAATTTCGGCCTGTTCAATGATCTGATCATCATCCATCACGGCCAGCTCATTCTCATATTGTTCAGCAGAATACATACCTGACAAGGTATCGCGAAGCTTTGAGGTATCTGCATTAGCACGCGCCGCTTCAGCTGCCGCACCAACCTGTTTACCAAGACCACGCGCCGCCCAGCCAAGATGGGTTTCCAAAATCTGACCAACATTCATTCGTGACGGCACACCAAGCGGGTTCAACACGATATCGACCGGCGTACCATCTTCGAGATACGGCATATCTTCAGCCGGTACGATCCGTGAGATCACACCCTTGTTACCATGACGGCCAGCCATTTTGTCACCAGGCTGAAGCTTGCGCTTCACGGCAACAAAGACCTTTACCATCTTCATCACGCCAGGTAGCAATTCATCGCCACCTTGAAGCTTGTCAACCTTATCATTGAAACGTGCCTGCAAAGCCGCAACAGCACTTTCAAAGTTGGCAATCTGCGCTTCGATCAGCTTTTGCACATTGTCATCTTTAACAGCGATCTGCTGCCATTGTGATTTTGGCAGTTCATCAAGCAACGCATCATCGATTTTGGTGCCTGCTTTCACGCCTTTTGGACCTGAAGCCACTGTCTGACCAGCAAAGAGTTCAGTCATACGGCCGTAGAAACCACGCTCAAGAATGCTACGTTCGTCATCACGGTCCTTGCCAAGACGATCGATTTCAGCGCGGTCAATGGCCAGCGCACGTTCGTCTTTTTCAACACCACGACGAGAGAACACACGCACTTCGACAACCGTGCCTGAACCGCCAGGTGGCAGTTTCAGCGAGGTATCACGAACGTCGGACGCCTTTTCACCAAAAATGGCACGGAGCAGTTTTTCTTCCGGTGTCATTGGTGATTCACCTTTTGGTGTCACCTTGCCAACCAGAATATCACTAGGTCCGACTTCGGCACCGACATATACAATGCCAGCCTCGTCAAGATTCTTCAGTGCTTCTTCACCGACATTAGGAATGTCACGGGTGATCTCTTCCTGACCAAGCTTTGTATCACGTGCCATCACTTCATATTCTTCGATATGTATCGAGGTGAATACGTCGTCACGGACGATACGCTCAGAAATCAGGATTGAATCTTCAAAGTTGTACCCATTCCACGGCATGAAGGCGACAAGCACGTTCCGGCCAAGCGCCAATTCACCGTCTTCGGTTGATGGGCCATCAGCGATGATATCACCCCGACGAACCGTATCACCCACTTTGACAAGCGGACGCTGGTTGACCGTGGTGTTCTGGTTCGAACGCTGGAATTTCAGCAGGCTGTATATATCAACAGGTGATACATCTTCGGCGGTTTCTTCGCTGGCACGAACAACAATACGTGTCGCATCGACCTGATCGATCACACCAGCACGTTTGGCAACAATGGTCACACCCGAGTCACGCGCAACGCGGGCTTCCATTCCAGTACCCACGATCGGGGCTTCGGCTTTCACCAGAGGCACAGCCTGACGTTGCATGTTCGACCCCATCAAGGCACGGTTCGCATCGTCATTTTCGAGGAACGGGATCAGCGCCGCAGCAACCGAAACTAGCTGTTTTGGCGATACGTCCATCAGTTCGATATCAGTTGGACGCGCAAGGCCGATTTCGCCAGCCCGACGCACCGGAATCAATTCACCAACAAATACACCCTTGGCATCAAGTTCGGCATTCGCCTGTGCAATTGTGTAGCGACCTTCTTCCATCGCCGAGATATAACGCACTTCGTCAGTGACCTTGCCCTCAACAACTTTGCGATAGGGTGTTTCAATAAAGCCGTAACGATTAATCTGGGCGTAGGTTGCCAGCGAGTTAATCAGACCAATATTCGGGCCTTCAGGCGTTTCAATCGGGCAAATCCGGCCATAATGCGTTGGATGTACGTCGCGCACTTCAAAGCCCGCACGTTCACGGGTCAGACCGCCCGGCCCAAGCGCCGATACACGGCGTTTATGGGTGATTTCAGACAAGGGGTTAGTCTGATCCATAAATTGAGACAGCTGCGATGATCCAAAAAATTCACGTACAGCGGCAGCGGCCGGCTTGGCGTTAATCAGATCGGCAGGCATAACAGTGTCGATTTCAACAGCGCCCATGCGTTCGCGAATGGCACGTTCCATCCGCAACAGACCCACACGGTACTGATTTTCCATCAATTCACCAACCGAACGCACCCGGCGGTTACCAAGATGGTCAATATCGTCAATATCGCCACGACCATCTTTCAGACCTGTCAGCACTTTCAGGATCGCCATCACGTCCTGCTTGCGCAAGATACGAACAGAATCATCTGTATCGAGTTCAAGGCGTGAATTCATCTTCACCCGGCCAACCGATGACAGATCATAACGCTCGGATGTGAAAAACAGGCTCTGGAACAAAGCATGCGAGCTTTCCAATGTTGGCGGCTCGCCCGGACGCATAACACGATAAATATCAACCAGCGCCTCTTCACGGCAGGTATTCCGGTCAGCGGCAAGCGTGTTGCGCAGATGCGGACCGTAATTGACATTATCGATGAACAAGATGCTGATATCATCATTGCCGTTTTCCACAAAGCGTGCCATCAGCTCTTCGGTGATTTCTTCACCCGCTTCGGCATAGACTTCGCCAGTTGACATATTGATGATGTCTTCAGCAATGAACCGGCCCAGAACATCTGTATCAGGCACCAGAACGTCTTTAACGCCATCTTCGACCAGCTTTTTCAGCGCGCGCGGTGTCATTTTTGTGCCTGCTTTGGCAACAACCTTTTTGGTGTCGGCATCAACAAGATCGCGTATCAGTTGGCTACCTTTTAGTGCCTCAGGGTTGAGCGCGTAACGCCAGCCATCACCATCACGCTTATAGTCAACCGCATTGTAGAAATAGCCAAGAATTTCTTCACGGCTCATGCCAACAATGCGCGTTGGGTCAACGTCTTCGCCAGATTCGGCGCAGGCATCCATATAGGCCAATGAGTCAGCATCGGGCAAAGCCATCATGAAGGTGGTAGATGGCAGTTTGCGCTTGCGGTCAATCCGCACATTCAGAATATCTTTGGCATCAAATTCAAAATCCAGCCATGACCCACGATAAGGAATAACGCGGGCAGCAAATAGCAATTTGCCCGAAGCATGTGTTTTGCCACGGTCATGGTCAAAGAACACGCCAGGCGAACGGTGCATCTGTGAAACGATCACACGCTCGGTGCCATTCACAATAAAGGTACCGTTAGATGTCATCAGCGGCAGATCGCCCATATAGACGTCCTGTTCCTTAATATCGCGGATTGAACGCGCGCCTGTGTCTTCGTCTTCTTCCCAGACCACCAGTCGCAAGGTCACTTTCAGCGGCGAGGCAAAGGTCAGCCCACGCTGTTGACATTCTTCGACATCATATTTTGGTTTTTCAAGATCATAAGACACAAATTCAAGTATCGAACGACCAGCAAAATCCCCAATCGGGAACACTGATTTAAAGGTTTCCTGCAACCCGTGATCAATACGATCAGGGACCGGAACATCCATCTGCAAAAAAGTATCATAACTTGACCGCTGAACATCAATCAGGTTTGGCATTGGGGTGATTTCTTCCAACTGCCCAAACGTACGGCGAACCCGCTTTCGACTATCCAAGGTACTTACATGCGATGCCATTTAGTGATCCCTCATCAAAATCTCGGCTTCCCAACTCAAAAAACCAAGTTGGAAGCGTGGTTTAGTCCCTCCAGCGAAAATGTTTCAGCTTTCAGGTTTTTAACGACCTTGCACCGGATAGCGAAACGCCACCCGGTGCAAGCAATTTTCAACAGCTTTTAAATCCAAGCTGTTCCGTCAAAGTTACTTAACTTCGACAGAGGCACCAGCTTCTTCAAGCTTGCCTTTAATTTCGTTTGCTTCGTCTTCAGACACACCTTCTTTAACAGCCTTAGGTGCAGCTTCGACGAGGTCTTTTGCTTCTTTCAGGCCAAGACCTGTGATCGCGCGAACTTCTTTAATAACATTGATCTTTGATGCACCAGCGGCAGTCAGAACAACGTCAAATTCGGTTTTTGCCTCAGCCGCGCCGCCAGCGTCACCGCCGCCAGCTGGCATTGCCATTGCCATAGGAGCAGCGGCAGCAGAAACGCCCCACTTCTCTTCCAGCATAGTTGCCAACTCAGCAGCTTCGAGAACTGTGAGGTTGGATAGGTCTTCTGCGATTTTTGCTATATCAGCCATTTGTATACTCCATTAAGCTTGAACTTCTAGGTTTAAATTATGAACTCTGCAATTGGTCTTCGCGTGCTTTGATGACGCGTGCGAGCTTTCCGGCCGGAGCCTGAGCCACACGTGCAAGTTTTCCTGCTGGGGCTTGTAAAAGCCCAACAAGCTTGCCGCGCAATTCGTCAAGTGAAGGCAATTTGGCCAACGCTTCAACGCCAGACTTGTCGAGAACTTTCCCGTCAATGCTACCGCCGATGATGGTCAATTTTGTATTCGTCTTGGCAAATTCTACGAGGGTTTTGGCTGCTGCCACCGGGTCTTGCGACGTACCAATCGCTGTTGGTCCGGTAAACAGGCTGTCCAAATCTTCGTAGCGCGTGTCTTTAAGCGCTAGCTTGGCAATCCGGTTTTTGGTTACCTTAAAGCCAGCACCGGCTTCCCGCATCTTCAGACGCAGTTCGCCACTCTCTGCAACGGTCAAACCAACCTGATGCGTCACAACAATTGTTGTTGAGGCATTAAAGGTTGCTTGCAGGGTTTCGATCAATTCGGCTTTTTCTGTTCTATTCACCGATAATCTCCACTCTTCGTTTAGGATCTTATACCCTGTTGGGCATGCCATCCCGGTTGCAAAACAAGACCGGAAATAGTCCTCCGGTCCGCTGGCCTGCCCATAAGAAGTTCAAGCGGAATTTCCGCTTTTGCTCCCCGTCTATTGCAGGTTATTAAGCACGTGTCAGCCTGATGGCTGGATCGGTGCCCCTGCAGTCTTGGACAGGTGCGGGGTCGTGCAAGCACCACCCCTAATCATCATCAACACGTTTCCGCGCCGATGAAGAATTCAAATTCGTCTAGGCGTTGTCTTCGACAAACACCCCGGCGCTCATTGTTGAGCTGATCGTGATCTTTTTGATATAAGTACCTTTTGCACCACTGGGCCGCGCCTTGCGGACAGCTTCGATAAAGGCATTGGCATTTTCTTCGATCTGTTTGGCACCAAAACTTGCTTTGGCAACACCGGCATGCACAACACCAGCCTTTTCGGCGCGATATTGAACTTCACCAGCCTTAGCGGCTTTAACAGCCTCGGCTACATCAGCTGTCACCGTGCCCAGCTTAGGGTTAGGCATCAGGCCACGTGGGCCAAGTACCTTACCAAGACGACCAACAACACCCATCATGTCAGGCGTTGCAATCACACGATCAAAAGCAGACTCGCCATTCTGGATAGCTTCAGCCAGATCATCAGCACCAACAAGGTCAGCACCGGCGGCTTTCGCCTCATCAGCTTTAGCATCTTTAGCAAAAACCGCAACCCGCATAGTTTTACCCGTGCCATTAGGCATCGCCACAACACCACGAACCATCTGGTCAGCGTGACGGGGATCAACACCCAAATTCATGGCAATTTCGATGGTTTCGTCAAATTTCGCCTTGGCGTTTGACTTTACCAGCTCGACAGCCTCAGCCAGCGCATAGGCTTTGTTCCGGTCAACCGCTTCATAAGCAGCACGTAAGTTCTTTGTCTGTTTAGCCATTGGTTCAGCCCTCCACGACTTCAAGGCCCATGGCGCGGGCAGAACCCATCACCATCTGCATGGCACCTTCAATATCAATCGCATTCATATCGCCCATCTTCTGATCAGCAATTTCGCGCACCTGCGCCATTGTCACTTTGCCCGCAACAGTACGGCCAGGCTCCTGACCACCTTTTGGCAAGCCTGCCGCTTTTTTCAGGAAAAAGCTGACCGGTGCTGTTTTGGTGGCAAAGGTAAAGGATTTGTCCTGATACACGGTGATAACAACCGGAATAGGCATATTCTTTTCCAGTGAATCAGTTGCCGCGTTGAACGCCTTACAAAATTCCATGATATTTACACCGCGCTGGCCCAGTGCTGGACCTACTGGTGGTGACGGGTTAGCCGCTCCAGCTGGAATATTCAGCTTGATATATCCGTCAATCTTCTTTGCCATAACTATCTTTCCCTGACTTACGAGACATCATGTTAAATGATGCCTTCGTTATTGCGTTAACCGCACCTGTTTAAACTTTTTCTACCTGACTATATTCCAGTTCGACTGGGGTTGAGCGCCCAAAGATGGACACTGTAACTTTCAACCTTGCCTTATCATCATCAGCTTCTTCGACATATCCGTTAAAGGAGGCAAACGGGCCATCAGATACGCGTACCTGCTCGCCAATATCGAATGTGATTGTTGAACGGGGACGTTCTACGCCTTCGCTCATCTGCTTGATCAGGCGTTCAGCCTCACTATTGGTAATCGGAATAGGCTTACCTTTGCCGCCCAAGAAACCTGTGACCCGCGGCTGGCTGGTGACAAGCTGCCACGCCTCATCGCTGAGTTCCAATTTTACAAGGATGTAACCGGGGAAGAATTTACGTTCGGACTGGACGCGCACACCACGACGCATCTCAACTACTTCTTCGGTAGGAACCATCACTTCATCGATCTGATCTTCTAGCCCATGCGTCACGGCCTGCTCGGTAATTGCCTGAGCGACCTTTTTCTCAGATCCTGAGAACACATGAACAACGTACCAGCGTTTGGCCATCAATAAATCCCATTTGTCTTGCCACAGGCAAAACGTCAAAAAACCACTTCGTTCCTAGCTACCAAGACCTAGAACAAACTGGACAACATTAGAAAGCACCATATCCACCAGCAAAAAGAAAATTGCGGCAATGGTTACCATAATAAACACAGTTAGCGTAGCTGTACCTGTTTCACGCCGAGACGCCCAAGAAATACGACTGATTTCCTGACGTACCTGCCTAACAAACTGTGCGGGCGATACCTTAGCCATCAATAGCTGCCACTTCAAGTTCAATTTTCACAATAGCAGCATACATTTGCATTGTCTTTCCTAGTTAAAACTCTCAGCCCAAGCCCCCCGACCAAGGCCTATGTGCCTGTGCCGGGTAATCCCGCTACAACTATGAAAGTCAAAGAATGCCACCGTGGATGGAGCCTATTACCAAAACATCACCAGCAAAGCAACCCTTGATATGGGATTTAAGCATATATGTCGCAACAATTTTCACCGCCATGACAGGAACAACCGGATAACGTTAATTCACCCCAAGACGTAATATGCTTGACCATTGTCCGTGATCGGCATAGGTGGAATTGAGGGCGGTGCGATCCAGCATGACAGCCACTGGATATGAAACATATGCCTGTCTCAGACAATACCCGCGGTGCAGCACTGATGGCGTTTAGCGTACTCTGCTTTACGGCCAATGACACGATGATGAAATTCCTGTTCGGTGACATTCCGTTATTTCAGGCCGTGTTGTTACGTGGATTGCTGTGTTTACCCGTAATCACCTATATGGCGCATCGACGCGCGCAACTTTTCGTCCGCGCAACTCGCCATGACATGAGTATCGTTCTGATCCGCGCTGGCGCCGAAGTAGCAGCAACAATCTGCTTTCTAACAGCACTGGCGAATATGCCACTGGCTAATACCATTGCGATCTTACAGACCCTGCCTATGAGCGTGACAATGGTGGCGGCGCTGTTCCTAGGCGAGCCTGTAGGCTGGCGACGCTGGAGCGCGATCATTATCGGCTTCATCGGGGTTCTGATTATCATACGCCCCGGGACAGAGGGTTTCAGCCTGTATTCATTATGGGGACTGGCGGCGGTAGTCTGTGTAACTGTGCGCGATATTGTCACCCGCCGTCTGTCGCGCGAGATGCCATCTTTGTTTGTCACACTGATTACCGCAATCGCAATTACTGGTCTTGGCGCGGTCATGATGCCGGCATCAGGCTGGGTGCCCCCATCATTAACAAGTTGGGTGGTTCTGGTGGCGACAGCATGCGTGATTGTTGTGGCCTATCTGTTCAGCGTCATGACCATGCGGGTTGGCGATATCAGCTTTGTCTCACCATTCCGCTACTCAGCGCTGATCTGGGCAATCATTCTGGGTTATATGGTATTTGACGAATGGCCGGATAATCTGACGCTTATCGGCATGGCAATCATCGTTACCACCGGCATCTATATGTTCCGGCGCGAACGCATTGTCACCTCAAAAAAAACATGAGACGACAACTCCAAAAACCTGCGCCCATTGGCAATATCAGTCGGAAACCGCCAATTCGTCATACGATACCATGACACAACGTTCAAAGGCTGGACGCTTTACCATATCATCGTAATAGCGGCGGATATGTGCGAAATCGTGGCGATCCAGTTCAATATCAAAATAGCGATATAGGACATGACCGAACTGGATATCGGCAAGGGTGAAATCCGCGCCTGCCAGAAAGGCATGATGCGCCAACCGTTCATCGGCAATCGCCAAATAGCGGTTTAAAATTTCAAGATTTTCAGCAATTAGCACGGGATCACGTTTCGATGGTGCCGTCCGCACAACTTTCCAGAAAATTGGCCACGTAAATTTATCAACAGTATTGATCTTTGCCCATTCAGCCCATTTATCAATCTGTGCCCGTGCACTAATATCCTCTGGCCAGAAACGGTCATCACCATAACGCCCACCCAGATAACGCAGTATCGCGCCAGTTTCAAACAACGGTTGCTGATCGCCATCAACCAATGTCGGAATGGTTTTGTTCGGGTTCATGCGCGCATAGTCTAATGTATCAACCACCCCATACATCAAACCCGCATCAATGCGGTCAAAATCCAGTTCTAATTCGGCAAGACACCACAAAGCCGCCTGTACATTCGATGATGATGACCGCCCCCATATTTTAATCTTAGGCATTTTTGTCCTCCATATACCCTATTGAAGATTAGGTTCGGCTGGCGCGTTTTTCAGCGGACATCATCTGGTTAATGTCATGATCCGGTATCGCATCACGCGCATAGGTGAAGGTGCCGTGCTCAATGACCTCGGTTGCCGCCCGAATCAATGCGCCATAGGCAGCCCGGGCAAATGAGCCACCCACGCTGATCCGTTTGACGCCGACTTCAGCCAATTGCGCAACGCTAAACAGGGCGTTCTGCAACCCCATCACGACATTGACTGGCTTATCGACCGCGGCACAAAGCGTGCGAATATCGTCGAGATTATCTAGACCCGGCGCATAAAGCACATCTGCACCAGCTTGATCAAACGCCTGTAACCGCCGGATTGTGTCAGCTAAATCAGGCTTGTCCCACAAATAATTTTCAGCGCGCGCCGTGAGCATAAAGGGCTGTCCATGTGCTGCCGATGCTGCGGCCTTGATTCGTTCGACCGCTATATCCAGCGGCAAAATCGGCGTGTCTGCATCACTGCTGGCATCTTCGATCGAACCGCCAACAAGCCCCACCTGTATCGCCAAAGAAATGGTTTCATGACAGATATCCGGGGCAAGGCCAAATCCATCTTCCAAATCAGCCGAAACAGGTAGGGATGTAGCCTGAACAACCGCACCTGCATTGGCCAGAATATCAGCGCGCGTGACAACACCAGATGAATCACGCTGACCGGCACCAAAGGCATAACCCGCACTTGTCGTTGCCAGTGCATTGAATCCGGTTTGTTCAAGAATGATGGCCGAACCCGCATCCCAGGGATTAGGCATGACAAAGGCATTTTCATTTTCATGAAGGGCTTTAAAGCTTTGATATTTTTGCTGTTGCGTGGTTGCCATTGGTCTTGCCATTGATTTCGTCAAGCTCACCAAAGAAGTCTATAACCATTAAGCTTTACCCAAAATACATTTGCAGCTGAACAAACAGAACCCATGAAAAAACCCCCAGCTATAAAAGCCGGGGGTTTTCATAAGACCATCGGTGAAGATGGCAGGAGCGGAGGGACTCGAACCCACAGCCCCCGGTTTTGGAGACCGGTGCTCTACCAATTGAGCTACACTCCTAAACTTGTCATCAGCATGATTGTAACATCAATCAGGCTGGATATTCGATTTATTTTACCACTGTTGCGACGACACCAGCACCCACGGTGCGGCCACCTTCGCGGATCGCAAAGCGCAAGCCTTCATCCATCGCAATCGGCGCGATCAAGGTCACGGTCATCGCAATATTATCACCTGGCATCACCATTTCGGTGCCTGATGGCAGTTCAACCGAACCAGTCACATCCGTCGTCCGGAAATAGAACTGTGGACGATAGTTAGAGAAGAACGGCGTATGACGACCACCCTCATCCTTGGTCAGGATATAAGCCTCGGCCTTGAACTCGGTATGTGGTGAGATTGAACCAGGCGCACAAAGAACCTGACCACGCTCAACTTCCTCACGCTTGGTACCACGAAGCAACACACCAACATTATCGCCAGCTTCACCCTGATCAAGCAGCTTGCGGAACATCTCAACACCCGTACAGGTCGTCTTTTGTGTGTCTTTCAGACCAACAATCTCGATCTCTTCGCCAACATTCACAATGCCGCGCTCAATACGTCCGGTCACAACCGTACCACGACCCGAAATCGAGAACACATCCTCAATCGGCATCAGGAATGGCTGATCCTTCGGACGCTCTGGCTGGGGAATATACGCATCAACCGCCGCCATCAATTCCTTGATCGCACCAGAACCAATCGTATCATCACCACCCTCAAGTGCGGTCAATGCCGAACCTTTGACAATCGGAATATCGTCGCCTGGAAATTCGTATGATGACAGCAATTCGCGGATTTCCATCTCAACAAGCTCAAGCAACTCTTCATCGTCAACCTGATCAACCTTGTTCATGAATACGCACAAAGCCGGCACACCAACCTGACGCGCCAGCAAAATGTGCTCGCGGGTCTGTGGCATCGGGCCATCAGCCGCTGATACAACCAAAATCGCACCATCCATCTGCGCCGCACCAGTGATCATGTTCTTCACATAATCGGCGTGACCCGGGCAATCAACATGCGCGTAATGACGCTGCTCTGTCTCATATTCAACATGCGCTGTCGAAATGGTGATACCACGCGCACGCTCTTCAGGCGCCTTGTCAATCTGGTCGTAATCCTGAAACTCTGCGCCGCCAGCTTCCGCCATCACCTTGGTGATCGCTGCTGTCAATGTCGTCTTACCATGGTCAACGTGACCAATCGTTCCGATGTTACAATGTGGCTTGGAACGATCAAACTTTTCCTTAGACATGGGCTCGCCCTTTTCTCTACATGTGGTGGACCGTGCCGCAGGCATTCAAAGGTCCGATGGATTATTTATCAGCTAGCTGACGGGAAAAACTGTATATACTGGCAAATTGATGCCATAACAATGGTGGTGGGGGTAGGATTCGAACCTACGTACGCTACGCGGGCAGATTTACAGTCTGCTGCCTTTAACCACTCGGCCACCCCACCGGATTGCCTTAAAAACCTGCACCTTTAGACTTGCGAAAAAGTGAAGGTATTGCGAAGTAAAAAGTACGAGCCAATTTGTCAACAAAGAAGTCATATAATGAGCGCAAAAAGCAGTAAAAAGCGACCCAAGGTCAAAAGCCAGGGCAAAAACCCACTTTTTGACCCTGTAAAACGTGCAGCAGACGCATCAGGCCGAAGCGCGTCAAATGCACCGCGCCGGGGGGCACCGCGTCGGGGGGCACCAGCAAGGCAAAATGACGATTCACAGATCAAAGCTGCACCAAAACCTCCTCAAGGTGGCTATTTTCTGTGGGGGCGGCATGCCGTTGCCGCGGCACTGGTCAATCCGGACCGCCGGATCGCCGCGCTATATGTTACCGATGACAGCCGCGACAGCTTTGATGAAATGTGGCAAACCCTAGCCATGGACAGGCAGGCCGAACTTCCCGACGCCCGCCCGATTGAACGGCGGCGGCTTGATGGTATTGGCGGGCATGATAGCGAAAAGGTGGTGCATCAGGGTATGGCGGCGGCAGTCTGGCCGTTGGACGCCCCGCATCTGGACGATTTCATCGCAGACATTGCCGATAAGCCTGTGCGTATCATCATGCTCGATCAGATTTCCGACCCCCGTAATGTAGGGGCTATTTTGCGTTCGGCGCGTGCCTTTGGGTGTGACGCGATCATCACCACACAACGTCATGCCCCCGAAGAAAATGGCGCGCTTGCCCGGACAGCAACAGGCGCGCTTGAACATATTCCGATCATTCGGGTGGTCAATCTGGCGCGGGCGGTCGAAAGCCTGCAGGATCATGATATCACCGTTGCCGGATTGGCTGGTGATGGCACGATGGATGTTGGGGCGCTGGCCGATTTCCCGCGTCTGGCCATCATGCTGGGCGCCGAAGGCCCAGGCTTGCGTCGGCTAAGCCGCGAACATTGCGATCATCTTGTCCGCATCGATATCGCACCCGATGCAGACAGCTTGAACGTGTCAATCGCCGCGGCGATCGCCCTATATGCGGCTAAAGGCTGATACCAAAGCTGGTCTAGCGCGCCGTCGGGCATCGCCCGCGCTCGTTGTAAAAAGAACGAATGTGCGAGGCCGGTCGCCCACGAATATGCGCTGGTGCGGGCCTGTCAATCGCCGAACGACGAAAGGGCGAGTCAGATAAGTGTGAAGACTCTATCCATGGCGCTTTGTCCTGACCAATGGGGCGGGCGCATTCGGCGTCTCTATCGGCGCGTGAAATACCAATATCATCAAGCTCGCGATCATCAAGCGCCACCAAATGAGAACGTGATTGGTAAAGTGCCTTCGCATGACGATAGCGTGCCCATAAAGACCTGACGCTTTGCAACAATCCCCGAAAGGCGGCAATGATCTGCTTTTTTAACATATTGTAAATATATAACATTTCTTGATCCTTTCCATTTCGTTATGTGATGAGACATTTTCATCATTTTCTTTGATGATTTTGGTTAATGCCGCCTAATTTGTGAAATGAATGATTGTGAGCACAGACATAAGGAGATGTGATATGTACCGGAATCTGGATATGACAGCGCTTCGCTCTTTTGTGACCGTGGCCGATACAGGCGGCGTCACACGCGCGGCAGGCAAACTGCATGTCACGCAGTCAGCCGTATCGATGCAGCTCAAAAGGCTGGAAAATCTGCTGGATACTGACCTGATTGAACGATCTGGGCGGGGCATCAGTTTGACAGCGCAAGGCGAACAGTTACTTGGCTATGGCCGCCGGATGCTAGCATTGAATGACGAGGCCTGGGGGCGACTTACGCATGATGCCTATGAGGGTGATATTAATTTGGGCGTACCACCAGACATTATATATCCGCATATCCCCGAAGTATTGCATCATTTTGCAACCGATTTTCCACGGGTAAATGTCAAGCTGACCTGTGAACCGTCGCTTGCTCTGAAGGAAAATCTGGCGCACGGCCAAGCGGATATTATCCTAACCACCGAAACAAAGACTGATGCTAATACTGAACTGTTACAGCGCACGCCCTTGCGCTGGTATGGCGCCGTAGGTGGCGAGGTATGGAAAAAGCGGCCTGTTCAACTGGCCTATCAGCCAAGCTGTATTTTTCGGAGCGAAGCCATAGCCACGCTTGATCAGCATGATATCACCTGGGACATTCCTATCAACAGTAATGATTATCAGAATATTATGGCCTTTGTCAGCGCCGATCTGGCGATTACGGCCGTGCTGGAAGGTACGCATAATCCGAACTGGGAAATCATCCCCGCCGACGCCGGACTGCCGCCTTTGCCCAACTATGGAATCCATATGTATATCGCCGAAGGTGGCCAAGATATGCTGGTGCAGGAGCTGGCACGATTTATACGGCTCATAATGGCTAAAACAGCACATTAGGATAAATTGTTTTAACTTTGGTATCGCAAATAGTTGACCCCAGCAAAAACTCTGGTAAAAGACCGTTACGTGCTGGCGTGGCTCAATTGGTAGAGCACCCGATTTGTAATCGGGCGGTTGGGAGTTCGAGTCTCTCCGCCAGCACCATTCTCCCCTTCACATCATGTGTTAACCCTCGAATTGACCTAGCCATATGTTTGGCCAGTGGCCTAGCCCGCCATAATCGCGCCTGACCCTGTCACCTCACACCAAAAGGGTTTTAATGACTGGGCTTATTGAGCAGGTCGATTGTCGGCTGCTTGCACCCTCCAGAATGGTTTAGGTTCAACAGTTTTGTAGATATGTATATCGCGCAAACCATGATGATGGAACTACAGGCAATATATTATTCTCAATCACTGAGGTTTATGAAAAGCTGAATTGATAGCTATTCGTGATTGTCTATGCGTCATCCATATTTTGTTGTGCAAGCACAATAATGACACCAGCGCTTATGATAAGGGCAATGCCAATAATACTTATGATGTTGGGCATGACCCCCCAAAACAGCCAGCCAAACAAACCAACTGAAATCAGATAGGCATATTCATAGATCGCGGCATAGCTCGTTTTGGTCAGTTGATAGGCGCGCGTCATCAAGGATAAAGCCGCGCAGGCACCCGCCGCAATGATAACCATCCATAACCAAAACACACCATCGACAGCGTGCCAGCCTCGAAACAGGAAAGGCGCTTGATCCAGCAAATCGGGCGATACCGGAAAAAGTGTTAAGGCAGATGTACCAAGGGCACCACATAATCCGATGCTGACGATAAAACTCATCAAAATGGCAAGTGAACTTTCGTCTTGAAGATACCGGTAGGTGATGATTGACCCCATCGCATAGGACGCCCCCGCGATGATCGGCAGCATATGATAAATGGCAAAGCCATCCCTGCCTGGCTGCAAAACCAAAAGGACCCCAATTGTACCAATCAGAACGGCCACTATCCGACGCCACCCAATGCGCTCTTTAAACAGAATCATTGAAAATAGCAGAACAAAAATGGGTGATGTAAAGAGACCTGCCCCCGCTTCGGCAATCGGCATCATCGGCATGACGCTGAAATAAAGCAGAATCGATGTCACCATGAAACCGGTTCTGGCCAGCATAGGCTTCCAATGACGTGGCATGATGGAAAGCCCAAAAATTCTGCCAAGCAATGTCACCATTAAAACCGCGAATAATGACCGGCTAAAATGAAACTGGCCAACACCAACCTGATCCGAAACCAGCAATGTCAAATTGTCGGAGAATCCGAAAATAGAGATCCCCGAAACAAGAAGCACAGCACCACGTTTTGATGCCGGCATGGTGCGTAACCAGGTTAACATTGTGTTTCCATTTCATCAAAACCAGACATGGCCTAGCATGTGTCTGTCAGCACACTATCCGCCAGTTGCCCTATAACGGACTTCGACTAAACCACATAATTACATAACCTGCATATAGTAAATAACGCACCTATCATTTTCATTCTGATCATGACACCGGGCGTTTGGATGAGCTGATTTGCAGACGTTTGACAGCAAACAATCTGGTTCCCGCGACACGACGCCATGGGTTTTGAGCCTGTTGTAATGACTAGGGTGCTTAGCCTAGTGACGCCATCCACAATGTATCAGAGGGGCGCTCACGCCTGTTCTTTAGGATATTTGACTGCTGATAATATCCAAGTTTTTCACGGCGTTGATGTTATGGCGCGTAGTTGCATATTCACCTGCATATAGGTAACAAAGGATTTGTTCTTGCAGCGCGGCTTCCTGATTAGGCTCGGTATCCTCGATGGCTATGGTGTCTTCGGGCGCAACGCCTAATTTTGTAACCGCCAGCTGGTAAACAGCACCATTTGGCTTTTCTTCAACCACATCCTGCTTGGTTGTGATGAGATCAAAACAGCCAAAGTCAATGTGACGCGACAATGCCTTTGCCAGATTATCGATATTCCGTTGCGACGTCGTTGTGATAAAGCCAACTTTAATATTCTGTCTGGCACAATGTTCAAGACATTCAACGACACCTTCACGCGGCGCGATACCTTGCTTGAGCAAGGTTTCAAAAAAGCTTTCTTTCGCTTGGTGAATGCTATGGATTAAATCTGGCGAAACTTTGCCGCTAGCATAAGAGGTCAAACGTTTTACGCCTCCCGGCTCATTTAGAAGCCGACAATAATTTGCAACATTCCAATACCAATCAAGACCATGCTCGGCAAAGGCCATATTATAGGCCTGACGCTGTAACTCAGAGGTTTCTGCGATGACGCCAATCGATCCAAAAAGTAAAGCTTTCATCACAAACTCCAAATAACGATACATTCATTAGATAATATATATATATATATATATGACGCGGCGATCACAATCGATCCGAATGCGGTATGAAATATTCTTTATTCATGTTGGAAGATGAGGATAATCTAGAAGGTCTCCACCCACGGCCGCAATTCGATTTCCCATGCCCAGACAGACCGGTGTTGCCGGTGAAATTCGATATAGGTGCGGGCAATTTCATCAGGGTCAAGTCTGGTATGATCAGGATCATCTATAGTGGCGGATGATTGGATGCTGCCATCGATAATGAAATGACCGATATGTATATTCTGTGGATGCAGTTCGCGCGCCAGTGACTGCGCAAGAGCACGAAGGCCAAATTTACCCATCGCAAAAACCGACGAATATGGAAAGGCTTTGACACCCGCCGAAGCACCCGTAAAGAAGATACTGCCACTGCCACGCGCCTGCATGCGCTTGGCCGCCTGTTGCGCTACCAAAAAGGCGCCAAAACAGGTGATTTTAAGCGCGTCTAAAGTGGCCGAAGGATCCAGGTCTGCAATCCCTCCACGTAGGCGGGCTGACGGGTTATATATCACCAGATCAGGTGTCCCGATCGTCGCATCCAATTGGGTGAATAATTTAGCAACATCGTCACTGTCGGCAGCATCGCATTTATGCAAGCTGGCATTGGTTTCAACCGCTAGATCACCGAGCTTGTCCATATTGCGGGCTGCCAGCGCAACTGACATGCCCTCTTGAGTGCATAGCCGCGCCAAAGACGCGCTCAGACCTTGTCCCGCACCCACTATTAAAACTGATTCAGCCACTTTATTTCTCCTAAAATTATGTGCCTAGACATTAACAAGACATAGCACATCAGCGGCCGGTTCTGGTCATATATCAGCCATAAAATTGAGCACCGCGGCGGATGATTTAAAGGCCATGTGGATGGTTGTTTCACTTGCCCTGATAGTCAAACTATCATTAGATAGACCCAAGCCAACAAGGATATCATGATCATGCTTACACTATATTATTCAAAGATGTCCTGTGCCTATGCCCCGCATATATTGCTGTATGATGCCGGTGCAGAATTTACGGCCATGCCAGTTGACTTTGAAACAGACGAACAGAACAAGCCAGCCTTTTTGGCGGTGAACCCCAAGGGACGCGTCCCCGCATTGGTTACCCCGCAGGGGATTCTGACCGAAAACCCGGCGATTCTGCTATATATCGCCCAGTTAAATCCAGACAAGCAGTTAGCACCAACCGATCCGTTTCTGTTGGCACAGGCGCAGGCGTTTAATATGTTTATCGCCTCGACGGTGCATGTTGCCCATGCCCACCGCCATCGTGGCTATCGCTGGGCAGATGATGAAGCGGCGCAAGCCAGCATGAGCGCAAAGGTCGCTGAAAACATGACCCTCTATGCCCAGATGATTGAGGATCACTATTTCATTGGACCCTATGTTCTGGGCGACCAATATTCACTATGTGACCCCTATCTGGCGCTTATCATTCGCTGGTTTGGAGGCGATGGTGTAGAGCTGGATCATTTTCCAAAACTGAAACAGCATGACGCGATGATGCGCGCGCGTTCATCAGTACAGGCGGTCATGCCGTTTTACATATAAACCGCCATCCATGACCTAAAATACCGTCGATGTGCGTCGTTCATGTTTCTGTTATGCGGATCAATTCTATGAACATACGGGACAATATGGGGCGGCCTAATAACCGCCGCTATGCACAGCAACCCGATGAAGACGAAACCGACGGTGAAATCGAGCTGGTTATCGACCGGACGTCCCCCCCGATCGATCTATTGCGCCCGCATCCCACCTGTTCAACCGAAGAATGGCTGGCCAAAAGAACTTAGATGTGGCCGTTGGGCACAAGTCCGGAGCGTCTGGCTAGGCTATGACTCAACTTTTGATTGCTGACCAAAGAATGATGCCTCTTTCGGATATTCGGGCATTTCCATCTCGAACGACGTACTGCGCACGCGTCCTGTATAGTGCCCCCGTACAATCTCGCCATCATATTTATGGGGAATCGGGTTACGATCCAGCGCAATGGCATCTTCGGCAACGTAAGTCACAATATATAGACAGCGTGGTGCATCGGTCATGTTTGGCAGTGATCCATGTAACAGCCGCGAATGCATCAGACAGGCATCACCAGCCTTGCCTGTGCATTTGAGCGCATTTGCCCGCACATCGGCCTCGATATCGGCATCAACCGCGCCGGTAAATACGCCATCCTGCCACAGTGAGTGAAGTGGGCCTTTATGGCTGCCCGATACCACTTCAAGTGGGCCATTTTCCAAGGTTACATCATCAAGAAAAAACAGCACTGTCATCACATCATCATTTGAATGCGGTTCAAAAGGAAAGTCCTGATGATATTTCACCGCAGTGCCTGAACCAGGCAGTTTCAGATTAATCTTGGTGGCATGTAGTTTTATGTTTGGTGAATAAATATGCGCTGTCAGGTCAAGCGCAGCGTTATTACGCATCACATCAAGATAGATATCAGACACTTCGATAGGCGCCGAAATCCGGCGCAATGCAGGTGTGTCATGGCTATGGCTTGACGGTTCAACATCAAAACGCGGGCGGCCATCAGCAATCTGCCCATAGGCTTTGTCATGATTGCGCGATTCATCGACCCATAAACGCAATTGTGCATTCATATCCTGCACCTGTTGCGCAGTGAGCGCATCTTTCATCATGACAAAACCGTCACGTTCAAAATTTTGCTTATATGTATCAAAAATATGACCTGTCATCACGCGATCCTCCATATCAACATACATAATCTTTATCCCATAACATGCAGATTTCAAAGCCTTGGTTTAGCGATTTATCATGTGTGACACAGCATTAGGTTTCGGCGCGCGTGGTCCAATAGTCGGCGCCGTAATCATGCAGGATTTCAGTACTTGCCTTTATGTCACAAAGTGCCGAAAAGCGGACAAAGCGATTATCGTCATCATCTATCTGCCATTCAGCATTGGCAGGATTGCCATGATTATAAACCATCCCGCATCCCATAACGCATAGATAGTCATTCGGGTCATCCGGACTGGTAAATAGATAATCATTCAACCGGTTGGTGCTTTGCAGATCATCGTCATCAATCACAAGATAAAAGCATCGTTCAATCGTGCTGCCAGCAGCGATATCTTCTACAGCAAAAACGCCAAGTCCATGTAATGGTGAGTCCTTAATGGTAATTTTCATAGATATCCTCGCGACTAGGTGACCTGTTGTGTAACGATCACCCAGCAAGGTCAAGAGTGTGATGGGGATAAGATAAAAAAAACCCTGGTCTGCATAGCAGCCAGGGGAAGTTAACGGAGATTCGGCAAGGAGCGCGTGGAAACTGGAGAGTAACCGGATTGGAGGGAGGTGCGCTCCTTGCAAAGCTGTTATGCGCAAAATTAGCGCATAACAGAAGTGCTGGTTACGCCGTATGGCGATGCAATTATTGCATCACCATACCAAACTGCCAAATTATAACTCTATCACTAAAGCGGACGTATATCATATCCAGCGATCGGGAAATGCACTGCCACCGGACCTGTTTCTGGCGTATCATGATCGATCGATACCCGTGTGGCATCAAGATAGCGCAAACTGCCTGTGACCTGTGGATCCGCATTCGTGCCATGCGGCTGAATGGCAACCATATGCCCTTCTTTGATACCAGCGGTAAAGGGCACCGAAACCCCCGTTGGCGACACCGGATTTGCCGCTTTGGCAATGGCCAGTGCGTCTTCGCCCGATAGGTCGCTGCTGTTACCTTCCCCAATATCGGCCAGGGCAGATTCGAGTTTACAGACCTGTTCAAATGGACCAAGGAATCCTGGCCCGCCTTGCCAGCGCCCGCGCAAAAACCAAGCAATATAGCCAATTGACGCATCGGCATAAGATGGCGTGTCACCATTCAGAAACACACCATCACTGGCGACAAGCTGAAATTCAGCCCAGGCCAGCCCTGCCTGTAAACGCAATAAGACGCCGGGCATATCTGCGCGCAAGGTTTCTGGCGACCAGTCTTTTTCAAAATAAAGCGCACCACGATCAGCGATAAAGTCGGCTGGTGCCGAATCCAGTGCATTGGTAATGACCACCCGCACCGCCAGATCAAATAATGTGTTTTCAGCCCATGATGCCATCATCATCGAGCGTCCCGTAACCCCATCGGGAAACAGGCTGTTAGGACAGCCATATTCTTCAAGAGCCCGGACTATATTCTGGCTGTCACAATAGATATCCGCGCCAATCTGTAAAACCGGCGTCCGGCGATAGCCAGCGGTAAGCGGCATCAGCAAAGGCTTTGGTGGAATGCGCGGAATTTCAACGCTTTGCCATGTTGCGCCCGCAATGCCCAATGCCATGCGCGTCTTATGCGCAACAGGTGATTGCGGGTAATGATGAAGGATCAGCGACATGACAGGCTCCAGATTTATCAATAGTTTTCGTTTTCATTGTAGAACGTGCATTTATGAAGAGGAAAGCTAAAACCCTGCCTATATGCGCACATCAGGTGATAGATGCTGTTATCTAATTGGGTAGAAGCTTTTCAATAGCCTGCCGGATTTTCCGGGCATCCGGCGCGGTGGTCGCGGCAAACCAGGTGACAAAATTACCCTCTTGATCGATCAGATGTTTGTAAAAGTTCCAGCGTGGCATCGCCAAACGTCCACCAGCTTCAAGCACCCATTGATAATAGGGATGTATATCCGATCCGGTGACCGCAACCTTTTCAGTCATTGGAAAATCAATGCCATAATTGATCGTGCAGAATTGCTTGATCTGGGAATTGGCGCCTGGTTCCTGACCACCAAAATCATTGCTTGGCACGCCAATCACCACCAGACCGCGGTCACGATAATTATCCCACATAGCTTGCAAAGCTTCATATTGCGGTGTGAAACCACATTGTGACGCTGTGTTGACAAGCAAAATCACCTTGCCGCGAAATTCGGCAAGGTCAAGCGTGCCCCCTTCGATATTTTCGAACGAAATATCATGGGCGTTCTTGGCATGTGCAGGCATCAGAGGCTCCGTTACAAATGTTACAAACAGCAGAATAATAGCCCAGATAGATACCGATTTGGATGGTGCTACAAAGGCTATATGTGACGCAGGTTCAAACATTCTGATCTCTCAACATTAAATTCATTAACGCTTATATAATGACACTCTCGACTGCCACAAGGTGACCATTTGGCAAAAGTAAATTGAAGGATCAAAGATGGATGATATATCACTCGTGGAATTATGGACAAGCTTTACCGATAATGTCGTGGCCATCAGCGATGCGGGGTTTAAACATGCGGTTAGTGCAAGTCAAGATATCAGCCATTTTCTGGCTGACAAAATGACCATGATTATGGATATGTCAAAATCGTTTCTGGGCAGTTGACCTGCGACCAATAGTTTTACGCAGACAGGATCATGCGGTTAGTGACAAGCCTGAATTTACCCGCTAGGGTATTTGATAACAGTAACAACATGAAAAGGAGGTGATCTAATGTCTAGTGATATTCGGAATCTATCAAATAACCTGGTTGGGTATTCTGGATGTGAGAGCAGCCTCTCGCGTCGCGGTTAACTTAACAATTTGAATACAGGTTATTTCGATAGCCAATCACGTAAAGGGGGATTTATCCCCCTTTATTTTGTCCAGATTTATTTATTCGCGGCGTTATAGGCGTTGATTGCCCGCATCAGATCGTCGCGTTCCTTGCAGTTAAACGAACATTGCTGTTTCAGCTTGGCAAGATTTTCCTTGGCCTTGTCAGGTTGTTTTAACGTCAGGAAAAGCTCGCCTTGATATTCCAGCGCGCCTTCATGTTCAGGGTCAAGCGCCAACGCCTTGTCATAGGCGGCCATTGACTCGTCATAGCGGCCACTTTTGCGCAAAGCAAAGCCCGTGTAATTCCACGCATCAGCGTTTTTCGGATTCTGCATTGTTTCAAGGGCAAGCGGCACCAATGCGGCTTCGAACAGATTACGGTTTATAAGCTTAATAGCTTCACGTAATTCCTTGCTATTATTGGTGCCTGCGGTGCTGTAGCCACTCGAATCTGACGATCCTGAGTCACTGCCTGCCGCAAAGCTCATTGTGCTTGCAGATGCTATCAGAATAGCCAATGCACCAGCCATAAAGACCCGCATAAGCAGGGTGTGAAAAATCTGCCCTTCGGCGTTTGTCTTAATATTCATAGCCACCTCACCTGTGGTTAAGCTTCGGTTTTACCGCCAGCAGCAATCCAATCCCCAATGCCGCCAACATTGGCAACATTTTCATAACCCATATCTTTTAATGTTTTGCCTGCCAGCGCGGCCTGGCCACCGGCAGCGCAAACCAAGATGATATCGGCATCTTTGGTCAGAGCCGGATTATGGTACGGTGTCGAATCATCAGCAGCAAATTCGATAAAGCCACGGTCAATCCGAACAGCGCCCGCGATCGTGCCGCTGTCATCAATTGCCGTACTGGCCCGCACATCAATAAACAAGCTATTGCCCGCTTCATGTTTGGCGATACCGTCTTCGGGTGTGATTTTTGGAACAACTGCGTTGGCTTCGGCAAGATAATCTTGTGCACGTTTCATTTTAAACCCCTTGATCAAGATGGCTGGCGCGCCAGCCATCTGCTATTTTATATTTGTATTCATATGAAGTGGGAAGAGTGTCCGCACATTCAAGGGTCATGGCAATTTTGTCATGGCTTCCTTGCTGATAAAGACGCACGAACCGCGCGCAAATAATGACGGCTGACTGGAACCGTGCGCCCATCATCTAACATCAGAGCCGGTTTTCCATTTTGCCGGACCAATTCGGGGTTAGACGCGTCAGAAACCCAATGTGAGCGATGCGTCTGCATACCAGCATCCTTACTCATCGCTGCGATTGCATCGCGTAATCGCATTAATATAAGCGCCTCACCCTTGTCGGTAACAACGCGAAGATAATGATCCTCAGCATGTATTGAAGTAATGTTTATACCTATTTCAGGCGGCAATTGATCCGTCAAAAGTTTCGCGCTTGAGTTATTTTCTGACAGGTCTGATGCTTTGTTTCTGTTGGCTTCATCTAAGCTCGCGATGCGCACTGCACTGCCCGTTAGCACATATACTAAAATTGTGATCGATAACGAGACAGTTAAAACCTGAATAAATGTAGTTTCAAAAGCAATCGTTTGATTGAGCGTTAATCCAATACAAAATTGAATATATAGCGTTTGAGGTATCGACGCCAAAAGTGCGGTCGATATAGCCAGCATCAAACCTACCAGATAGGATTGCTGGGTCGCTTGCAGAACCCAACGAATGGGTAATGCGACAAGCATCCAAACAGGAAATATCACAACGACCCATATCGCAAAAGACGCAACGAAATGAAAATTCTTGCCAACGCCAAAGGCCTGCGAAACAGCCAGGATGGCGGCGAACATAACCGACCCGACGATATCTTCTACTCTAAAATATCTATGTAATTTAGCCACATTACAAGTTCCCTGCGTTTCACGACACGTGAAATGCGTTTTTGTGTAAATCACGAAAGAAAGGACACGCTTTACGAAACCAACATTCATTCATCCACAATGCGTGCTTACCATTCATTTATCGCAACCAAACATGACCCACATTCTAAATGGTCACAAACTATGGGGAAATATATGGAACAGCATTTACGTTTTAGAACAAGATTATTGATACGGATTTTTCTCGCCAGCACAATGGTAGCGCTGGCAACCCACTATGCATCTGCCGCCGATCTTACCATCCATGTCATCAACGAAAATAATAGTAGCGGCGTTGCTTTTATTTCAGTCCAGCCAGCCAGTGAGGCTAACAGTTTCCCCCGTGGCAAAGCTATTTACAATAAAAAAATGGCTATGATACCCCATAGCAAGGCCAAGTTTACCATTAAGGATATTCCATCTGGCGCCTACGCAGTGAGTGCGTTTCTGGATATCAACAACAATCAGAAACTAGATATGAATTTGATTGGTGCGCCAACCGAACCCTATGGCTTTTCCAATGATGCGCGTGGCCTGTTTGGCCCCCCTGAATTCACTGATGCCGCATTCATTATCAAAAAAGACACCATGAGGAACCGGCACACGATCAAGATTTACTAACTTTAAGCCGCACTCAATATGCGCCTTAGGAGATATATCATGACAGCTAAATACAATTTTGAGGCAAACGACTTTTCAAGACGTGATGCGCTGACACTAGCTGGTGCTGCCAGCTTTGCCTTTGCCACATCGCATTATGGTCTTTCATCAGCATTTGCAGGATTATCACAACGTGAAAAAGCCTTACACATCCGCCTGCCCGACCAGTTGGCAACACAAACCCCAAAAATTGAAGGAAAGCTACCAAACAATTTACGTGGCACCTATTACAAAAATGGACCCGCTTTAAGGCAGGGATTTAAGCGGACTTATCCACATAGTTTTGATGGTGACGGCTTTATCCAAGCGTTTCGCTTTGATGGTCAGACCGTGCAGCATCAAGGTCAGTTTGTACATACCGAAAAATACAATGCCGAAAGCAAGGCTGGTGATTATTTTGTCGAGACTTTCAGCCATAAATGGGCAGGTTCACCGCCAGCACGATCAGCCGATGAAACCAATACCGCCAATACGAATATTGTGCATCACGGCAATCGTCTGATGGCGTTGTGGGAAGCTGGATCAGCATGGCAAGTTGATCCAGACAATCTGGACAGCATGACAAAACTTGTCTGGCATGATGATCTTGCTATGGCACCGTTTTCAGCACACCCACGTATTGACGACGATGGCAGTCTGTGGAATTTCGGACAAGTGCAATGGAGTCAGGAAATGATTCTGTATCACATCAACCCCCAGGGCAAATTACATAAATACAAGCTGTTGGATATGCCAAATACCAGCATGATTCATGATTTTGCGATCACTGAAAAATCAATCATTCTTATGCTACCGCCACTGACATGGGAATTGGATAAGGCAAAGAATAATGCAAGCTTTCTGAATGCGCATGAATGGCATGAAAACCGGCCTGTGGAGATTCTGGTTATCAATAAAAATGATCTATCGGTTGTGCGTCGGCATCAGCTTCCCAACGCCTTTCATTTCCATATAGGTGGTGCGTTCGAAACCGTCGATGGCACGATTGAACTGGATCTATATCACTATAAAAATGCCGATATTGTTTTTAATTTATACCTGAATAATGATGAAAAGGATCATAGCCAATCACCGACGCGGCCACAGCATAGTCGCGTAACACTGTCGCCCAATATATATGATGGTAAAATTGAGCGCATCCATAATATGTCTAATGAATTTCCGCACATGGCACCTTCATCAAACAGTCACCGAAGCCAGCATGGCTGGTCTATCGGGTTGGATATGGAAACCGGGTTGTTCCGCTATGCGCTTGGTGTCAACCTCGAAACCGGCAAGGTGGATCGCTATGATTATGGTGCTGATTGCATGCTTGAAGAGCATATCTTTGTAGCTGATCAAGACCGTCCGGTGATAAACGGTGTTACGCAGGGATGGCTAATCGGGCTTCACCTTGACGTGCAACAAAGTCAAACCAAGCTGGCAGTGCTGGATGCCTATGATCTGGCCGCTGGCCCACAGGCCGTGGTGACATTACCTTATGGTCTGCCCCCAGGATTGCATGGCAATTTTGTCATGGCTTCCTAGGCGCTAGGCTTGGCGTGCAAATGTGGATGACGATAGCTGGGCAGCTTGGTTATTCTTGAGTGCCGCGGCCAGAATCTCAATATGTTCAGGCGAAATACCACAACAGCCGCCAATAATATCGGCACCAGCCGCGGCCCATTGCACCGCATATTTGGCATAATTCTGCGGCGTGATGTCATGACGAATTTGATGCAAGGTTGAATTTGCATGTTCGTAATCATCATTCATCAACGGAAAGGCATTGGCATAAACACCAATCTGCAAGCCCATCCCCGCTGGCCGCGACGGCTGTCGGGCACGAAATTCTGACACGCATGTGACGGCATCATGCATGACTTCGGGCTGCGAACAGTTAAATAGCAAACCATCAAGCCGCTTTGATGCAATCACATCAAGCAATGCCGATAACGGTTCGCCCGATCGCAAGCGCGGGGCACCAGGCACCGGTTTAACATCCTCCAACGTAACTGAAAGCCAAAGGTCGGCAGCACAATCGACAAAGGATTCAAGGAATATCTTAGCTTCGATCACCGATCCCAATGTTTCGGCCAGAAAGATATCTGCGCTTGGTGCCAGATGACGCTGGAACAGCTGCATCATCTGTTGTCCCGTCTGTGGATCAAATTTATCAGGTTCGTATGAGCCAAACATTGGCGGAATGCTGGCCGCCACCTTGACCTGACGATCCGCAGCTTCGGCCGCCGCCTGTGCCAATGTGCCGGACAAGGTTAGTAGTTGTGGAGCCAGCTCATCAAACCGATCCTGACCAATGTGAAAAGGTACAATGGCATAAGAATTCGTCGTGATAACATCCGCACCGGCGGCAATGAATGAGTCATGCACATCGCGGACATATTGCGGCGCTTCCATTAACGCTAGCGCAGACCATTCGGGTTGCCTGAAAGGCGCACCTACAGCGGCTAGCTGACGGCCCAAGCCACCATCTAGGATTATCATAATATTCTCCCCCACTTATGAGACTAAGTCTGTACGGGCTGGTTTGTCCAGATGTTTGATCATAAATATGATGATTAATTTTGTTATGCTGAGCGCGCAATCAGTGACACCATCATAGCAAAGGAAAACAGATGCATGACAAAGGGCTTGCCGAACGCCTGACCGAACTTGTCGGCGATATGTTCGAGATGGAAGTTACCTATATGTTCGGTGGCTTTGGCTATCTGATGAATGGTAATATCTGTGTCGCGATCTGGAATGACATGCTTGTCATTCGGGTTGGCGTTGAAGCCGCAAACGCGCTGATGAATGAACCGCATGTTCGCCCGTTTGACCTGACAGGCCGACCTATGAAGGGCTGGATGATGGTCACACATGATGGGATTTCTGAGGATAAAGATTTACAGCGCTATGTTGATCTGGCGGTGTTTTTTACTGGTAGTTTGCCGCCCAAGGTGAAAACCAGGACACCACGTAAACCCAGAAGCCGGACAAATAACAAAGATCACGATTAGCCCAGATCAAACCCGCACATTGATGCAATTGACCGCACCACCGATGAATGGCGTGCCGCAAATGGCAGGATGGCAACCGCAACCAGCACCAAAACAGCACTCATGATCCACAAGCTTCGGTCAGGATTTTGTTTTATCTCATCAGACTGATTTTTATCAGACTGGTTTTGATCTGACATGACACACCTCATTCAAGGGCTTTATATAAGGTGATAAGGCGCATGCCTTAATCAGATGCGCATTACGAATTCAAGACCGCTTTGACTTCCAACATAGAGGCCCGCTTTTTGCATATGCAAGGACACCAGCAGATTACCGCCGCCCTGACTCAGCGCCACATCAACCCGGCTACCCTGAATACGAACAATTGTGCCGGCTGCATCCTGACCCGTTTCGGTGCAGGACAGAGTTACTTTCTGATCAAGTGCAAGCATGGTTCCTATCACCTATCTATGGCATCTTAAAGTTCAGTATATACCACAGCACCTAATTCAGGTCGATGGCATGCGCTTTAAGATCTTCTAATGTGCAAACTGCCAATGTCACCTGATTGGTCGCCGCAAGCCGGACTTTTGGCGCACAGCCTGCCGCGCGTGCCTGTTCCCAGCGGGCAGCACACAAACACCATTGATCACCAGCTTTCAACCCGGGGAAACCATAATCAGGCATCGGCGTCGATAAATCATTACCGGCTTCTTTACTATAGGCCAAAAAAGCATCTGTCATTACCGCGCAAACTGTATGCAAGCCCTGATCGGATGGCCCCGTATTACAGCAACCATCACGGAAAAAGCCAGTAACCGGATCATGCGAACAGCTGGCAAGATTACCGCCAAGCACATTTGTCTGCCCGCTTGGGCGTCCCTGACCACCATCCATCATGCCACCTCATTTGCTTCGAGAATAGCCACTTCGCTCTCAATTCTGGTTTCAAGGGTGGACATGAATTGCTTGCGGGTCAAGCCCGGCTTAATGGGCTCGAGAAAGCGGACTTGTACCCGTCCGGGGAATTTCAACCAGCTGTTGCGCGGCCAAACACGGCCTGAGTCAAGCGCGATAGGTATAACGGTAAAACCCGTTGTGTCATAAAGCGTAAATATACCAATCTGGTAATCATGCGGGGTGCGCGGCATAACCCTTGTGCCTTGCGGGAAAATCAATATTGACCGCGGATTATCACGGATCCGCAATGCCGCCGCCCGTAATTCGCGTAATGCTTTCATGCCACCTGAACGGTTCACCGCAATACATCCAGCGCGCAAAAAGAAAAAGCCTATAAAAGGCAGAAACAGTAATTCACGTTTCATCACCGTAATCGGCGCTTTTAAGGTGGCATATAGAACGATGGTTTCCCATGCCGATTGGTGTTTTGCGGCATAGATAACAGTTTCATCAAGATGCATATCACCGATGATGTCATGATCAATGCCGCAGATATACAGCATTTTAGACGTTGTCCAACCCCAGAAACGCGCGACGCACCACACCACCTGTCTGGGCAAAAGCAGAAGCGGCAGTAACAGCACAACAATCAGAGTTGTCATCAGGTAAAACAGGCTGTTAAACAAAAATGATCTGAGATAAACCATGGCGACAAGCTAGTTATATTGCGCCATAACATCAATGCCGAAAATCACCATCACGGCAGGTAGTTTGGCAAAGCAGGTATTTTGGACATATGACCAAAGACGATAATGAATGGCAAATTCGTGCCGAAATGGCGTTGGCGGTAGCGATGCAGAACCGGACATTGATCACCTATGCCGAACTGGCCGACGCGGCGACGATCCCTGCCCCGCACCGGATCAACAAATTATCCGTCTGGCTGGAAGCCACAATGGAAAGTGACCATGCGCAATCGATGCCGTTACGCGCCGCCTGGGTTATTTCACGCGCACGCGGCGGCCTGCCTGCCCCCGGCTTCTTTATTAAATGTAATGAGCTTGGGCTGTATGACGGGGCACCCGATGGGGCGATGGCCACTGCCTTTCATCTCAATCTGCTGGGCTAGTCCCCAACCTCGATCGTGATATGAAACACGCCTGCGATCGTTTCGCTGGCAATCAGTCGATGCCCACTGGTTTCACAAAAATGGTCAAAATCCAATGGCGCTGCCGGATCATCGGCCTTTATTTCAAGCACTGTACCCGCGGCCATCATACCGACCTGTCGTCGTGCTTTGAGCACGGGAAGCGGACATTTAAGGCCCGTCAGATCAAGGCTGATATCTGCCTTTTGAAGGTGGGATGCGGGATCAACAGGATTGGTCATAAACAGAAACTTTCCAGAATCGATAATAATAAGGGCATATAGTAATCCACATCTTGATCAAGGCGAAAGCTTAATTGACATTATCTATAGCTGAATTGATGCCAATTCCCTTGCCAATCACATATCAGACCAGCTAGATAATCTGCATGAGCATCTGGGGTATCATCATCGGCGGTACAGCCGGATTTGCTATGGGCGGTCCGATCGGCGCATTACTTGGGGCTGCTGCAGGTCACGCGGTTGAAAAACGGCTGACCCCGCAACCCGATAGTGACGCGACCAAACAGGTGGCCTTTACAGTAGCGGT
Organism: Candidatus Puniceispirillum marinum IMCC1322; assembly: GCF_000024465.1. Lineage (NCBI taxonomy): Bacteria > Pseudomonadati > Pseudomonadota > Alphaproteobacteria > Puniceispirillales (SeqCode) > Puniceispirillaceae (SeqCode) > Puniceispirillum (SeqCode) > Puniceispirillum marinum (SeqCode). The sequence goes on along the minus strand of NC_014010.1, from coordinate 2,572,223 downwards.
GATTGCCCTATCGGCCAAAATGGCAAAAGCCGATGGCATGGTCACGCGCGATGAAATCGGTGCTTTTCGTAACCGCGTTCATATCCCCGCTTCCGAAGTCAAACAGGTTGGCAAATTCTGGGATCTGGCGCGTAAAACACCTGACGGGTTTCAGGATTATGCGCATCAGGTGGCACGCCTGTTCGCGCCGCGTACACCGGTGCTGGAACAGTTGCTGGATTTGTTGTTCTATATCGCCCGTTCAGATGGTGCGATCACCCAGCCAGAAAAGGAATATCTAGCCGAAGTCGCGCATATTTTTGGCTTTAGCGCCGATGATTTTGCCCGCTTTGCCGCTATTCATCAAGGCGATGGCCCGTCAGCCTATGAGGTGCTGGCTGTTACCAAGGACATATCCGATGCCGATCTGAAAACGCAGTGGAAGAAGCTGGTGCGGTCGCATCATCCGGATAAATTGATGGCCGATGGCATGCCCGAAGAATTTATCAACGCCGCCAATGAACGGCTGGCCGCGATCAATGCCGCCTATGATGCCATCTGCCGCCAGCGCGGAATCAGCTAGATGTTACCGCCGCTTCTGACGCTGGCGAATGCCGGAATCAATCTGGGTGACCGCTGGCTTTTGCGTGGGGCAGACCTGTCGCTTCATGCAGGTGATCGGCTGGCATTGGTCGGGCGCAATGGTGCCGGTAAATCCAGCCTGATGAAGCTGATGTCGGGCGCTGGTGAAATGGACGAAGGCAGTCTGTGGACAGCGCCCGGTGCCGAAATCGCCTATCTGCCGCAAGCCCCGCATATCCCGCCAGGCATGAGCCTGATTTCGGTGGTGACCGCGGGGATGGAAACGGCCAGCGGTGACAAACAGGCACATAAGGCCGAAGCGATTCTGATGCGTATGGGGCTGGATGGCACCCGCATGACCGACGGCTTGTCTGGCGGTGAAGCGCGGCGCGTATCCTTGGCACGGGCGCTTTATACCGAGCCGGATATTTTGCTTCTGGACGAGCCAACAAACCATATGGATCTGCCCACCATCGAATGGATGGAAGGCATGTTACGCCAGCATAAGGGCGCCTTGCTGGTGGTCAGCCATGACCGCGCCTTTTTGCGTAATCTGGGTACCGGCATTGTCTGGGTGCATGAGGGTAAGCTGCGCCGCCGTGATGGGCATTTTTCCGAATTTGACGAATGGTCGGAAGGCATTCTGGCCGAAGAAGCGGTGACCTTGCACAAAATGGATCGCCGTATTACCAGCGAAACCAAATGGTCGCGCGAAGGCATTTCCGCGCGCCGCAAACGCAATCAGGGGCGGTTGCGCGAACTGCATAGTCTGCGTGCCGAGCGTGCCAAGGCAGGCGGGATCACCGCACGAACTGTCAAAATGGAAACTGGCCCTGCCGAAGGTGGCGGGCAACTGGTGCTGGAAGCGATCGATATTACCGCCAGCGTGCCAGCCCCCGATAATGCCAGCACGTCATCAACCCAAACGCTGGACGAAAATGGACGCCGCATTTTGATGCGCCATTTCAATTTGCTGATCCGGCGCAGTGACCGCATTGGCATTGTTGGGCCGAACGGCATTGGCAAATCGACATTGGTGCGGATTCTGCTGGGCGTTGGCGCGCCTGATAGTGGGCGGGTGCGCGAGGGGTTTGGCCTCAATCATGCCTATTTCGACCAGCGCCGCGAAGCGCTTGATCGAGAAGCCTCGCCATGGACAGTGCTGAGCGAAGGCGGCAGTGACATGATCGAGGTCGCCGGACAGCAAAAACATATCACCAGCTATCTGCGCGATTTCATGTTTGAAGATGTGAAAATGACCCAGCGCGTCGCGACATTATCTGGCGGTGAGCAAAACCGCCTGTTGCTGGCCAAGCTGTTTGCAAGTCCGCATAATTTTCTGGTGCTTGACGAGCCGACCAATGATCTGGATCTGGAAACGCTGGAATTATTGCAAGAAGTGATCGCCGATTATGACGGCACCGTTTTGATCGTCAGCCACGACCGCGATTTTCTGGATCGGACAGTGACTGGCCTGCTGGCTTTTGAAGGCGATGGCAGGATTGTCGCGCATGCTGGCGGCTATTCGGATTATCTGGAACGGCGTAATCGCGCCATAGAGCGTGCCGAAGCGCGCGGCGATAAAAGCACGGCAAAATCAAAAGCAGGTAAAAGCAAAGCGGCCAAAGCCACCAGCGCATCAGCGCGTGGATCAGATAATGGCCGCGCGCCCCGGCTGAGCTTTAAGGATAAGCACGCGCTGGATACTTTGCCTGGTGAGATTGAGGCGCTGGACGCCGCGATCACAAAGCTGGAAAGTGTGCTTGGTGATCCGGGTCTGTTTGCCAAAGACCCCGATAGATTTACCCGCACCGCCGATGCGATTGCCAGTCTGCGTGCCGATAAAGAGGCCAAGGAAATGGCCTGGCTGGCGGCGGCGGAAAAAGCCGAACAGCTGGATGGAGGTTAGGGGATTATCCCGCTTACCCAGCTTGTAAAACACCCTGTCATATTGACGGGGATGCTTTGGCATCGTTATAGTGGCGGCCTGTCAGATGGCTGGATGGCTGCTGCTTTTTTTTCGTAAAAGAGGAGAGGAAAGTCCGGGCTCCACAGGATCAGGATGCCGGGTAACGCCCGGCGGGGGTAACCCCAGGGAAAGTGCCGCAGAAAACAAACCGCCCTCCAAGGTGATACCTTATGGGGTAAGGGTGAAAAGGTGCGGTAAGAGCGCACCGCCGGTCTGGTAACAGAACGGGCATGGTAAACCCCATCCGGAGCAAGACCATATAGGGACAAACGCCATGCAAATGGCAGATGCGATCCTGCATCTTGTCCGGGTAGGTTGCTAAAGATGTCTGGTAACAGGCATCGTAGATGAATAGTCGTCACCGCCAGCGCAAGCAAACGGTACAGAACCCGGCTTATAGGCCATCTGACAGATTTTTCAGGATATAACTTCAGAATTTGACTCTGGCGTGGCCGAGCCAGAAATAAAAACAATACCAACATATATTCATAGATTGTGTTTATTATTGTTTAATCGCCACAATCATTTCGTAATGCTTTTTTTCAAAGTAAGCCTTATCGACCAAAATTTTCTGATAGCCGAATACCGTCTTGAGCAATAAGGATAGAAGCCTTAAAGAAAATTTTTCACCAATGTAAAATCTATTTTCAATGGCAAGCAAACGATAGCCATGTGACCGCACAAAGTCGATTACCGCGGATGAACCTTCGCTGATTTCATCAATTCCTTGCTCAAAAAGAATAATAGGGTCATCTCTTTCGATTATGCCTTTTGCCCCTTTGAGAACGGATAGCTCGTGTCCCTCTACATCGATTTTTATGAGTGATATGTTGACGTCTGCCAGTTCAATGAGATCATCCAAGCGTCTTACGTCAACATCTATAACCTTACCATCGCTGACATCACTGTTGTTTTCCAGTATTTTGGAACCACCGATATTTGATGCATTGACCCGAAATGCCATCTTGCAATTCTTGTTGCTCAGCCCATAATTCAGGGGGGTGATATTTCGCGAAATAGCGTTTATTTCAAGTAATTTATGCGCGATCGGATTTGGTTCAAACGCGAAAACATGTTTAAAATATTCAGCAAAGAAAAGAGCGTGATTACCAATATTTGCACCTATGTCTAGCGCACAGGACGTGGGATCAATACAACCGCTTGTCAAAATATAGTCTTTGATCAAATCTAATGCGTCATGCTCGTATCTTCCATCCAGATTTATCAATAGCCCAATATGGTCAAATGAGAAAATGGCCATCTGCGGGAAACTCTTTATATTCTCTTTTGCAATTCGATGATTAAAATTATTCAAGATAGGGCGAAAGGGCAAAAAGAAATTTTTACCGCGAAAAACAATGTTTTTCATCTCGCCTGCTCCTTGACTCACTGTAGCCGATGTTTAATGACACCATAAAACCATTAACCATTTCGATTGGGCGCATTTATGGGGTGCGGTCTAAGACACCCCATAACATTGAAAGATAGCTGTTCGGCTTCGCTAGCTAGGATAGACGCGGCAGACTGGCACCTGCATCGGGGAGCGCGCGGGTGGTGTTTTTCACCACTTCATTGCGGAAACTTTCCACCGCCGCGCCGGTCTGCCGCGATTGCTGGGCGTTTTCGATCAGCAGAACCGGCAACCATGCCATCGCGCATCCCCATTCTTCGGTTTCGGCACCTGTGTTGGGGTGCGTGCCAGCCACCTTCATGAACCATGCACAATCAAATTTTCTGCATGGTTCAAACGCATTGAGCGGACAATTTGGTTGCGGTTCGATTTTCATGACTACCCCCTAATCCTTGGTCGCGATAATCACATCGACATAGGCCACGTCCAGCGCAATACTGGATGCCACCTCAAGTGACCCCGCACCATGTGAATGCGGTTGGTTGCCGCCTGTATGGGTCATATATGCTCTCCCACTGCTTCCCCAACTAGCCTCCCTAGCCTCTCCAACCCTACTGGTTGATGATGTACCCCCAGCATCTGCGGTGGGAATTGAATGGGTATGACGTGCCATCTGCGCCTCGGTGATGGCATGGCCAGCTGTGCGGCCACTTATTGTGCCAGCAACACGAACCTGACCTCGCCCAAACCGGCTTATAAATCCATTTGTTCCCCCGCTTCCAGCCGAGCCGCTAACCACACGCAAAGCCTTGTCATTATGTGCTGTATCCTTTGTCCAGCCCGTAGGCGCTGTTGACTGCCGGAACAGCATCTTGGTGCCGGATGGAAAGCTACTATTGGCGATCTGTGTTGTCACAGCCCTGTCTGCCGCCTTGCGGGCGTCACGTTCGGCCGCCACCGCCGTTGCAATATCACCAGTGATCACGCGGCGCACTTCGGCGATATCACCCGCAACCTTTGTATCAAGCGCACGAATGGCATTATCGCGTGAATCGGCCTCAGCCGCGATAGCCGTCTTACGCTTGTCAGCCTCGGCTAGGATCGCCGCAGTGCGTTCACTGCGTTCGGTCTGGATGACGGTGGCCATATGCGCATCAAAATCAGGCGTGATATTGGCAATGGCGTTCTTTAGTTCGGTGCGCTGGGCGTGCATTGCTGAGTGGCGGGCATCACGTTCAGCCGTGATCGCGGCCTCGCGGGTACTGCGCTCAGCGTTAAGTGCCGTTTCGCGCTTGCGTGCCTCTGCCGTAATCGCCGCCATGCGATCATTGCGTTCGCTTTCAAGCTTGCCATCAAGCGTTGTTACCTTGGCGTCGATAATGCCTGTTTTACTGTCAACAGAACGGTCAATCGCCGCACGTTCGGTGGTAATCGACGCATCAATCGCGCCTTGGCGTCCCGTAATGATAGCTGTTGTTGCCGCGTTCACCGCCGTATTGATGGCGTCATTACGCGCTGTGCGCTCGTCATCCAGCTCATCATCCAGCTTGCTATCGACAATGGTTTCCACCGCCGCGCGATCAAGACCCTGCGGGATGTCACTGACCGCCGATGACACCGCGTTGGCTATGGCCGCATCACGCGCATCCGCTTCGGTGACCCCATGTTCGGTGATCAGGCTTCTGACCGTATCGGCATCAACATGACCTGCCGTCGAGATAGCCGCGTCAATCGCATCCCTGATGGTACGGAAATCAACAAACTTGCGCCAAGTGCGCCAATGCGGTGCGTCCGGTTTACGCGTGCGTTGCCAGAATTCACGAGGGGCATCATTGACGATCAGCATCTGCCAGCCAATGTCGCCTTGATAAATGGTATGTACCGTTCCAGCGTCCGTTACGCCACTGGGTTTGTTGGCCGTGGTGGCGTCAAAGAATGCCGTTCCGGACTCGGCATCATTCAGATCCGATATGGTTGTTACATTGATATTTTGAGATGTTTGCATAATCACTCCTATGGTTGGTTCACATCATCCCAACATCAGACGCACGCGAAGTAGCGCGACAAAGGGCATGTCATAACGACACCCGCATGAAGCTGTGGCCGTCATCTGCCCACATCTGAATGCGAGGTTGCGGACTATGGAAGCAACATGGTTAAAAAAACGTTAAAAACAGAACAAAAAATGAACATAAATTGAAAAAATAATATTTTTCATTGGGTTGGAGATATTTGCTCATATTTTACATTTAATACATTGAAAAGCTTGCATTTTCCCATGAGAAACAAGTCAAAACCCATTGACGACCATCATTTCCCATGTTATCCCATAATATCCCATCTTTGGGTGAATGGCGCATTTTCCAGTTCCTCCCTGCGGAATCCTGCGCTGCATCTGAAGAATTAGGGGTTTGTAGAGTGATACCCGGCGCATGGCATTCCGCTTATGCCCGGAGCAACTGGCTGGCACGGCTTAGGATTATAGGAGCGTCGCGTGGATTTATTTCTATCCACATTTGAGCATCGGATAGATAAAAAGGGGCGCTTATCCGTGCCAGCCCCTTTCCGTGCTGTGCTGGAACGTCGGGATGATCCGCTTTATATCTATAAATCGCTCACCGAACCGTGCCTTGAGGGTTGTGGATCTGAACGGATTGGCCAGATTGTTGATGCGATCGATACGATGGACAGCCTGTCCGAAGAAGTCGCCACTTTGCAGACAATGCTGTCCAGTGCACAGGAAATGAAACTCGATAGCGAAGGCCGTATCATGTTGTCAGCCGACTTCATCGCCTTTGCCGCACTGGATGAAAGCGCACTCTATGCCGGTATTGGCCGGTCATTCCAGATCTGGTTGCCTGATCGTTATCGCAATCGCGAAACGGACGCGCGTAACCGTGCCAAAACAGCGGGACTGCCCTCGCTAAGGCTAGGCCGGAGCGCGCCCCAAGATCCACCGCATAGCGGAGGCCGCTAATGAGTGGCCAGATGCTTCACCAGTCGGTTTTACTTAACGAGGTGGTGGATGCTTTGCGCCCCACCAATGGCAAGGTCTATCTTGACGCCACCTTTGGTAATGGCGGTTATAGCCGAGCGCTTCTTGATGCCGCTGACTGCACCGTCATCGCGATTGACCGCGATCCCGACGCAATCGCCCGTGGACAGAAAATGGTGGCTGAATATAAGCCCCGCTTTACCCTTGTCGAAGGCTGCTTTTCCGAAATGCAGTCTCTGGTTCAAAGCGCACTTGTATCGACAGGTTCGGGATCCACAAGCCATGCAGACGTGCCGGTTCTGGACGGTGCCGCTTTTGACCTTGGTGTATGTTCGACACAACTTGATCAGGCAGATCGCGGCTTTTCGTTTCGTCAGGATGGACCGCTGGACATGCGCATGTCGCAATCCGGAATCAGCGCTGCCGATATTGTTATGACGCATGAGGAACATGATATCGCGCAGATTCTGTGGGAGTATGGCGAAGAAAAAGCATCCCGCCGCATTGCCAAAGCCATTGTCAAAGCGCGCAGTGAAACCGCCATATCCAGCACCAGCCAGCTTGCTGCCATCATCCATAGTGTTATGCCGGCCAAGCGCCCCGGCCAGATTGATCCCGCAACGCGCAGTTTTCAGGCCTTGCGTATCTATGTCAATCGCGAGCTTGACGAGTTGAAATCTGCGCTGACGACAAGCGAGGCCATGTTGAAACCTGGTGGCATTCTGGCGGTTGTATCTTTTCATTCGCTCGAAGACCGCATTGTAAAACGTTTTCTGGCGTCCCGAAGCCAGATTGCATCTCAACCATCGCGGCATCGCCCACCCAGTAATGGCCCAGCACCAACATTTGAACTGCTGACCCGCAAAGCCCTGCAAGCGGGGACACGCGAACGCGAAGATAACAGCCGCGCCCGATCTGCCAAATTACGTGTCGCTATGCGCACCAATGCCCCCTATCCGGGACAGGAGGATGCCCTATGCGCATGATTTTAATTGGCGCCCTTGTTCTGGCTGGCCTTGGCACCACCCTGTATCAGGTCAAAACCGGCATCGATGCACGACAGGATCGGCTGAATGATCTGAAACTGACCATCGCGGCAACCAAACGTGATATTGCTGTGCTTGAAGCCGAATGGGCGTATTTATCACGGCCTGAGCGGATCATGACTCTATCCAGCACACTGCTGAATATGGAGCCAATCAGCTATGATCGTATTCTGCCACTTGATGCCATCCCCATGCGCGTCATGTCAGACACCGATTCCAATAAACCGACACCAATAGTGCAACTTCCAGCACCAAAAGCGCCAAAAGCCCGCGCCATCAACCATTCGGAACCCCAGAATGCTCGCAAAACAAATACGAAAATGTCGGTCAAATTGCCTGACCTCACGTTAAAAGGGGTAAATCTTAAGGCCGTTCTGGCCGATGAGGACAAACCATGATGCGCGGGCGGGGATTTCTATCAAATCTGCGCAATCTGGTGTTGCCGCCACGACCTGATCCCGCCGCATCACGGGTGATTGCAGAAATTCGTCTCGTGCTATGTGCGAGTGTCGCCATACTGGCTTTTAGCGTTATAGGGTTTCGGATTTTCAACCTGTCTGACGCGGGCGCACGCGAGCGTATGGCCAATCATTTGAAAACATCGCATGTCGAGCGTGGCCAGATAATTGATCGCAAGGGGCGTCTTTTGGCGACCAATCTGCCAATCACGGTTTTGCACGCTGATCCCCGTGAAATCATGGATGTAACCGACGCAGCTACCAAACTGGCACCGCTGATTGGACGGCATGATGTGGCAAGTCTGAAAACATTACTGTCCAAAAAAACCCGCTATGTCGAACTTGATCGGAAACTGACACCAGCGCGCCATGCCGAAATCCTGCAGCTTGGCATTCCAGGTGTTTATTTTGCCGAAAGCACTTTACGTGTTTATCCACGCGCTGAGACAGCCGCACATATTCTAGGTCAGGTCGATCCCGAACATAACGGCATTGCTGGCATCGAAAAATCGCAAGACGCACATCTGGCCGCAGGCAAGGATATTCATCTATCACTAGATGTGGGACTACAGGCGATCATTCGTGCTGAAATATCAAAACAAATTAATGAGTTTGAGGCTATTGGCGGCGCTGGGGTTTTGCTCGATACACGCACTGGCGAAATTCTGGCGATGACCTCTCTGCCTGATTACAACCCCAATCATTTTGCCAAAGCCAGTGATGATGCACGGTTTAACCGCGCAACCAAGGGTCTGTATGAAATGGGTTCGACCTTTAAGGTGCTGAACACCGCGATTGCGCTGGAAACAGGGGCAGCAACGCCGCGCACCGAATTTGAAGTCATGAAACCGCTACGGGTGTCGCGCTTTACGATCAATGATTATCACCCCAGCAAAAAGCCTTTGAATGTCGCCGAGATCATGGTGCATTCGTCAAATATTGGCTCGGCTTTGATGGCAGAAGAATTTGGTGCATCGATTCAGAAAGAATATATGAAGCGGCTTGGCCTGCTGGATCGTTTGCCACTTGAACTGCCAGAAATTGCTAAGCCATTATCGCCAAAACACTGGAAGCGTGCGGCAACCCTTACGGTGTCATACGGACATGGCATTTCGATTTCACCCGTGCATCTTGCTAGCGCTGTTTCAACAGCAAGCAGCAATGGCCTGCGGATAGCACCAACATTGCTAAAGCGTAAAACGGGTGATGAAATCATCAAGACGCGCGTCTTTTCCGAACATACGGCACACGCCGTCAGATCCATAATGCGGCTAGTTGTTTCGCATAAAGAAGGCACTGGCAAGAAAGCCCGTGCAACCGGGTATATGGTTGGTGGTAAAACCGGCACCGCCGAAAAAGTGCAGGCAAATGGCGGCTATAATGCCAAGGCTAATCTGGCTACCTTTGTTGCGACCTTTCCCGTCCATGACCCGCGCTATGTAATCGTTATTATGGTTGATGAGCCAAAAGGACAGAAGCAATCACATGGTTTTGCAACTGGGGGCTGGGTGGCGGCACCGGCAGTACGCCGGATTGTCGAGCAGATTTCACCTATTTTAGGTGTACATCCTGTTGACGAAGAATCGCCATCAATTCGCCAGAAACTCATGCTTGATTTCAATATTGGCAATCAGGAGGCAACACTTGCATCTTTCTGATCTATTGAAAAATCTGGCAGATATTCCCGATCAGGCCGCGTCAATAAAGATTGGTGGCATGAGCGAAAATTCACGCGCCATCAAACCGGGCGATATGTTTGCCGCGGTGGCAGGTAGCTCGACCGATGGTCGTATTTATATCAAGGCCGCCATTGATGCCGGCGCCCGTGTCATTCTGACGGATATGCGCCCTCTGGAAGCCCCGCTTGATGATCTGGACACCCCGATTATCATGGTTGAAAACCCGCGGCTTGTTCTCGCCAAGGCCGCCGCCCGCTTCTGGCACAAACAACCAGGCATGATCGCCGCGGTGACTGGCACCAATGGTAAAACATCCACAACCGATTTTCTGCGCCAACTATGGACACGTGTTACTTGGCAGGCATCATCGATCGGCACTTTGGGGGTCAAAGGCACCGATACACGAAAAATGGATGGTAAAATCCTCGATTTACCAAAGCTTACAACACCCGACAGTGTGTCTCTGCATTCTGCCCTATCCCCCTTATGCGATGCTGGGGTAACGCATCTTGCGCTTGAGGCCAGTTCGCACGGGCTTGTGCAACAGCGCCTTGACGGGCTGAACATCCATATCGCCGCCTTCACCAATCTGACGCAAGATCATCTCGATCATCATAATGATATGGAGTCTTACTTTATAGCCAAATCACATCTGTTCATGGATCTGCTGATGCATGCAGGTGCGGCCATCATCAATATTGATGATCCCTATGGCCGCCGGCTTTGCGACATGCTGACAGCGCAAGGCGACGCGCGACAGATCGTTATACAGACATTCGGTTTTGCCGATGATGCCGACTTCCAGATCGAGAAAATCACTCCCATCGACAATATTCTGGATATGTCAGTCAAACATGACGGCAAAAGCTGGCATATTCCACTTGCCATGTCCGGCACCTTTCAGGCGGTTAACGCCTTAACCGCGGGCATCATGGCCTATATGAGTGGCCTGCCGCTTCAGGACTCGCTTGGTGGGTTGGCTTATCTCAAGCCAGCCCCAGGACGGATGCAGACCGTAACGGGGCATCCACAGGGCGCACAGATTGTTGTTGATTTTGCCCATACGCCTGACGCCTTGCGCGCTGCGCTTGAAGCCCTGCGCCCTGAAGTTAGCCATAAGCTTTATGTGCTTTTTGGATGTGGTGGCGATCGCGACCCATCTAAACGGGCGTTGATGGGTGCCATTGCTGATGACGCCGCGGATGTGGTGATCGTCACTGACGATAATCCGCGTTCGGAGGACCCCGCCAGCATCCGGTCAGCGATTATGGCCGCCAGCCCTAAAAGCATCGAAATTTTCCCACGCGATACCGCCATCAAAACCGCACTCGAACAGCTGGTTGAGGGTGATGTGCTGTTGATAGCTGGCAAAGGGCATGAAACTGTTCAATTGATTGGTGATGAAACCTTGCCCTTTAGCGACATATCTGTTGCCAGCCGGATTATTGCAGATATGAAGGAGGCGCATAAATGACCGCGCCGCTGTGGACTGTTGATGAAATCTGCACGCATACCAGTGGTATCATGGCTGAAACAGCAATGGTGCCCGCACCGATAGATCATATCACAATGGATAGCCGCATGTGCCGTAAAGGCAGTCTGTTTGTGGCTTTGCCAGGGGCGCAAGCGGACGGGCATGACTTTCTTGCCAAAGCTGCCAATGCGGATGCCAGCGCGGCACTTGTCACAACGCCCGACATCTCTATCGAACTTGCACAGATCATTGTACCGGATTGTCTGGCCGCCTTGACCGCGTTGGCAGTTGCCGGACGCAACCGGTTTAAGGGCGCGATGATTGCCATCACCGGTTCCGTTGGCAAAACAGGCACCAAGGAGATGCTGGCGCATCTATTACGCGCATGTGGACAAAGCCATGCGAATGAAGGCAATTTCAATAATCATATCGGCCTGCCGTTAAGCCTTGCCGCGCTACCAGCAGGTAGCCAGTTTGCCATTCAGGAAATCGGCATGAACCACGCAGGTGAAATTGCCAAGCTGACCCGTATTGCACGGCCTGACATTGCCATGATCACCCGGATTGCCGCCGTCCATTCGGGGCATTTTGAGTCAATTGACGCCATCGCCAACGCCAAAGCCGAAATATTCGAAGGCATGCACGGCGGCACGGCTGTTTTGAATATTGATGATCCGTTTTTCCCGCACCTATCCCAAGCTGCCAAGAGCGCGGGCATCAGCCGGATTGTAACCTTTGGCAGTCATAGCGATGCCGAATTCTGTTTGCTGTCATCGCGTCAGGATAATGATGGCATGAAAATAGAGGCTGATTTATCCGGTGTTCCCGTCAGCTTTCATTTAGGCATGTCAGGACAGCATTGGGCGATGAATTCTTTGGGCGTTCTGGCTTGTGTGCATGCGCTAGGCGAAGATCCGGTTGCCGCCAGCGATAGTCTGGCAAGCTTTGGTGATATTGCTGGACGTGGCGCATGTCATAACGGCATTTTCAATGGCCATGCCATATCGGTTATTGATGATAGTTATAATGCCAGCCCGGCATCGATGTCGGCTGCGCTTGCCCCATTTTTAACAGGTGCACGCCATACCGACATAATGGTGTTGAGTGACATGCTCGAACTGGGTAGCCATAGCGCCGCCGCGCATGACGATATTGTTGCAACCGTCGCCAGCATTGGCCCGCGCCATGTAATTGCCATCGGGGATGACTTTGCCCATGCCTTTGCCAAGGTGGCCCATGACTGTGATGTGATCATCGCCAATGATCCGGCACATGCAACTGACATGCTGGCACGTCTTGTTCAGGCTGACGATACAATCTTTATCAAGGGATCAAAAGGTTCCGGAGCATGGCGTGTCACCAACGCCGTGCTCAGCGTCTTGACCGACAAGACGCCAACCACTTCTGCCACCTCACACCCAGCCAAGGAAAAATTGCATGTTACCTGATTTACTTGTTCCATTGGCAGGCGAATATCAGTTTTTCAATCTGTTCCGCTATATCACTTTTAGAACTGGCGGGGCAACGGTCACAGCTTTGTTTCTAAGCCTGTTATTTGGTCCGGTATTTATCCGTTGGCTGAAAGCAAATCAGAAAGAAGGCCAGCCTATTCGTGATGATGGCCCGCAATCGCATCTGATTACCAAGATTGGCACCCCCACCATGGGCGGGTTGCTGATACTGGCAGCTTTTGCCATTTCGGCATTGCTATGGACACCGTTATCGAACCCCTATATGTGGCCTGTTTTATCGGTGGCATTGGTTTTTGGGGCTATTGGCAGTGTTGATGACTGGTTGAAACTGCGTCGGCGTTCGCATCAGGGTATGTCGGGACGTATGAAGATGGGGCTACAGCTAATTGTTGCTTTCTTTGCCACGCTGGTCTTTGTTCAGCTGTCGCCAAGCGAAGTGCGCTATGGTATTTCGGTACCTTTCATGAAAGACACCATTATTGCGCTTGGCCTGTTTTACGTGCCTTTTGCCATGCTGGTAATTGTCGGCGCATCAAATGCGGTGAATCTGACAGATGGGCTTGATGGTCTTGCCATTGTGCCAGTGATGATCGTGGCCGGTTGTTTCACCTTGATCGCCTATCTAGCTGGTAACGTGAATTTCGCCAATTATCTGCAAATCAATTATGTCCCAGGCACTGGTGAACTGGCGGTAATGTGCGGGGCACTGATCGGCGCTGGATTAGGCTTTTTATGGTTTAACGCCCCCCCTGCCCGCGTGTTTATGGGCGATACAGGGTCGCTTGCGCTGGGCGGCGCACTTGGCGCGATTTCAGTAGCTACCAGACATGAGCTGGTGCTGGCGATTGCTGGCGGTCTTTTCGTGCTCGAAACAGCCTCGGTTATCTTGCAAGTTGCCTCATTCAAACTGACTGGCAAGCGCATTTTTCTGATGGCACCTTTGCATCATCATTTCGAAAAAAAGGGCTGGGCCGAGTCAACCATCGTTATCCGCTTCTGGATCATTGCTTTCATGCTGGGCATCGTCGCCTTGTCATCACTAAAGCTACGTTAGGGGCAAAGCATGATGATACCGCACAACATGTCAGGACAGCGCATAGGGCTTTTGGGCCTTGGGCGTTCCGGCATTGCGGCTGCCTGTTCACTGGCGGCGGCAGGCGCGGTTACATATGCCTATGATGATAAGACCCATAGCGACATACCATCTGGATGCACCGCTGATAACTTTATCTGGCAGGACTGGCAGGACTGGTCATGGGAAACACTAGATGCGCTGGTCATCAGCCCCGGCATTCCGCATCTGCATCCTAAACCGCATCCGGCGGCGGCCAAGGCCACCAGCATGGGCGTTCCAATCATCAGCGAAGTCGAACTGGCTTTGCGCGCCAAAAGCAACGCCCGACTGATTGCGATTACCGGCACCAACGGAAAATCGACCTGTACCGCCCTGCTGGCCCATTGTTTGACCGAGGCTGGCGCCAAGATTGCCGTTGGCGGCAATATAGGAGATGCGGCATGTTCGCTGGAAGATCCGGGCACCAACGGTTATATCATTCTCGAACTATCATCCTATCAGCTTGAAACCACACCGTCTCTGGCACCTGATTTTGGCGTTGTGCTGAACATAACGCCAGATCATCTTGACCGCCATGGTGGCATGGATGGTTATGTTGCGGCCAAGCAGCTTATGGTCACGGCAACCCGTGCTGGCGGCCATGTCATTTTGGGCAGTGATGATGCGTATGTGCGTGATTTTGCCAACACGAATGTTGCTGACACGGTTACTGTGAAAACGGTCACATCGTCAGATGCGCCCAAAGGCCGCGATGCCTCCCCTGCTCTCAAAGGTGCGCATAATGCACAGAATGCCGCCGCCATGGCCAGCATCATGCGCCTATTGGGCTATGCCGAAAACATGATTGATGCAGGTATGGCGTCATTTGCTGGCCTGCCGCATCGTCTGCAACCTGTAGGACAGACAGGGCATATCACCTTTATCAATGACTCCAAAGCCACCAATGGTGTTGCCGCGGCGAAAGCGCTGACGGCATTTAACAATATTTACTGGATAGCTGGTGGTCTGGCCAAGGATGATGGTATCGGCGCGGCAGGTGACGCCCTTGGTGCGGTCAAAAAGGCCTATCTGATTGGTGCCGCGGCTGATCTATTCGCCGGCCAGCTTGATGGCAAATGCGCTACCGAAATTCATCATGATCTTACAAGCGCGACATATGCCGCCTTTGCCGATGCCCAAAGCGTATCACATACAGCGCATATTCTGCTATCGCCTGCGGCCGCATCATTTGACCAATTTGATAGTTTCGAAGCCCGTGGCGATGCCTTTACCACCGTGGCCAAGACACTTTGCGCTACATCGTCCCGTTCAATGACCAGCTCTATCGGAGGTAGCTATGCTTGATCGTACAGATCGCTCGCTGGTTGGGGTATGGTGGTGGACTGTTGACCGCTGGCTGTTGGCATGCGCTCTGATTCTGATGGTTGTCGGCACCTTACTGGTGATGGCAGCGGGGCCTGCGGTGGCTAATCTTATCAGCTTACCATCACAGCATTTCATTGTGCGCCAGGTGATGTATCTTGTGCCCGCAATAGCCATTATTTTCGGCGTTTCATTGCTGGAGCCGCGCCCCATACGGGCGCTGGCGCTGGTCGGCATGGCAGGCACCATCGGGCTTATGATTCTGGCGATTGTTGCTGGCAGTGAAATCAAAGGCGCGACACGCTGGATTACGATTGCTGGGTTTAACCTGCAACCATCCGAATTTGCCAAACCGCTATTCGCCATTGTTTCAGCGTGGCTTCTGACCTTGTGGCGTGAAGGACAGGATTTTCCCGGCTGGATTTACTCGACCGGCTTGCTGGCCATTCTGGTGACAATTCTGGTTTTACAGCCTGATATCGGCATGACCGTTGTCATTACACTGACATGGGGTTTTCAAATGTTTCTAGCCGGCATGCCGCTGTTATTCGTAATTGGCGCTATCGCTCTGGCACCCATAGCCTTTTATCTTGCCTATCAGAATCTGAATCACGTGCAGATGCGCGTGGACAAGTTTTTCAATGGCGGATCATGGCAAGTCGATAAAGCACGTGAAAGTTTTGCTGAAGGCGGTTTCTTTGGCGTCGGACCTGGCGACGGACGGGTAAAGCTAAATCTGCCAGATGCACATTCGGATTTCATTTTCGCTGTGGCGGCCGAGGAATATGGTGCGATTGCCTGTCTGGTTCTGCTTGGGCTTTATGCTTTCATCGTTCTTCGTGGTTTTACCCGGGCGATGTCAGGCGAAGGCCTGTTCTGTCTGATTGCCGCTTCCAGCCTGGTCATGCAGTTTGGCGTACAGGCATGTATTCATATGGCATCATCAGTCGATCTGATCCCGACCAAGGGTATGACCCTACCCTTTATCAGCTATGGCGGATCCTCCTTGCTTGCCAGCAGTTTGACAATGGGGTTGATTCTGGCGCTGACCCGCAAGCGGACAGCGGCCGATAGTTTTGCCCGGGGGGATCAGCTATGACCCGCTTTGCGACGCTTAACAAGCCATTGATATGTCTTGCCGCAGGTGGCACAGGCGGGCATGTATTCCCAGCCATTGCGGTTGCCGAGACACTGAGCGCCCGTGGGTATCGAACCCAGCTATTCACCGATAAGCGCGGGGCAAAAATTGCCACAGCCAGCATTCAGGATGCGTTATCAGCACGACTTGGCGTGACCGTCATTGCCAGTGCATCACCGTTCCAGCGCGGCATCATCCGCCGCCTGAGTGCGCTTTTCAAACTTGGGTTTGGCGTCGGGCAATGTCTGCTGCATTTCTGCTTGAAACGTCCGGCTGCGATTATAGGGTTTGGCGGATATCCATCCTTTGCGCCTTTATTTGCGGGCGGGTTGTTGCGCGTCCCACGTGTTCTGCATGAACAGAATGCGTTTCTGGGACGAGCCAATCATCTGCTGGCTCGTCATGCAGGCAATCTGGCGCTCAGTTGGGAAGGCACCCGTAATCTGCCTGATAACATTCATATCGAAGTCACCGGCATGCCTGTGCGTGATGTGTTTCATCAGGACAGTGTATCTGCCACCTCGCAAAAACCAGCCCCCGCACATAAGGGTGAAAAACTGCATCTGGCTGTCTTTGGCGGGTCACAGGGCGCGGCTGTTTTTGCCTCGTTGATCCCCGCGGCCATAGGGATGCTACCTGCTGACATAAAAGACCGTCTTATGATAACCCAGCAAGCCCGCCCCGATCAGATTGACGCGCTAGTCGCGCTTTATGCCGAAATGGGCATCACCGCCACCATCGCGCCGTTCTTTGCCGATATCGCCAGCCATATCCGCCAAAGCGACCTGATTATCAGCCGGGCGGGTGCGTCGTCCGTTGCCGAACTAGCGGCTTTGGGTGCGCCAACGATTTTCATTCCTTTTCCCCATGCCATGGATGATCATCAGACACAAAACGCCATGCAGATGCAGAATCTGGGGGGCGGTCTATGCCTTGCCGAAAGCGGTTTGGACGCCAAGAGTCTGGCCAGGCACCTGACAGACTTGTTGAGTGACCGATCAGCGCTGACTGATATGGCGCACAAGGCAAAGCAGTTATCAAGACCAGATGCGGCGGCAAGCATCACCGATATGGTCGAAGCCTGTATCGAAGGGAACCCGTCTTCCACGTCCCCATCATCTAATCAGGGGGCTGCGTTATGAGCGAGCTACCTTTATCAATCGGTACAATGCATTTCACCGGTATTGGCGGCATCGGCATGAGCGGCATTGCCGAAATCCTGTTCGAGCTTGGCTATTCTGTTCAAGGTAGTGATATGTCGGAAAATGCCAATGTACGACGGTTGCGTGCAAAAGGCATTCCGGTCATGGTTGGTCAAAGTGCCGAAAATCTGGGTGACGCAGCTCTGGTTGTCACATCGACCGCGATTAAGGCCGACAACCCAGAAGTGGTAGCCGCACGGGCAGGTTTTCTGCCGATCGTGCATCGCGCCGAAATGCTGGGCGAGTTGATGCGGTTGCGCTGGTCAGTCGCCGTGGCCGGTACGCATGGTAAAACCACAACGACATCTTTGGTAGCAACCTTGCTGGATGGCGCACAGATTGATCCGACTGTCATCAATGGCGGTATCATTACCGGCTGGGGCAGTAATGCCCGGCTTGGTAAAGGCAAATGGATGGTTGTCGAAGCCGACGAAAGTGATGGCTCCTTTGCCAAACTGAAACCTACTGTAGCCGTGGTCACCAATATAGACCCTGAACATCTTGATCATCATGGCAGTTTTGAGGCGCTGGAAACCGCCTTTTTGAATTTTGTATCTTCCATTCCCTTTTACGGCTTTGCCACCTTGTGCATTGATCATCCTGCCGTTCAGCGCATGATGGCGCATATCAAAGATCGCCGGATCATCACCTATGGCATGTCAGCCAACGCCGATGTGCGCGCCACAAATTTGCGGGTTGAAGGCAGGAATATGCTGTTTGATGTTTTGCTATCCGATCGCCTCGTTGGCGAAATGGAACGGATTGATAATGTGCTGTTTCCAATGCTGGGCGATCACAATGTCCAGAACTGTCTGGCCGCGATTGCGGTGGCGCTGGAAATGAATATCGATGCCAAAAAGATCAAAGACTCACTGGCCGCATTCGGTGGGGTTGGACGCCGGTTCGAGACCAAAGGCGTCAGCGATGGGGTTACGATCATTGACGATTATGGGCATCATCCCGTTGAAATAAAAGCCGCCTTGCAAGCTGGCCGGATGATGTGTGGTGATAATAAGCTGATTGCTGTTGTGCAGCCGCACCGCTATAGCCGGCTTGCTGATTTATTTACCGATTTCTGTGGGTGCTTCAACGACGCTGATGACGTGCTGGTTGCTGATGTCTATGCCGCCGGTGAAACACCCATCGAAGGGTTTGACAAAGCCGCGCTTGTTGAAGGGCTTCGTGACCATGGCCATAAAGGGCCAGCAGCGCTAGACAGTCAATCGGCGTTGGCACAGGAGATCATGAACCGCACCAACAAAGGTGATCTTGTCATGTGTCTTGGTGCCGGTGATATCACCAGCTGGGCAGCAGCATTGCCAGCCGAGCTTGACGCATTGCGGGAGGGGTCATCGTGACTGATCTGATAACACGCCTTCCCAAAGTGCGCGGCGATTACGCCATGAAGGATGCTATGTCAGCGCATACCTGGTTTGGTGTTGGGGGTCCAGCTGATGTGATTTTCAGCCCTGTTGATGAAGATGATTTGTCTCATTTCCTTGCCCATTGCGATGCCGATATTCCGATTTTGCCAATTGGTGCCGGATCGAACCTTCTGGTTCGTGATGGCGGCGTAAGCGGGGTCGTCATCAAGCTGACCGATCATATGAAGCATATCCATCATGACGGCACGGTTGTGACCGCGCAGACAGGCGCGCTTGACGCCGAGGTTGCGCGTTATGCTTCCAAGGCAGGTTTGACCGGACTTGAGTTTCTGATTGGCATCCCCGGTACGGTCGGCGGCGGTTTACGCATGAATGCCGGTGCCTATGGCAGCGAATTCAAAGATATCACAATGATCGCGCACGGCTTTGACCGGGCTGGCAATCCGATCAGCGCCACACCAACCGAAATGGGCATGGCCTATCGGCATAGTGATGCACCTGCTGACTGGATCTTTACATCGGCAAGCATGCAGGCACGCCCCGGCGACCATGCCGCTATCCGTACACGGATGAAAGAGATTGTCACCAGCCGCGGTGATGCCCAGCCACGCGGCGTGCGTACGGGTGGAAGCACCTTTGCCAATCCGGACGGTGGCAAAGCATGGCAAGAGATTGATCGTGCAGGTTGCCGTGGGTTGGCAGTTGGTGCCGCTCAAGTGTCCGAAAAGCACTGTAATTTCCTGATAAATAATGGCGGTGCCACCGCCGAAGAAATCGAAACCCTTGGTGAGACCGTGCGGGCGCGTGTGCTGGCATCAGGTGGCCCAGATTTACGCTGGGAAATCCGCCGTATCGGTCGTGTCCTTACCACGTCAAAGCAGCAGGAGACATCGCAATGAGTGCGCATCCTAGTCGTGTTGCCGTTCTTATGGGCGGATGGACATCCGAGGCATCGGTCAGTCGTGTTTCAGCAAGCTTTTGCGGACAGGCAGCGCGTTCGGCTGGTTGGGATGCTGTCGAAGTCGAAGTTGATCGTGATATTGCCGAAAAGCTGGCCGAGATGAAACCCGACCGTTGCTTTAACGCCCTGCATGGACAGGTTGGCGAAGACGGCAATATTCAGGGTCTGCTGAACATCATGAATATTCCCTATACGCATAGCGGTCTGGTGGCCTCGGCGCTGGCAATGGATAAGGTGCTAGCCAAGATGATTATGACCACATGTGGCATCAGGGTACCCGCCACCCTAGCATTGGTTGAAGATACCCATGTCTATCCGGAACATGCCATGCAGGCGCATGTGATCAAGCCACTGAATGACGGGTCAAGTTTTGGCGTTGTTATTGTCAAGGATGGTGACAAGGCACCTGCACGAAGTCTGTGGAATACTGATACCCAGCTATTATGCGAACCGTTTATTCCCGGGCGAGAACTGACCGTTGCGGTGCTTGAGGGCACGGCTTTATGCGTTACCGAAATCACCTCTGAAAACAGCTTTTATGATTTTGACGCCAAATATGCCCCGGGTGGATCACAACATATTCTGCCAGCTGACATTCCCGAAGATGTGACCTTGCAGGCCTGTGAGTGGGCTGAAAGTGCCTATCGGGCCTTTGGGTGTCGCGGTGTTATCCGTGCCGATTATCGCTGGAACGATGTAACCAACCAGCTCTTTATGCTGGAAATCAATACGCAACCTGGCATGACAGCCACTTCGCTGGTGCCTGAACAGGCGCGCTTTGTTGGCATGACTGGTGAAGAATTAGTCAATCATCTTTTGGAGACAGCACAATGCGACGATTAATATCGAAGCCTGGCGTTTTGCCAACCGATAAGACCAAAAGATCAAGCTTGCGGCGTGAAACGCCTGCCCGCAAGACCAGCTTGCCTCGTTTGAAAACACTGTTTCTGGGGTTTGTCGGCTTGACGCTGGCGGCAACAGCAACGCTTGGCTATATGGATCGCGAGCGGCTGATTGACGAGATGCTTATGGCAACTGGTAAGGCAGGGCTTAATCTGCAATTCATTCAGGTTCGTGGACGCGCACATACCCCAACAGACATACTGGTTGCCGCCACCGATTTACGGCTTGGCGATCCAATTTTGGGCATCAATATCGATGAGGTTCATAAACGCATCAGTGCCATTGGCTGGGTTGAAGACGTTATTGTTGAACGCCGGATGCCATCGACCGTTCGGATTTCGATAAGAGAGCGCTTGCCTATGGGGCTTTTGCAAACAGCAGACGGGCATCAGCTTATCGACGCGCATGGCGTTATTATCAAAGGTGCTAAAGCCAGTGACTTTACCCATTTACCTGTCGTTGCTGGCGATGGTTCAGCTAAACATGCCGAAAAAATTCTGTCGGTTCTGAAAACCGAACCTGAATTGTTCGCCGAGGTATGGGCAATCAGTTATCAGTCAGGCCGCCGGTGGGATGTGCATCTGCGCAATGGCATAGAAATTCGTCTTCCTGAAGTTGAGCCACGGCAAGCATGGTCACGTCTGGCCGTCATGGAAAGACGCAAACAGATCATCAATCGTGATCTTGCCGTTATCGATCTGCGCATTCCCGAACAATTAATTGTCGAACCCAATATTCCAGTTCGCGGAAAGGGAAAAAGCACATGATTCTGCGTAATAAACAGAGCGCCTTACGCCGCCCATTTGCCGTGCTTGATCTCGGATCATCCAAAGTCACCTGTTTGATTGGTGAGGCCGATGGCAAAGGTAAAGTCCAACTTTTGGGACAAGGCATGCATGCATCGGCTGGCATGCGGCATGGCGAAGTCAGCAATCTGGAGCTGTTAAGCACCGTTATCGGAAAAACCGTTCACGCCGCCGAGCGTGATGCCGGCACATCAATTCAGTCGATGAGTATTGTTACGCCTGGCGGTATGCCTGTTTCGCGCCTTGGTAAACAGACACTGACTCTATCTGACAAGACTGTGCGCCGCCGCGACATGCAACGTTTGATGGCACGCGAAAATGATGCAGACACACCCGATTCGCATCAAGCCATGCATTTACAGACCTTGCAATATGACCTTGATGATGTGCGTGGCATTGCCGATCCTCGCGGTATGCGGGGTAGTGCGCTTTCGGTCGATTACACGATTGTCAGCGGCGCCCGCACAAGCCTGACCAATTTCCGTGAAGCGCTGGTTCTGAATCATCTCGAAGTTGACCGTTTCATTCATGCTGGTTACGCCGCCGGACTTGCCTGTCTGAGTGAAGAAGAACGTGACCTTGGCGGTGCCGTCATTGATATGGGTGGGGGCACAACATCAATCTCGATTTTCATGCATGGCAAGTTAATCTATGTTGACACAATTCCAGTTGGCGGTCATCGCGTCACCACCGATATAGCGCGCATCCTGTCCCTGCCTGTTGCCGATGCCGAGCGCATTAAAGCCATCGACGGATCGGTTATGCCTACCGAGTTGAGTGGGACACCGCCTGCCTCATTGAGCGAGGTCATGCGTAACGGCAATAGCGACAATATCGTGATCCCAACGCAAGGTGACAATATCGAAATTGGTGGCAAAAGCGTCGAGCGTAATCTGCTTAGTGCCATCATCCGACCCCGGATTGAAGAAATCATCGAACTTCTGACCTCACGCATAGACAATGCACATATGCAACATGCTGCTGGTAACCGTCTGCTTTTGACTGGCGGTGCCAGCCAGCTTACCGGCCTTGCCGATCTCTATGCCCACGCCACGCAGAAAACCGTCATTCTGGGGAAACCGCAAGGCGTAGATGGTCTGCTTGACGAAAATAGCGGCCCCGAATTTGCCGCAGCTATTGGCGCGCTGACACATGTCAGCCGTTTAGAGGAAAATGACCCGACCGACCGACAGACACGCACCCTGTCATACGGGCCATTTGAACGTATTGGTGCGTGGCTTCGTGACAATCTGTGAGAAAGGAACGGTTAAATGCCAATCACTATCTTTACCAATGTTTATCGCAGTCACACGCAAACCTATCGCGGGACGACGCAGCCTGTTGCTGCCCTGCCCCATATCGGCGTGCCTATGTACGCTTTTTCTAGACCAACCCAAACTGAAGGGAGTCCATCATGACTATCAATCTATCTGTTCCACAAACCATGCAGGAATTGCGTCCACGTATCACCGTTGTCGGTGTAGGCGGCGCAGGTTGCAATGCTGTTAACAACATGATCAACGCCGATCTGCAAGGTGTCGATTTTCTGGTTGCAAATACCGACGGGCAAGCGCTCGCGCACTCGCTCGCCAGCCAGAAAATTCAACTTGGAGGTGCGATTACGCAAGGACTAGGCGCTGGTTCAAAACCAGAAATAGGGCGTGCTGCTGCCGAGGAAAGCCTTGAAGAAGTAATGGCTGAACTGGCCGATTGCAACATGGTATTCATCACCGCAGGTATGGGCGGCGGGACCGGCACAGGCGCCGCACCCGTGATTGCCAAGGCGGCACGTGATGCTGGCATATTGACCGTTGCCGTGATTACCAAACCGTTTGAATTTGAAGGCCAGCGGCGCATGGGTCTTGCCGATGCAGGCATCGAAGAATTGCAAAGTTATGTTGATACCCTGATTGTCATTCCGAACCAGAATCTATTCCGGCTTGCGAATGAACGCACAACCTTTGCTGATGCCTTTCATATGGCTGACACCGTGCTACACCAAGGCGTATGCGGCGTTACCGACTTGATGATCAAGCCTGGCATGATCAATCTGGACTTTGCCGATATTCGCGCTGTTATGAGCGAAATGGGTAAAGCCATGATGGGCACAGGCGAGGCATCTGGGGAAACCCGGGCAACGCAGGCCGCCGAAGCCGCGATTAATAATCCGCTACTTGATGATACAACCATGCACGGTGCACGTTCGGTTTTGATCAATGTCACTGGCGGTCTGGATATGACTTTGTTTGAAGTTGACGAAGCCGCCAATCGCATTCGTAAGGAAATCGATCCAGAAGCGGTGATCATTTTTGGCTCGGCATTCGATGAAAAACTGGATGGCGTCATGCGGGTATCCGTAGTCGCCACCGGTATTGATGCTGCAAGTGCGAAAGCAAGGCCATCAGTAGATCAGCCCAAAATCGAAACAGCCAAACCGCCAATGACCACCAGTCCAGTGCAAGCAAATGCGATGGCTAGTGCGATGACCAATCCAGTGACAAACGCACAGATAACCCCGACACAGTCAGCAGATTCAGCCTCTGCCAGCACATCGACTGTGCGTGAGTCAATCAGTTCGCTTGCCAAGGAAGCTGATGATGAAGCTGACACTCCAGCGGCCAGCAATTCGCAGGACGCATCGGTAACCGAAACCGTATCAGCATCCGAAACGGACAGCACCGCTACGGGGCCTATTACCGAGAACACCGGTGAACCAGTCGAAACGCAGTTAGAGCTTACCGACGCGGTAGATGCGGCTACAGCTTTGAATGCAGACGTGAAAGCTGATACGCCAAATAATGTGGCTATGTCAGCCACTAATGAAGCCGGATCGGGTGAAGCGTCTTCGGGTGAATTAGCTTCGGGTGAGGCCGCAACCGTATCAAGCGCAACAGCCAAGGCCGATACTGCCTCGCTTACATCGCGCCTGATGCCACGTTTCGATCTGCAGAATGAAGGCAATGCCAAGGCCGAAGATGCCCCACGCAAAACCTTTATTCCAGCAGCACCAACGGCAATGCCGGATGAAGCCAGTGTGCCAAAGGCGGCCGAAACGCCAGCCCCGCGGCCAACCAGCATCATTAAGCAGATATCCGAATTGTGGTCGTCAAAGCCCGGCACAACGGATAGTCAGAAGCGAAGCGAGCCAAATGTGTCCGCGAAAGACAGCTCAGAAGACAAAACGTCTTCGGTTCTGGATCTGCCACAATCAGCCGTTGTTAAACCGGCTACAGATCCGGCACCAACAGCGCAGCTTGAACAGCCTGATGATGAGCTTGATATCCCTGCGTTCCTGCGCCGTCAGGTGAATTAAGCAAAGCCTACATCTGGTTACATTGCTACAATCTGTAACCAAACGTGATTTGAAGAGACCCAGATACATATGTAGGTTGTATCTGGGTCTTTTATATGTGCTTAGAAACAAGATGAAAAATATTGAAAAGGCTATATAAATTGAATTTGCAGGACAATAAAAAACCGATGTATATCAACCAGCCTTTCCAGACAACTTTGGTGGATACTGTGCAGCTTGAAGATATTGCTCTGCATTCAGGCCGGTTTGTTCATGCCTCTATATGTCCTGCAGAAGCTGGTACAGGTATCAAATTCCGCCGCATGGATGTCGAAGAAAGCCTGCAAACAGTGTCTGCCCATGCTGATTATGCCGAACAGGCACGCCTTTGCACCCGGATTGCCAACGCCGATGGCATAGGCCTGGAGACGATCGAACATTTCATGGCCGCCTTTGCCGGAATTGGCCTTGATAATGCTATCGTCGAAGTCGATGCAGGTGAAGCGCCGATCCTTGATGGTAGCAGTCAGCCAATCATTGATGCAATCAGACGTGTTGGGCTGAAAACGCTTAATGCGCGTCGTAAATATATCGTTATTACCCAGCCAATAGAAGTGCAGCTTGATAATGGTGCTTGGGCGCGGATCGAGCCTGCCGACCAGCTTGAAATTGACGTTGAAATTGATTTTGAAGACAAGGCTATTGGCAAGCAGAGCCTGCATTATATTCATTGTGATGGCAGTTTTGAGGCTGAATTATCTACGGCTCGTACCTTTTGCCAGCTGAGTGATGTTGATCTAATGCAGAATGCCGGTCTGGCTCTTGGCGGTTCGCTGAATAACGCCGTAGTTGTTGATAATGGGACTGTTATCAATGAAGGTGGTTTGCGGATGGAACGCGAATTCGTCCGGCATAAGGCACTTGACTGTCTTGGCGATCTTTATCTTCTTGGTCTGCAAATACGTGGCAAATTGACCGCGTCGCGTCCCGGACACGCGCTTAGCATGATGCTGATCAAAGCCATCTGGCAAAATAAACAGGCATTCCAGATCGTCAGTGACGGTGCTGTGACCAGCCAGTCAGAGGCTTATGTCATGCCCGAACTTGCCGCCGCCGCGGCTGTTTAGGCCAACTGGCCATCAGGTCATCTTCATTATGACATTCGATACTTGTGATATGCCGATAATCACAGTGGAATTTTTTCAACATCTTCTTTTCACCTGCGTACCAAGTCGCTATTGTAACGCGTAACGGTGGGACACGCCCGCCGATGCCTATGAGTGGAGCCTGTTTTGGTAAAGCATATACCCTTGATTGTCTTAGCAAGTACTGCGCTTTTGGTAGCAGGATGTTCTTCTACTGAGGTCGAAGAACAGGTCGAGCGCCCTGTCGAACAATTATATAATGAAGCGTTGAACACCGCCCTTGCAGGAAATGCCAAGAAAGCTGCGCCAAAATTTGAGGAAGTTGAACGCCAACACCCCTATTCATCACTTGCCGTAAGGGCGCAATTGATGGCGGCATGGGCATTTTATCAGGACAATAACTATCCACGGGCAATCGCGGCGCTGGATCGTTTTGTCGAACTAAATCCAGCAGATGAACGCGTCGAATATGCCTATTATCTAAAGGCGCTATGCTATTATGAACAGATCGTCGATGTGCAACGCGACGCGGAAATGACCAAATTGGCGATGCAGGCTTTTGAAGAATTGGTGCGGCGATTTCCCGACGGTGACTACTTTCGTGATGCAACCCTGAAAATTGATCTGACACGCTCGCATCTTGCTGGCAAGGAAATGGCCGTAGGTCGGTTTTACCTCAGCAAACAGCATTATGGCGCAGCACTGCGTCGGTTTGAAAATGTCGTCACCGATTACGACACCACCAACCAGGTGCCCGAAGCCCTATATCGCATGACCGAGGCCTATCTATCGCTTGGTCTGGCTAGCGAAGCCAACCGTGTTGAAGAGGTCGCAGTCTATAACTATCCGAAATCTATATGGACTCAACGTCTGCTGGAGCTTCGCGCCAATCCAGAACGTGAACTCGAAGCTGGCTGGTTTGAACGCACCGCCGAGTCCGTCGTAAATTTATTTGATTAGAGCCTCATGCTTCAAAGCTTGTCCGTCACTAATATCGTCCTCATTGAACAACTTACGTTGCAATTTGATGATGGACTGACGGTGCTGACAGGCGAAACCGGTGCGGGTAAATCGATCTTGCTTGATGCGCTGGGTCTGGCCTTAGGAAGCCGGGCGAATTTTGGCTTAATCCGTCAAGGCAGTACGCAGGCACAGGTAAGTGCAAGCTTTCATATGGACGCCAAACATCCAGTATGGGCTTTGCTGGAAGATGCCGGCGTTGATATTGACGATACATTAATTTTGCGGCGACGCTTGAAAGCCGATGGAAAATCAAGCGCTTCAATCAATGATGTACCTGTTTCGGTTGGCCTGCTACATAAGGTTGGCGATCTGCTTGTTGAGATTCAGGGGCAATTTGAGGGGCGTGGTCTGCTTGATGTTAGCCGCCATATCACCCTGCTTGATCGCGCCGCCGGACATCAGGAGATGCTGGACAAGCTATCAGACGCCCATGCGCATTGGATGCAGTCAAAGCGTAATCTAGCCACGGCGAAACTAGAACTTGATCAGGCGCGCGCCGACGAAGAATGGCTTCGCGATGCGGTTCATCAGCTTGACGCCCTAAGCCCTTCATCTGGTGAAGAAGCACAATTAGTTAGTGAACGTGACATGCTTGCCAATGTTGGCAAGATTGGCGAAACGCTGGCGCTTGCTGACCATGCCCTGACCGATGAAAACGGAGCCCAGGCCAGCCTTGGCAGTGCCATGGCTACGCTTGAAAAATCAGCATCACTAGCAGGTAGTGCGCTTGATAATGCCCTCGCCGCATTGAGCCGCGCCGATGCCGAATTATCCGAAGCCATCAGCGAGATCAGCGCGGTTGGATCAAGTCTGGAAGCTGACCCAAACCGGTTGGAATCTGTTGATGACCGGCTTCATGAATTACGCCAGCAAGCCCGTAAACATAACTGTAATGTTGATGGGCTGGTAGAAACGCATCAGCAACTTGCCAGCCGTCTTGCCGCGATTGAGGATTCGTCTGGTACGTTAGCGGAATTGGCCGATAATGAACGGCAATGGCGCGACTATTATACAAAAATGGCCAAGATAGTGTCCGACGCCCGTAAATCAGCTGCAGCGTTGCTCGACCGTGCGGTCATGGCCGAATTACCACCCTTAAAGCTGGAGAACGCGACCTTTCACTCACATATTTCCGCATTACCAGCGGATCAATGGGGTGCGCTGGGCATGGATATGGTGCGTTTTGAGGCCAGCACCAATAGAGGCATGGCACAAGGGCCCATCGACCGGATTGCCTCAGGAGGAGAACTGGCCCGTTTTCTACTGGCTTTGAAGGTTGCGCTCGAAGATAGCAACACATCACGGACACTGATTTTTGACGAAGTTGATAGCGGGGTTGGTGGCGCGGTTGCCGCAGCTGTTGGCGACCGCCTTGCCCGCCTTGGCGAACATATGCAAACGCTGGTAATCACCCATTCGCCTCAGGTTGCGGCACGCGGCGTTAATCATATGCGCATTGCCAAACATGTAACGGATGAAAGCGTTATTAGCGGAACCGAAACGCTGAGTGACGACGCGCGCACCGAAGAAATCGCCCGCATGCTGGCTGGCGAGCATATCACCGCCGAAGCCCGGGCAGCTGCAACCGCTTTGCTTGAGGGCTAGCCATGACACGCGATCATCCAGACCCCAGCAAGATGTCCGCTGATGACGCCGCACAAGAACTGGCATATCTGGCCGAGCGTATTGCTTATCATGATCGCAAATATCATGGCGAAGATGCCCCCGATATTTCCGATGCCGATTATGACATGCTGGTAGCCCGAAATAATGCGCTTGAAGCCAGCTTTCCCGAACTGATCCGTCCTGATAGCCCAAGCCAACGTGTTGGCACCATGGTGTCTGGCAGCTTTGGCAAGATACGCCACGCACAGCCGATGTTGTCACTGTCGAATGGCTTTAGTGCCGAAGATATTGCAGACTTTGTGACCCGTATTCGCAAATTTCTGTCATTGGCAGAAACCGATGACATTGCTTTTACCGCCGAACCAAAGATCGATGGCTTATCGTTAAGCCTGCGTTATGAGAAGGGTCATCTGGTTCAGGCCGCAACCCGCGGTGATGGTAGTGAAGGCGAAGATGTGACCGCCAATATCCGCACCGTTGATGCAATCCCCAAAACATTGCCTGACACAGTGCCAGATATTTTCGAGGTGCGCGGTGAAGTCTATATGGACCGAAAAGATTTTCTGGCTCTGAACGCTGATCAGGAACGAAAAGGCGGCAAGATTTTTGCCAATCCGCGTAACGCCGCTGCCGGATCGCTAAGGCAAAAGGATGTCAGCATTACGGGGTCGCGTAATCTGGCATTTTTCGCCTATTCAATGGGCGAAGCCAGCGCACCTGTCGCCGCAACGCATACTGACTTTCTGGCGGCTTTGCGAGATTTCGGGTTTTCGGTGAATGATTTATCGCGGCATTGCCTCTCGTTAGATGACATGCTGGCAACCTACGATGCTATCGGAAGTCAACGCGCATCACTGGACTATGATATTGACGGTGTCGTTTATAAAGTTGATCGGCATGATTATCAGGAACGCCTTGGACAAGTGGCGCGGGCACCGCGTTGGGCCTTGGCGCATAAATTTCCCGCCGAGCAAGCCGAAACAACAATTATCAAAATTGACATTCAGGTCGGGCGCACCGGCGCATTGACTCCCGTGGCAAGATTAACACCTGTCACCGTTGGCGGCGTTGTCGTATCAAATGCAACTTTGCATAATGAGGATGAAATAGCCCGTAAAGATATCCGGATTGGCGATCATGTCATTATCCAGCGCGCTGGTGATGTTATTCCGCAAGTGGTACGCGTGCTTGATGAAAAGCGTCCCGACGACGTCCAGATATTCACCTTTCCGGATCGCTGTCCAGTTTGTGACTCGGACGCGATCCGCCCCGAAGGCGAAGCCGTGCGGCGCTGCACCGGTGGATTGGCGTGTGAAGCACAACTTGTCGAGCAACTCAAGCATTTCGTATCGCGCGATGCGTTTGATATCGAGGGTCTGGGCGCACGCCAGATCGAACAGTTTCTGGAGCTTGGCTGGGTCAAAACGCCCGCCGATATCTTCCGCCTTGAAACACGCCGCGACAAACTAGCCACGCTAGATGGATATGGGGCAAAATCGCTTGATAATCTGTTTGCCTCAATCAATGCACGGCGCACGATCGGACTTGAACGCTTTATATATGCGTTGGGCATCCGGCAGGTAGGACAGGCCACCTCACGGCTTCTGGCGCTACATTACGGTGATCTGGACATGATGATGTCGGCACTTGATCCGGAAAATACTGAAAGCGAACATGAGATAGCCATCGCCGCGCTTGTTGATATTGACCAGATTGGTGATGCAATGGCAGCTGATATATGCCGATTTTTTGGCGATACAGCACACCGGAATATCGTAAATGATTTGGCATCCGAACTGTCGATATTACCACCGGAGCGACCATCTGAAGACAGTGCCGTCAGTGGTAAAACCGTCGTATTCACTGGGACTTTGGCACGCATGTCCCGCGCCGAAGCCAAAGCCAAGGCCGAAGCCCTTGGTGCTAAAGTGTCCGGGTCGGTATCGGCAAAGACAGATTATCTGATTGCTGGGGCTGATGCTGGATCAAAAGCGCGTAAGGCGGCTGAGCTTGGCGTCACTGTTCTTAGTGAAGATGAATGGCGGGCACTTATTGGCGCCCCATCATCATAAAGGGGCGCAAGCATTGATAAGCCATGCCTGGCATGGCGGTGACACATCAGCACCAATCTGCGACAACACCCATTGATGATATATATCAACCCATGCGATTTCCGCCTCGGACAGCATTGTCTTGTCAATCAAACGGCGATCAATCGGCGTCATTGTCAGGGTTTCAAACTCGATAAAACCGGCTGTTGATGCGGCCTTGACCGCAATCAGATTTTCAATACGAATACCCCATGACCCTGTCTTGTAATAGCCAGGTTCATTCGACAGCACCATACCAGCCGACACGGACAGGCTTCCGCGCTTGGAAATGCTAGCTGGCCCTTCATGCACTGACAGAACATGGCCAACGCCGTGACCTGTGCCATGCGCATAATCAAGTCCAGCAGACCAGATTGGCGTACGTGCTATTGTGTCAAGCTGCATTCCGGTCGTGCCAACAGGCACATGCGCCCGCGCCAAGGCAATATGCCCGCGCAGAACAGCCGTAAAGGCCCGCCGCATTTCGGCATCAGCATCACCAATCAGGATGGTGCGCGTTATGTCGGTTGTACCAAAGCGATAATGCGCACCTGAATCGAGCAGAAACAGGCTGTTATTCTGGATCAAACTATCCTGACCAGCCACCGCGCGATAATGGACAATAGCACCATTGGCACCACTGCCAGCAATGGTCTCAAAGCTTGGTGATATAAAATCCGGATGCGTCGCCCGCATCGACAGCAATTTATCAGCCAAGGCGCTTTCCCGCATCTGGGTGACATCGGCATGATCCAACCAGCATAGAAATTCCGCCATTACAATGCCATCAATCTGATGCGCTTTGCGGAACCCATCTAGCTCGACTGGATTCTTCTGTGCCTTTATCTTTGTAACTGGACACGGCGCCGTGACAATATTCACACCACTATCTGAAATAACCTGATGCACGGCTTTTGGCAAACTTGCAGGATCAACCATAAAGTCGCACCCGGCTATCGGTTCCAATAGTTCGTCAAGCTGTTCCAAGGGCACTACAGCCATATGTTCGTTCAGAACAGGCAGCATAGGCTGGCGGTCAGCCAATATGATCAAACCATTCTCGCGATGATACAAGGCAAAGGCCAATTTTACCGGCGTACAGGCAAGGTCGTGCCCACGTATATTTGCAAGCCAGTTAACAGCATCCGTACGTGACAGCAAAACCGCATCACATCCAAAATCTGTCAAGCTATCGGCTAACCGATCAAGTTTGCTATCAATCGTCTCGCCAGCAATATCATTAGCCATTGTACGAGCTGGTGTGACCTCGGCAATGGGGCGGTCCTGCCAGATCATATCAATGGGATTAAATGCCATGGCTTTTAACGACAATCCAGACTCACGCATCACAGCCGATAATTTGTCAAAGGCCGAAAGTGTAATCAGACGGGCATCAACACCGATCGTCCTGCCAGTCAATGTCTGTGTTTTCAGCCAGGAACCGATGTCAATATCCGGCATGGTATGGCATGACCACGCCGCAGCGTCGGTCTGTTTTTCCATCTGCAAACTATAGCGGCCATCGCTGAACAATGCGGCATGATCAGTAAAGACAATCGCGGTGCCTGCCGAACCAGTGAAACCCGAAATATAGGCCAAACGTTCATCACTAGCAGGCACTTCTTCGCCCTGATACATATCTTCGCGGCCAATAATCCAGCCATCAATATTATGCGTATCCATCTGCGCACGAAGCGCCTTTAACCGTTCGGAAAAAATCTGTGCTGTCATTCAGAGCTCCATAAAGCTGGCATCTGTCCCGCTTGTCGTGGACGCATAACCAGACTGGTCCATTCACCAATACGAATTTTTGCCCATAGGCGTGCACCCACCATACCATAAGCCTGCGCCACCATAGTCGCCTGATGATGCAAAATACCGGACAGGATCAGCCAGCCATTATCAGCCAGATGCGGCATTAGTGACGGTGCCATTTTACGAAGCGGGCCTGCAAGTATATTGGCCAGAATGATGTCATAGGGGCCATTTTGCCTAACTGAACGGCCAGAAAACCCTGCCGAAACACCAAGCCGCATCTGTGTTGGGGCAATGTTATTACGGATCCGGTTCGCCTCTGCCACTTTGATCGCCACAGGGTCATTATCGGCGCCCATAACCTTACAGGATGGCCATAATTTTGCAGCTGCCATGCCAAGAATTGCCGATCCACAGCCCATATCAAGTGTATGGCGCGGGGCACCACCCTTGTAACGGCGATCAATCATATCCATCGCCCGTAGGCAGCCCTCGGTGGTGGGATGCGTGCCTGACCCAAAAGCCTGCGCCGCATCAACCAGAAGCGGCAGACTTGCTGGCGGTGGGGCATCGTCTATATGACTGCCATATATCCAGAACCGGCCAATATGAAGTGCCGGAAAAGATGCCCGGTTTTCGGCAAGCCAGTTGCGCTGGGGTAATTGTTCAATCTGCACAGCACATGGTGCCAGCCCATGCTGGTCAAAAACCGGTGCTAACATCTGCGCGATCACACCTGCATCTGGCAGAAACAGGAACAAAGCCTCAATATGCCAGCGCTCTTGCGATGTCCGTACATGCGACGTGGCCTCACTTTCAAGAAGCTCGCTAAACACGGTTTCAAAACTGGCGACGACCTTTGCATCGGTAACGTCAGGCAGGTCAAGACGGACAGCATATATAATAGTCATGGTTTGCTCACAAATCCGGACACAACCTTTTTGTGACCTGCTTTATCAAACGAAATTTCCAGCTTGTCGCCTTCAACATTGACGACATTGCCCATACCAAATTTCTGATGAAACACCCGATCACCTCGAATGAAAGCCGCGCCATTGGTTTCAGCAACAAAGCGGTTTTCCGTCCCTTGTTGCTGGCGGTTAGCCATGCGCCGCCATCCGGGGCCATAACCTTGTTGACCAACGATATCTGATGCCCCGCTGATATAGGCTGGCGAGACACGACCAATACCCATACCCTGTGCCATATCTTCAATGATATTCTCGGCAGGTAATTCCTGAACAAATCGTGAGGGAATTGCCGACTGCCACTGGCCATGAACGCGGCGACTACTGGCAAAGGAAATATGAACATTCTTGCGCGCCCGGGTGATGCCGACATAGGCAAGACGACGTTCTTCTTCAAGGCCGATAGCCCCATTTTCGTCCATTGTGCGCTGGCTGGGAAAAATACCTTCCTCCCAACCTGGCAAAAAGACCGTGTCGAATTCCAGACCCTTTGCGGCATGTAATGTCATCAAGGTGACTTCGCCTTGTTCGGAAACCGTATCACCATCCATCACCAACGAAATATGCTCGAGAAATCCCTGTAGTGAATCAAAATCCTGCATTGCACTGACAAGTTCGGTCAGGTTTTCAAGACGCCCCTCGGCATCAGGCGATTTATCCATCTGCCACATTGTTGTATAGCCAGACTCGTCAAGCACCATACGCGCCAGATCGCCTTGATGCAGGCTTCCAATCTGGTTACGCCAGCGTCCAATATCCTGCACAAATCTGCCAAGTGCTGTGCGCGCAGCAGGTCGCAATTCTTCGGTCTCGACCAGATCAATGGCCGCCGCCAGAAGCGGTTTTTGCGAGGCGCGCGCTTGAATATGGATAGCCTGAATACTTGCCGTCCCCAAACCACGCTTGGGTACATTTATGATGCGTTCAAACGCCAGATCATCTGCCGGTTGCGCAATTAGCCGCAAATAGGCAATCGCATCCCGAATTTCCGCACGTTCATAAAAGCGCGCCCCCACAACCCGGTATGGCAAGCCAATGGCAATAAAGCGTTCTTCAAATTCGCGGGTCTGGAAACCAGCGCGCACCAATACGGCTATCTGCGACAGATGCGCACCATTCTGTTGCATCGATTCGACATGACTGGAAATCGATCTTGCCTCATCGGCGCCATCCCAATAGCCATTGACGCGCACCTTTTCACCATCATCGGCCGATGTGAACAACGTCTTGCCAAGCCGCGTTTCATTACGCGCAATGACCGTTGAAGCCGCCGCCAGAATATGACCCGTTGACCGGTAATTTTCTTCAAGCCGGACAGTCTTTGCCCCCGGAAAGTCGCTTTCAAAGCGCAAAATATTACCAACCTCAGCGCCCCGCCAGCCATAGATCGACTGATCATCATCACCCACACAACACAGGTTATTTCGTTGCCCTGTCAATAAGCGAAGCCAAAGATATTGCGCGACGTTAGTATCTTGGTACTCATCCACCATAATATGCGTGATGCGCCCATGATAATCAGCCAGCACATCGGGATGATGCTGGAAAATTGTGAGCATATGCAACAAAAGATCACCAAAATCCACCGCGTTAAGTGTCAGCAGGCGTGCCTGATAATCCTTATAGAGTTGTTGCATGCGGCCATTGGCAACATCACCCGCCTCGGCAAGAGAAATCTTTTCTGGCACCAATCCACGGTCTTTCCAGCGCGATATAACCCCCGCTACCATACGTGCAGGCCACCGCTTTGGGTCAATGTTCTCTGCCGCCATAAGCTGTTTGACCAAACGCACCTGATCGTCACTATCAAGAATGGTGAAATCTGATTTCAGACCAACCAGATCAGCATGCCGGCGTAGCATCTTGGCCGCCAAAGAGTGAAATGTGCCTAGCCACACTTGTTCGACCATCGGTCCAACCATATCACCGATTCGGCTTTTCATCTCACGTGCGGCCTTATTAGTGAAGGTCACCGCCAGAATATTCCACGGTTTGGCTGTACCACTGGCGACAAGCTCGGCAAGCCGCGATGTCAGCACTCTGGTTTTGCCAGTTCCGGCACCAGACAGAACCAGAAGCGGACCTTGAAGGGATGTAACAGCGTCAGACTGGGATGTATTGAGACCGGCTAACCAAGGACTTACCGGATTTTGATTAAGATCATTCATCATAAGCCCAAACTCGCAAATGGGCGCTATTCGGTCAATGTTACAAAGTCAATTTTACCATTAATTCGACATATAAGATGCCAGAACATAAATTCGGCGTTAATGGCAGTTCGAAATCTAGGCAAAAGCGACAAACGCACTTTGACACAAATATTGTTTGCGGTATCGTAACTTCATTATTGTAATGAGTATTTTACGTGGGTATGGAATTAGACATGACTACAGGCAGATGCATCCAAATCCTGCGTTCGCATATTTTGATCCTGACCAGCATCGGAACATTCGCAGCCTGTTCCAGCGTTCCGGAGACCCAGCGCAGTGATATGCGCGATCGTTATGAAGATAGCAACCGGGCTGTTTTTGACTTTAACATGGGCTTTGACACCTATGTTGTTGAACCTGTGGCCAGCGGTTACCGTAAAGCCGTACCCGAAGGCGGACAAACCGCCATTGCACATCATCTGGCATGGGCCGGATTACCATCCACCGCGATCAATTCTTCGCTGCAAGGCAAATATGAAAATGCCGGACTTGCTGTGCTTAATTTTGCGATTAACGGCCTAACACTGGGATTTGTCGATCTGATGGGGGACGACGCTGCCCCCATTTATAAAGAAGATTTTGGCCAGACGCTTGCCGCCGCCGATATTGACGAAGGTTCATATCTGATGGTGCCGTTTCTGGGGCCACATACGACACGAAGCCTGACTGGACGTGTTGTTGATATGGTTATGAATCCCTATTCAATTGTTGAAGCAGGTGCCCCGCTTCAAACATGGCAGACAGCACGCGCGCCAGCAGCAGCAGTCTCGTTTCGCGCCGCTAATTTTGAGGCCTTCAATGACGTGAAATATAACGCACTGGATCCCTATGCGCGGACACGGTCGGTCTATTACCAGCAACGAAACGGATTGCTGGGTGATAAGTTACGTGGCGGCGGAACCTCATCAGCCGATGACGAATTTGAAGATTTCTTTGGAGAGGACGGATAATGACACGACGTTTCTTTAGTCAAATTTTTGTTATATTTGCCATGCTTTTCACCTTGCCTGTATTGGCACCAGAATCTGCTTTTGCCAATAATCAGATCGAAAGAGCCGAAACCCATGTCAACAATATGATGCTGGATTTACAAGGGTTTCTTGATTCCGGCTCGGATGATCTTGGAAAACGCACAGAAACCGTCACCTATCTTCTGGACAGCTATTTTGATCTTCCCTTGATCGCGCGGTTTTCTGCTGGTGCTTACTGGCGCAAAGCCACTCCAATCGAGCGACAGACATATAGCGATATCATGCGCGAAGTCATGATCGGCACCATTGTCCGCAATTTTGACCAGCTTTCCGGCCTAGAATACAGCCCTGTAAAAAGCACTGCCAAAGGTGAGAAGCTGGTGCTTGTCGGTGGTACCTTTACGGATCAGGCAAAAACCCGTGAACCGGTTGCTATCAATTGGCGCGTCACAACGCCCGCTGATGGTGATGCCCGGGTCATGGATGTCGAGATTGAAAACATCTCAATGCTTGTCACACAGAAAAACGAAAATATCGCGATCATTCGGAAGAATCAGGGCAATTTCTCAGCCCTGATTGATGCTATGCGTTCAAAAATCGACAAATAACAACCACCTGTCAGGTGATATTATTAGCGGCTGATTGGCTTATATTTGATTCGTGTCGGGCGGTCTGCATCGGCTCCAAGGCGGCGTTTCTTGTCAGCTTCATAGGCTTCATAATTACCTTCAAACCACTCAACATGGCTATCGCCTTCAAATGCCAAAATATGAGTCGCAATCCGGTCAAGGAACCAGCGATCGTGGCTGACCACCACCGCGCAGCCGGCAAATTCATCAAGCGCTTCTTCAAGCGCGCGTAGCGTATCGACATCCAGATCATTTGTCGGCTCATCAAGCAGCAACAGGTTAGCCCCGCTTTTCAGCATCCGTGCCAGATGTACACGGTTACGCTCACCGCCGGATAGTTGCCCGACATGCTTTTGCTGATCGGCACCTTTGAAGTTAAACTGACCAACATAGGCACGTGACGCCATCGTGCGCTTGCCAAGCTCAATCTCATCCAGCCCATCCGAAATCACTTCCCAGACAGTCTTGTCATCAGCCAGGGAATCGCGCGACTGGTCAACATAACCAAGCTTGACTGTGTCACCGACCGTAAATGTGCCAGCATCTGTTGACTCAACGCCAGTGATCATTTTGAACAATGTTGTCTTACCCGCACCGTTTGGACCAATCACCCCGACAATACCGCCAGGCGGCAAGCGGAATGACAGATCGTCAATCAGTAACCGATCACCAAAGCCCTTTTGAATGCCCTCGGCATTGATAACAATGTCACCAAGACGCGGCCCAGCCGGAATGGTGATGCGGGCAGTATCGGTCTGACGCTGCTGGTCTTCGGCAAGTAGTTTTTCATAGGCGTTGATACGGGCTTTTGATTTGGCCTGACGCGCTT
This sequence comes from Candidatus Puniceispirillum marinum IMCC1322, assembly GCF_000024465.1. Lineage (NCBI taxonomy): Bacteria > Pseudomonadati > Pseudomonadota > Alphaproteobacteria > Puniceispirillales (SeqCode) > Puniceispirillaceae (SeqCode) > Puniceispirillum (SeqCode) > Puniceispirillum marinum (SeqCode). Next base: position 2,533,848 of record NC_014010.1, on the reverse strand, counting down.
TTGGTGCCGAACGCACCCAGTCAAGTTCACGTGACAGTGACTTAACGCGGGCATCATCGGCTTTGCCTTCCTGTTCAAGCCGCTTATGCTTTTGTTCTAGCCAGCCTGTATAATTACCCTCATAGGGAATTCCTGCCCCGCGATCGAGTTCCAGAATCCAGCCAGCAACATCGTCAAGAAAATAGCGATCGTGGGTGATGGTGACGACAGTGCCCGGAAAATCATGTAGAAACTTTTGCAACCATGCCACTGATTCGGCATCAAGATGGTTGGTCGGTTCATCAAGCAACAGCATATCCGGTGCGCTTAGTAGCAATTTACACAAGGCAACGCGGCGCTTTTCACCACCCGACAGTTTGGTAACATCGGCATCACCCGGCGGTACGCGCAACGCATCCATCGCAATTTCGGCTTTGCGCTCAAGATCCCAACCATCAATTGCATCAATTTCTTCCTGCAATTCGGCCTGTTCGGTGATCACCGCATTCATTTCGTCATCGGTCATTTCTTCGGCGAATTTGGCGCTCACTTCATTAAAGCGATCAACAAGCTCCTTGGCGCGCCCCATGCCCGACAGCACATTGCCCGTCACATCCATACTGGTATCAAGTTCGGGTTCCTGTGCCAGATAGCCAACCTTGATGCCATCAGCCGCCCATGCTTCACCCTGAAAGTCGGTCTCAATGCCCGCCATGATGCGCAATAAGGTTGATTTACCTGCACCATTCAGACCAAGCACGCCAATTTTGGCACCTGGCAAAAACGATAGATTGATGTTTTTCAACACTTCCTTGCCGCCAGGCCATGCTTTGCTGAGACGGCTCATTACGTAGACATACTGATGACTGGACATGCTTCACCTTTGGTTTGAAATGCGGGGTGCCTGTGGCTTTCGGCATTTATATTACTGAACCTTGTTTTATCGGGTTTTGGGGCAAAGCACCAGATATGATCACCAGCTTTCTGCATAAACGCCCAAATTCCGCCCAAAAATAGCGTTTAAATTTCTATTCTGTGGTTGCGAAAGATATGGTTTTGTAGCTTAATGACAGCGCATTATGGCAGATGACGCCAACGCGTAAAGATGCAGTGAAAGTTTTAATAATGGTATCTCACGTTCCAGCTTTGGGCATTCTACTGGATTTGCTTTTTGGCATTCTCATGTGGGCGAGTTGTGCGCAGTTTATGCTGACTATTTTTGTCAATGAAGACAGTAAAATTATGCTGTTAAGCATTATCAGGAAAACCACCGCGGGCGGCTTATTTATTGTCCGCTATATTGCACCTTCATTGCTGGTGAATAAGGTGATGCCGCTTTATCTGGCTTTTGTGCTGTTCATTCTGCGCTTTTACGCCCTGCCCGCGATACTGGGTTATGATGTGGTCAGCTTTAGCGCCATGCCGCTTGAAGCCCTGATCAAAGGCGTCTTCGTCGATTTTGGATTGATATGAAACGCTGATAATGCTGTACCGCAGGCTGGCGCGCATTAATCAGATAATATCGACATTTTCTGCGTCACCTGACCGGTGCCATTGACCCGCCAGACCATCTGCCCCTTGGCATTTTCCAGAACCAGAAGCATATCGCCCTTTTCTGCATCGCTGGCGCTGATAATGCGGGTGTCAGCAGGCACGACAAGTTCGATTTCAACAGCCTCTTTAACCGCATTCGATGCGGTCATGCGTGAATATATGGTGACAATGATTGTCACTAATGCCGCCACAATCAATACCGCCATGATGACGCTCATCGCCTTGATCAGGCCCAGATGCCCAATCACCGCCGATGGTGCTTCGCCATCTGCCATGCCAGTTTTTGCATCAATATCGGTGTCTTGATTTGTATTGTTGGTCGATTTTGCGTTATTGTCCGCCATCATGACTCATTCGCACCCTACACAATCGGTTACCTTGTCAATCACTGCACCAGCCGAAGCCGTCGCACAGCGGATCGACAAATTTCTGGCCGAACATCTTGATGATGATGGCCAGTCTTTGTCTCGAAGCCGGATCAAGGCGTTAATTCTTGATAAACGGCTTCTTGAAGATGGCCGAACCTTAGCTGATCCCTCAAGCACGGTCAAACCCCTGTGCCATTATGCGCTGGAATTACCACCGCCTGTTGATGCCACCCCAAAGGCCGAAAACATCCCGCTTGATGTGCTGTATGAAGACGCCCATATCATCGTGCTGAATAAACCTGCCGGCATGGTTGTACATCCGGCACCCGGTTCGCTGACCGGCACATTGGTTAATGCGCTGATTGCCCATTGCGGCGATAGCCTGACCGGCATTGGCGGGGTTATGCGCCCAGGCATCGTTCACCGGCTGGATAAGGATACATCAGGTGTGATGATGGCGGCCAAAACCGATGCTGCGCATCATACGCTGACCAGCATGTTCGCCGCGCATGATCTTGATCGCCGCTATCACGCGCTGGTCTGGGGCACCGGTGTTGACCGCGACGGCATGGTCGATGCCCCGCTTGGCCGTTCAACGCATGACCGCAAAAAACAGGCGGTTAACCCCCGTGGACGTCATGCGATCACGCATTGGCGTGTCATGCGCACCTTGCCACCCTTTGGCAGTCTGGTTGAATGCACATTGGAAACCGGACGTACGCACCAGATCCGCGTGCATATGGCACATATCGGTTATCCAGTGATTGGCGACCCACTTTATGGCCGCGCGCCACGTGCCGGACAGATGCCTGATACACGGGCGCGCACCGGTCTGGCACAAATGCGGGCTTTTAACCGACAGGCCCTGCATGCAGCGCATCTGGGTTTCGAACATCCGATAACAGGTGAAGCGCTGGCCTTTACCGCCCCAATGCCGCCGGATATGGCCTCATTACAGAGCCTTATGGAAGATACGGTCGCCATGCGTGCAAAGGGTATGTAATAACCCTGAAAAGGCCAAAAGCCTGAAAAATACTTTTGCCGAAAACTGCCTTAATCCCGCCCTCTTTACATGTATAATTGCTATTATTATATAAAACATATGAATATTGCTAGGTAATGACCCCGCAACAGGAGACATAAATGGCAACTGCAACATCGAAGCCCAGATCAACGATGCCCGCAATCAGCCCCGATGGCAATCTGTCGCGCTATCTTGAACAGATACGTGCGTTTCCCATGCTGGAGCCAAAGCAGGAATATATGCTGGCGAAAGCGTGGAAAGAAAAAGGTGACGTTGAATCGGCGCATCAGCTGGTGACCAGCCATTTGCGCCTTGTTGCCAAGATTGCGATGGGCTATCGCGGTTATGGCTTGCCTGTTGCCGACCTGATTTCCGAAGGCAATCTGGGCATGATGCACGCGGTCAAGAAATTCGAGCCCGAAAAGGGATTCCGTCTGGCTACCTATGCCATGTGGTGGATCAAGGCGGCGATTCAGGAATATATCCTGCGCAGCTGGTCGCTGGTAAAAATCGGCACCACGGCCGGACAGAAAAAGCTGTTTTTCAATCTGCGCCGCATCAAGGGCCAGATTCAGGCGATTGATGAAGGTGATCTGAAACCCGAACAGGTCACCCATATCGCCGATGAACTGAATGTGACCGAAGCCGAAGTCATGTCGATGAACCAGCGCATGGCGGGTAATGACCGGTCGCTGAATGTGCCGCTTAGCCGTGATGGTGAAGGCACTGGCGAATGGCAGGATTGGCTGGAAGATGACACGGTCGATCAGGAAACCAGCTTTGCCGAGCATGAAGAATATTCGGCCAGAGCCAATCTGATGATGGATGCGATGAAGGGGTTGAACGAACGCGAACAGCGCATTCTTCAGGCACGCCGTCTTGCCGAGCCGCCTTTGACGCTGGAAGACCTTGCGGGTGAATTTAATGTCAGCCGCGAACGTATCCGCCAGATCGAAGTGCGCGCCTTTGAAAAATTGCAAAAGGCCGTGCGTGACAAGGCCAATGAGCTGAAATTACTACCCACTCAGGATGTCGCCGAACCCGCTTTATTGGGGTAATCGGGTCTGGAATCCCGCAGTCGCCCGATCATGGTAGCATCTGCATCATGTCCCGATCGATCATGCTATCGATGTCACGCAGGATCAGGCGGTCAACCTCGCTTTCCAGATAGCGGCAATCGGTCAAAGAAGCCGGATCGGCATAATGGCACCCATAGCTGAAAGCATAAAGCGCCAGCATCCGGCCAGCCTCATCCTGTGCGCATAGCGGCAGATACACCCCCTCGGCGGCGCGATAGGCACAATAATCGTCAAAGCGCATCGGCAATTCATCATCATGCAAGGCAGGTGTGCAGCCCATCAGCCCGATTTTCCCCATGCCCGCGATCATCATCAGCACAATTACAAGCATCAGAGCCAGCATCCACGCATTGCGGGCGATGATGCGGCCTGCCCCGATCCAGCCAAGCCAATCCAGCCGATTTTGCCAATCCAGCCGATTTTGTTGATGCGAAATAAATCTGCCTTGCCGCATGATGCCCCCGCGCTATCGCTTTTGGCGACCCGAAGGCAAAGGCGGCGCATGTAACCCGATCATGAAATGGCCACCCTGGTATCAGGCCGGCCACAACACAACTTTACTTTTATGACATGCATATCAGCGAAGTTCCTGCTTATTCCCCAAAAGGGTATTATATTCAGCAGGCGACCCGACAAGGGGTCGCTAATACGCATATCTAGAAGTCGTGCTTGTGGCACCACAACCATACGAAGCGACCCATTGGATGGCAAATCCGGTGTCGCCCTGGCATGAATATTCAGGATTCATGCGGGATTGCGGCCAGCCGACTTCACATCAAAAGGTTAATTTGAGCACGATTTTACTCAACTCAGCCCGCAGAATGGCACCGTTAACCATTTGTTAACACCCCGTAGGTTATGGTGATGGGGTTAAGCATGAATTGAGGGGGTGGAGAGATGGCAGAGGAAAGAAAAAACTGGATTGTAAAAGTAATTGACTGGGGGTTCAAAGAGATTTGGCCATTGTTGCTAGTCTATCCTTTTGTCCAAATCGTTTTCCAAGGGATTTCTATTTATCTAATCGGTTGGCCAACATGGTTTGAAGCTGGTTTGAATACACTAGCCCAGCCTTTGAAAATATCGGAAATAGTAAACGGAATACTTACATTAATTTTGGTGATACTAGGACTTAGCGTTGCTGCCAGAAGATTACTTCAAGCTAATCAACAGCTTAAGCAACAAAACAAACAAATAAATATCCAGCTTGAGTCAATGAAACAGCAACGATTTCATGACGCCGTAGGACGGCTAAGTAGAGATGAGGAATACACGAAACTCGGAGCATTAACTGCCATTCGCGAAACATGCACAGAAAAAGACTCACCATTTTTTAAAGAGGCTAGGCAGATTTTACGAGAATTTTTAAAAATAAACACAAATCAAATAATATCACCTGAGTCCAACAGATATTTAACTTCTTCACATAATCCAATTTCAGCGGTCGGCAATCTAGCTTTCAATACCTTGATCGATATTATTTACACGCAACAATATCAGATAGAAATGATAGATGGACGAGAACAAATCCAAAATTTTGCATTGATCAATCTTAGGGTAGATCGGGGCGCCACTCTCAAATCAATCAAATTTTCAAATTGTGATATGCGAAACAGTATCTTTTGTGAGTCCACCCTAGACGATGTTGTTTTCATGCCTGGACATATAACACCAACCTATCCTCAAAATTCTCCTGCTCCAGACCTTTCTTTCGCAAATTTTTACTGCTACTAAGTTTAAAAATTGTATTTTTCTAAATACTGATATTTCTGGTGCCACATTTACCGCATCGTCTGGTCTTACAGAACGTGATGATTTACGTGGTTGTTTTTACTCTAATGAGCACCCACCAAGAGGCGTGCCCGATGGCCTTTTATTGAATTTTCCGTATTCAGAGGTGACTAGAGAAGCCTGCACACCAGAAGAGCTTGACCAATTTTTTGCAAACTATCCACACTTCACAAGGCATACTTTTTTGGATAATGGCCAAAATGTCGAGGCTGTAAAAATCGATCTCTCAGAAGCAGTAAATGAAGATGATCCCATAGAAACATTAAGAACTATAATGGGTAAGCCTGTGAATACCTAACCCCTAGCCCACAAACGGGTCGCGCATCAGGATCGTATCGTCGCGTTCGGGGCTGGTCGATACCAGTCACTGCGCGGAATTGCGGGGTGACAAGATGAAGGCCATCATTGATCTTCCAAGCTGAAATGCCAGTATTTTGCGCAATTTATGAATCGCGATAAAATTCATTACATCTGAATTTCGGCGTGATAGCCGCCAATAGACCACAGGGTAGCATGGCATTAAAATACCACCCACCCACCGGATCGATTGTAACAGTCGATTTTGACCACGGCTTCAAGCCCCCTGAGATGGTAAAACGGCGTCTTGCCGTAGTAATTTCAACACCTATAAAAGAGCGCGCTGGCTTATGCACAATTATTCCGCTTAGCACCTCACATCCGCGTAAAATAATGCCTTATCACTATCTTTTGAACATCCCATTTACGCTTCCAAAAAGATGGGGCAACCAGCCACGCTGGGTGAAAGGCGATATGATTTATTCGCTTGGATTTCACCGCATCGATTTGTTATCGCTTGGCAAAGACGTAAACGGTAAGAGAAGATACCAAAAATCCAAAATAAACGCGGCGGATTTATCCGCTATAAAGGCATGCGTCCGTGCGTCATTAAATCTGTAACTTTGACAAAAAGGTGAATATGGCCTATATTAAAGATGTTGCGGCACTGCTTTGCATCCGCATTAAGACCCTACCAAGGGCCACTGGCCATGAGTTGATTACAAAATTTGGCCAGTGCTGAAAGACCCCGCTTATATGTGGGGTCTTTGTTTTTGCGCATATTGGCAAATGGGTTTTTGCGCATATTGTCAGATTTCTAAGCCTAACCCCTAGCCCACAAACGGGTCGCGCATCAGGATCGTATCGTCGCGCTCGGGGCTGGTCGATACCAAGGTCACGGGCGTGCGCGTCAGTTCTTCGAGACGGCGGATATATTTGACCGCATTCGCGGGCAGGCTGGCCCAATCGCGGGCGCCCTGCGTGCTTTCATGCCAGCCGGGCATTTCCTCGTAAATTGGTGTACAGGCCGCCTGTGCGCGCGCATCGGCGGGGAAATGATCGAGTTCTATGACGCTGCCATCCGCCTGTTCCAGCCGGTAGCCAACACAGATTTTCAACACATCAAACCCGTCCAGCACATCCAGCTTGGTCAAGGCCATGCCGGTAATGCCTGCCACGGCATTTGCCTGACGCACCATGACCGCGTCAAACCAGCCACAACGGCGCTTGCGCCCTGTCACGGTGCCAAATTCACGGCCACGTTCACCCATGCGGGTGCCATCATCGCCGAAATCTTCGGTCGGAAAGGGACCACTGCCAACGCGGGTGGTATAGGCCTTGGTAATGCCCAGAACAAAGCCGATGCTGGTCGGGCCGGTGCCAGCGCCCGTCGCCGCCTGCCCCGCCACGGTATTGCTGGAGGTCACGAACGGATAGGTGCCATGATCGATATCGAGCATGACGCCCTGCGCGCCTTCAAACAGCACCTTCTGGCCTTGATCGCGTGCCTGTTCCAGTGCGCGCCAGCTTTGTCCGGCATAGACCATGATCGCATCGCGCATTGCCAGCAGATCGTCCTTCATCTGGCTGGCATCAACCAGATCATGCCCGCCCGCGGCCAGCCACACATTATGATGCGCGGCCAGGGCGGTCAGCTTTTCAAGCAGGGTTTCTTCGCTGGCCAGATCGCCAAGACGCACCGCACGACGGGCAATTTTATCTTCATAGGCAGGGCCGATACCGCGACCCGTAGTGCCGATTTTGGCATCCCCACGCATCGCTTCGCGCGCCGCATCAATCGCTTTATGCACCGGCAGGATCAGCGCGGCATTTTCCGACACGATCAGGCTTTCGGGGGATATTTCGGCACCTTGCGAACGCAGCAAGTCAATCTCGGACAATAGATGTGCCGGATCGATCACCACACCATTGCCAATCACCGATAATTTGCCTGGCCGCACAATGCCCGATGGCAATAATGATAATTTATATTCAACCCCGTCAATGACCAATGTATGTCCGGCATTATGTCCGCCCTGAAAGCGCACGACGACATCAGCGCGGCTGGACAGCCAGTCAACGATCTTGCCTTTACCTTCATCACCCCACTGGGCACCAATCACTGCAACATTCGACATTAGGTCATCCTTAAGGCTGTGCGCGGTCTGACCCGCATAAAATTCGATCATCTTTTGAGTGGCAGGAATGCCCCGCGACGATATGCCGGACTTTGCCAGCACCTTTCATAACATTGCCTTGGCAAGCAGGGCAAGAATACAGGTGCGATTAGCTGCATTCCTGCGGTGAAAAATGCCTGTTACTGGAACTGCCTATTGTTGAAATTGCCTATTGTTGGAACTGTAGGGCATCAACACGCACCACCTGTTTCAACGCGCGCAAATCGCCAAGCATGCTGTCGGGCAGTTCGCCATCAATTTCAACCAGCGCAACCGCCTCGCCGCCGACATCACGGCGTCCCAGATGAAAAGTCGCAATATTGACGCCATATTTGCCGCATAGGGTGCCAAGATCACCAATAAAGCCGGGCTTGTCATAATTCCGCAGATATAAAAGATGCGCGGGAAAGTCCGATTCAACGGCGATATGCTGTACCTCGACGATCCGTGCCTTGTCACCACCAACCAACGTGCCGGCGATCGTACGCGAACCTGACGCATGTTTGATTGTCACCCGTAGCAAGGTTTCATAATCACATTGGCGATCATGACGCACCGTTGAAACGGCGATGCCATTGGCGCTGGCCACCGCCGCGGCATTGACCATATTGACCGATTCCATGACCGGCCCCAGCAGACCTGCCAAGGTGCTGGCAACAATCGGTTCCGGATTAAGCACCGCCGCCTTGCCATCAAGCTCGATCGATACAGATTGCAGACCTTCGCTTTCAACCTGTCCCAGAAAGCTGCCAAGCTGACGACCCAGCACCATATAGGGCTTCAAGATTGGCGCTTCTTCGGCACTGACCGAGGCCATATTGAGCGCGTTGGTTACCGCGCCCTTGACCAGAAAATCGGCCATCTGTTCGGCAACCTGCAACGCGACCTTTTCCTGTGCTTCGGTGGTGCTGGCCCCCAGATGCGGCGTCGCCACCACGTTATCCATGCCAAACAGGATATTATCCGTTGCCGGTTCGTTTTCAAATACATCCAGTGCCGCGCCTGCGACATGCCCCGTTCCCAGCGCCGCCGCCAAGGCCATTTCATCAACCAGACCGCCACGGGCGCAATTCACGATCCGCACGCCCTTTTTGGTCTTGTTCAGCGCATCGGCGCTGATGATATTACGGGTGCCATCGGTCAGCGGCGTATGCAGGGTAATAAAATCAGCCTGTGCCAGCAATTCATCGAGTTCTACTTTTTCAATGCCCAGCCGGGTTGCATTTTCAGGTGTCAGATACGGATCATATCCCATCACCCGCATTTTCAGCCCTTGCGCGCGATCAGCAACAATCGCACCAATATTGCCACAGCCGATAATGCCCAGCCGCTTGCCGGTAATTTCGGTACCCATGAAGCGGGATTTTTCCCATTTGCCCGCTTGCGTCGATTCATTAGCCGCAGGAATCTGGCGTGCCAGTGACAATATCATCGTGATCGCGTGTTCGGCGGTGGTAACAGCATTGCCGAATGGCGTGTTCATAACCACAACGCCGCGTTTGGTGGCTTCGGGAATGTCGACATTATCAACGCCAATGCCCGCACGGCCAACGACTTTCAGATTTGGTGCGGCATCCAGAATATCCCTAGTCACCTTGGTCGCCGAGCGTATCGCTAGCCCATCATATTCGCCAATGATCGCTGCCAACTCATCGGGTGACAGGCCAGGCTTTACATCAACATCAACGCCGCGTTCGGTGAAAATATCCACGGCGCGGGGGCTTAGTTTATCGCTTATCAATACTTTTGGCATGATCTGCCCTTTCATTCATCTTTATTTATGTGCCAGCAAGCTGGCGTTAATTCGGAAATGACCCTGTTACAAATATGGCAGCTATGCCGACTCCATATGGCGGGCGCGCACCGTTTCATAAGCCCAGTCCAGCCATGGCATCAAAGCTGCCAGATCATCGGTCGCAACCGTTGCCCCCGCCCAGATGCGCAAACCCGACGGCGCATCACGATAGGCACCGATATCGAACGCGACATCTTCATCCGCCAGCACCGCCTGAATATCGGTGGTGATCGCTTTCTGCACAGCGGCATCGGCAGTCACAAACCAGTCATCGCTGATCGATAATGTCACCGAGGTTGGCGAGATGGTCGCTGGATCATGTGCCAGAAAGGCATAATTCGGGGTGTGTTTGATCCAGTCACTGATCACCGCAAAATTGGCATCAACGCGGGCAATCAACGCGGCAAGACCACCTATTGACTCAGCCCAGCATAAGGCGTCATGTGCATCTTCGATTACCAGCATTGACGGCGTGTTGATCGTTGCCCCGTCAAACAGCGCCGTATCAAACACGCCCTTTTTGGTCATCCGGAATAATTTGGGCATTGGCCAGGGCGGGCTGTAGCTTTCCAACCGTTCGACCGCCCGCGGCGACAGGATAATGACGCCATGCGCGCCCTCACCGCCAAGTACCTTTTGAAAGCTGAATGTGGTCACATCAAGCTTGTCCCACGGCAGATGCATGGCAAAACAGGCCGAAGTGGCGTCGCAAATCGTCAGGCCAGCACGATCCGCCGGAATCCAGTCGCCATGCGGCACCCGAACTCCCGAGGTGGTGCCATTCCACGTAAAGACAACGTCATTGTCAAAATTAACCATGCCCAGATCAGGCAAGGCGCCATAATCCGCCTCGATAGCACGGGCATCCTGTATCTTGAGCTGGTTCAGTACATCAGCAACCCATGTCTTGCCAAAAGCTTCCCACGCCAGCACATCAACGCCGCGCGCACCCAGTAATGACCAGAGCGCCATTTCAACCGCGCCCGTATTCGAACCCGGCACAATCGCGATATGATAATCGGATGGCAGTCCCAGAAGGGTACGCATCTTTATAAGTACGGATTGAATTTTGGCTTTGGGATGTTTGGCGCGGTGCGAGCGACCAAGCACCGAGATATCAAGATCAGAAGCGGACCATCCAGGCCGTTTCTTGGTCGGGCCGCATGAAAAATGCGGAGACGCCGGCTTGATAGCCGGTTTAGCGGAAGGAGACATGGTGATCCTCAGTTCAAAATGTGGCCACCTGTTGGGAGGTGACGACCCGCCCAGAGGAATGACAGACCACCCGCCGCTTGTCAACATACCGCCAAAACGATAAGTGAAATATTTTTGCTTTTGCTAATGTATTGAAAATATGCGGTTTATTTCGTCGCAGACTGAATGCGCAAAATTAGTTCCTGCATAACATTATCAAGAAGCGGCATTTCGTCGGCCTCGACCATCACCCGGATCAGATTTTCGGTGCCTGACGCGCGTACAAGTACCCGCCCCTGACCGTTCATGCTGGCCTCAATCTTGCTGATATCGGCTTGCAAAGCGTCATCAGCCAGAATAGTGCGGTCAATATCATAGATATTTTCCAGTTTCTGCGGGCTGGGGGTAAAGGCAGTGAATAGATCACTGGCGTTTTTATCGCTTCGTTTGAGCAAGGCCAGCATCTGTAAGGCAGCCAGCAAGCCGTCACCTGTGGTCGCATAATCGCTAAGCAGAATATGGCCTGACTGTTCACCACCCAGATTAATGCCCGTTTTGCGCATCGTCTCGAGAATATAGCGATCACCAACCTTTGACCGGTGCAGATCAAGCCCCCATTCCGCCAGCTTGAGTTCTAGCCCGCGGTTCGACATAACCGTACCCACAACACCGCCGCCAGCAAGGCTGCCCGATTGCTGTAGCGCATAGGCCAAGGTCGCCAGCAATTGATCGCCATCAAGCAAATGCCCCTTTTCATCCGCCATGATCAGCCGGTCAGCATCACCATCAAGCGCAATGCCTGCATCTGCGCCATGCGTGACAACAGCCGCCGCCATCATCTGTGGCGATACCGCCCCGCACATATCATTGATATTCATGCCATTGGGCGTCACTGCCAGTGGAATCACATCAACACCAAGCTCGAACAACGTATCAGGCGCGGTGCGATAGGCCGCGCCGTTAGCGCAATCAACCACAATCTTCATACCATCAAGCCGCAAATTCCGTGGAAACGCCGCTTTGGCAAATTCGACATAACGTCCAACCGAGTCCAGCATCCGGCGCGCACGCCCAAGATTTTCGGGTTCGGCCAAGGCAATCGATCCCGCCGCCAATTGAGAAATTTCAGTTTCGATCGCGTCGTCCAGCTTATAACCGTCAGGGCCAAATAATTTGATACCATTATCAGAATGCGGATTATGACTAGCCGAAATCATCACCCCCAACTCGGCACGTAGCGAGCTGGTCAGATAGGCCACTGCTGGCGTTGGCACCGGCCCCAGAAGCCGGCAATCCATCCCAATCGAGGTAAAGCCAGCAACCAATGCCGATTCCAGCATATAGCCCGACAGGCGCGTATCCTTGCCAATCACGACCGACGGACGGCCAGCTTTGCGCCCTGTTTTACCCACCGCATTATTGGCGACAAACCAACTGCCAGCCGCCAGTGCCAAACGGACGATGGCCTCGGCCGTCATCGGCCCTGTGTTGATCCGCGCGCGCACCCCGTCTGTTCCAAATAAACCTGCCATGATTGTCCCTTTACTGCGCGGCACCTCTTCGAGATAGAATAGAGGAGCGCGAAGTCCTTTCACAAGTATCTTTCACCTAAATCAGGCAATAATCAGGCATCAGCTTAAACGGCATCATATAACGCCATCTGCACGGCGATGGCCTGGGCGGTTTCAGGCACATCATGCACGCGGATCATCTGCGCGCCTTCATTGATGCCTTGCAATGCCAATGCGATGCTGCCAGCAAGCCGATCGTCAGCCGCTTCATCTCTGGATATTTTGGCAATGGTGGATTTACGGCTAGCACCAAGCAATAGCGGCACGCCAAGGCCATGAAGCATACCAAACCAGTTCATCAATTCCATATTATGCGTCACAGTCTTGCCAAAGCCAAAGCCCGGATCAACAGCAATTTTATCACGGGGAATGCCCGCATCGATAGCGGCGCTGATACGAGCCTCAAGAAATTCATAAATTTCAACAGGCGCAAACCCATAATGCGGATCATTCTGCATTGACTCAGGCGTGCCTTGCATATGCATGATAATCACCGGCACACCGCTGTCGGATGCCGCCACCAGCGCGCCATCGCCGCGCAACCCACCAACATCATTAATAATACCAGCACCTGCCTTGGTTGCCCGCGTCATGACATCAGCATGTCGTGTGTCCACCGACACCAACGCACCTGCCTTGGCAAGACCCGTGATAGGCGGCAAAATACGCGCCAGTTCCTGATTTCGCGTAATAGGCTCAGCCCCGGGCCGCGTTGACTCACCACCAATGTCAATGATGCTGGCACCTGCCGTCTGCATCGCAGCACCTGCCACAATTGCCTTGGCTGGGGCGTTATGCTGACCACCATCGGAAAAGCTGTCTGGTGTTACATTCAAAATGCCCATAATTTGCGGCTTGTTCATCACCAACCCCGCAAAATCAGCACGCGGCATTGTCAGATGCTCAATAGCCGCAACCGCCTTATTACGGTCATCTGCTGTGGATATGACCGCATCAACATGCATCCGGCGCGCCGCATAGCTGTTATCATCGTCGCGTTGCACAACATCCACATGGCTGAATTGCCGCCAACCACCAGCCAGCGGTAAGGCGCCATCAAGAGGGGTATTTTGCACAAGTGGACGTATCCACGTCGGACATGCAAAAGGCGGCAGTGTAAGTGCCGCCTTATAGTTTATAGGAGCGTAATCAGACACTGGCTAACCTCACTGGCTAAACCGGTTCGTTGCCTGGTTTTTTTGGACGGCCTGATTTAGGCAACCCGGTACGAGACCTTGTTTTCGCCCGTGGGCTTTCAGGCACTTCGTCAGCCGCCTCTTCACGCACAAGTGTTCCGCCTTCAACGATGATGCTGATGTCATTGCCATCAAGCGTTTCATATTCAAGAAGACCTTGGGCAATACGTTCGAGTTCAACACTATGCTTTTTCAAAATTTTAGCAGCCGCACTATAGGCCTCATCGACAATCCTGCGGGTTTCCGCATCGATTATCGAGGCCGTAGCATCAGACATATTCTTTTGCTGTGATACGGACCTGCCAAGGAAAACTTCCTGTTCATCGGCACTATAGGCCAGAAAGCCTAGCTTGTCGGACATGCCCCATTCGGTAACCATACGGCGTGCCATATCGGTCGCCATGCGGATATCAGAAGATGCACCCGTTGTGATCTTATCTTCACCAAAGATCATATCTTCGGCAATACGGCCACCACAGGCCACCCGCAGATCCGCATAGATTTTGTCACGTGCAAGCGAAATTCGGTCACCTTCGGGTAGCCGCATTACCATGCCAAGCGCGCGACCACGAGGAATGATCGTTGCCTTGTGAATCGGATCGGATGCCGGACAATGCAACGCCACAACGGCGTGACCAGCTTCATGATAAGCTGTCAGGCGTTTTTCCTCATCGGTCATCACCATTGAACGGCGTTCAGATCCAAGCATGACCTTGTCTTTTGCTTCTTCAAACTCGCTCATGGATACGGTGCGGCGGCCTTTGCGGGCAGCCAGCAATGCCGCTTCATTGACCAGATTGGCAAGATCCGCACCTGAAAATCCGGGGGTACCGCGGGCGATAATACGTGGCTCTACACCTTCGGCAAGCGGTGTTTTGCGCATATGCACTTTAAGAATTTTTTCACGACCCATTACATCCGGGTTTGGCACCACAACCTGACGGTCAAAACGCCCAGGGCGTAATAAAGCCGGATCAAGCACATCCGGACGGTTCGTTGCGGCGATCAGGATTACCCCTTCATTCGCTTCGAAACCATCCATCTCAACAAGCATCTGGTTCAAGGTCTGTTCGCGTTCGTCATTACCCCCGCCAAGACCAGCACCACGATGCCGGCCAACGGCGTCGATTTCATCGATGAAAATAATACATGGCGCGTTCTTTTTGCCTTGCTCGAACATGTCACGAACACGGCTGGCGCCAACACCAACAAACATTTCGACAAAATCAGAACCTGAAATGGTAAAGAACGGAACATTCGCCTCGCCAGCGATAGCTTTAGCAAGCAATGTTTTACCAGTTCCTGGCGGTCCCACCAGCAAAACACCTTTAGGAATTTTACCACCTAGACGCTGAAATTTACCGGGATCTTTCAGAAACTCGACAACTTCTTCAAGCTCGGTCTTGGCTTCATCAATGCCGGCAACATCTTCAAAAGTTGTGCGACCCTGATGTTCGGTCAGCAATTTTGCACGTGATTTGCCAAAGCCCATCGCACCGCGTGAGCCACCTTGCATCTGTCGCATGAAGAAAATCCAGACGCCGATGAATAAAAGCATCGGGAACCATGACAGAAGAATCGAGAACAGCCCCGGCATATTACTTTCTTCGGGACTGGCAATGATGCGGACATCATTTGCGTCAAGTACCGTCACAACATCGGTTCCCTCAGGCATGACACTGGACACGATCCGGCCTGATTTGGATTTACCTGTCAGGTTGCGACCATCGATAACAACTTCGACAATCTGCTGGCCTTCGACCTCAGCGATAAAATCAGAATAGGCAACCTGATTGGTCTGCGGTGTCGTTGATGGCTGTTGGAACAGATTAAAAAGCCCAAATAAGGCCGCTCCAAAAATGAGCCAGATAATAATATTACGTCCCATATTGTTCACGATTCACAGACCCTTCATCGTTTTGACGGCATTAGCTACCGTCATATTTTACATTGGTTGCAGTGCCTGTCCCGGTGCCAATGGCAAGAATCTAGCATTTGCAGGCGCATCAAGCGCGTTATGGTTATTCGTACTATCCATTATTTGGGGATAAAAGACCTCTTCGTCAAGACTTTGAATGACAGGAATCGACTGGCGGATAATATGCGGGATCACATCCCATTCTGGCGGTAGTGCTGCCCGGGATGGCGTTTGTGCCAATTTCGTATGCCCAAAGGCCAAAACCTTGCCCGGAATCTTGCTAGTAACATGCCAGCAACCAGCAAAAATAGCATCTAAATCTGTCTCTACAGGCTGTTCCTGTAACGTCCTACCCACCTCTCTGACAACCAGATAATCCGTGTTGCCAGCAGGTGTAACCAGACAAGCTGACAAGGTGCTACTTAATCCGCGTTGCATTCGCGTACGAAGTCTACATAGTGCCTCATAGCTAGGGGCATAGGTTTGCCCGCCCACCTGATGAAGCAGACGCCCCATAGCGCGATGCCAAGCAATTTCTGGCATGTCAGCAAGATATGTAGTGGCGTCATGTTTGGTATCAGTTCGATAATCTGGCAAGCGCGCATAACCAGCCGCATCAAGTCTTATATCTCTGGCAAGGCTGTCAGCCAATGTCTGATCCAGCATGGCCAGAAGCTGCCGTGCCGCATCACCAAGTCGGCATAGTTTTGCGCCATAGGCTTTGTCTTGCATCATAAATTGACGCAACCGTATCCTTTCAAATCGACGATCTAAATTACTGGGGTCATCTTCAAATTCACACGCAAAAATCCGGCATATGTCGGCCATACGATCAGCTGGCCAATCTAGCAATGGACGCCCGATCGGTACGCCAGCGCGCCAGCTTGTGCGTTTCATGCCGGCAAGCCCCACCAGACCCGAGTCTTTGCCAAGCCGCATGGCAATCGTTTCGGCCTGATCACCAGCGTGATGGCCAACCAATAATGCCGCATTATCACGGCGGGCATGTGCAAGCATAATCTCAAAGCGCTGCCGACGTGCCCATGCCTGAATACCAGTTTCTGGTGCCTTATCGCTGACCTTTTCGATTTTTACATTGATGCCAAATTTCTGCATCCGTGCGGCAACGCGCGCCGCTTCGGCGCCAGCATTTTCGCGAATACCATGATCGACAATGATAGCGCGATGCGCCTTACCTGACGCCACCGCAAAACGAGACATTAACAAGCATAAAGCGGTACTATCCGCCCCACCGGACAAGGCCGAAACAAAGGAAATATGCTGGTCTAAACCCGCAGCCGACATGGCGGCGGCAAATTCCGTATCAAGGCGCGTCAGCGCATCAGCTGTGAATCCGCGCATGACATCATCTAACTACCGCACTTCGCCGTAGCACTAAGCGTCGCCAGTTGCTTTAGGAATGCTTCAGGCGGTGCGTCAAGCAATTGCGGCAAAGATTCATAGATAGCGCAGGCTTGTTCTGGTTCAGCAAAATGTGAAACCGATTCAGCAATCCACATCGTTGTATCAACAAGGCGGGCATCACCGGGAAAATCACCATTGAATTCGGAAAAGGTCATAGCTGCCTTTTCATATTTTTTGCGCATGAACTGAACACGCCCAAGCCAGTAAACGGCATCAGCCTCGCGCTCATGCCCTTTATTTAACTGTTTGAATTCGGCAAAGGCCGCTTCGGCTGTTTCCAAATCATTCTGCAAAGCCCGACCAAGGGCAAAACGATATTGCTCTTCAGGGCTTGAATCTGGCAAAACCACTGGCTTTGCCGGTACAACAACTTCTTCTGATTGTTTTGTATCTCTGCCAATCTGTGTGGTATCCGTATTTGCCACGGTCTTATCTTTTGCCGACATATCGTTCCCCTGCGCGGTGACATCTGGATCACGTCCCACGCCGGCAACGTCAAGTGCATTTACATTTGCCATATCATCATTCTGGCCAGCATTACCTGAGGGATCAGACCCTGCCGTAAGTCCAGCGGCCCCACTAGCCGTCACACTGCCAGAATTGTTATTGGTGTTCGTATTTTCCTGCATTTTATCGGCAAGTGCCTTTTCGTCAACTGACCAGGTGGTGCCATCCGATCCTTCACTGCGATTCATCAAAACATCAGCGCGCGGCTTTGCCGGATTTGTGTCCTGCCCGATTACAGCATTTGCCAAACTGTCACTGCCCAGCGACAGCAAGGTTTGCATGCGCTTTTCCAAGCGCAAAAGACGAAATTCCGTATCGGATGTTATTTCAAGAGTTCGTTCCATCCGGCGGTTTGTCATCGCGATCATGTCAGTCAGACGTTCCATCTTGTCATTGAGCATCTGCATATCGGCACTTTTAGTGCTGTCACCTTTTGCTGCACTACTATCAAGTTGCTGAATCTTCATACCGATTTCACGCAGGTCTTTTTCCAGCACACCGCGGATTTCCTTTAAACCGGCTTCAAGAATATCCATGCGTTGCTGATGTCGGGTGAGTAGCGCGCTTGTCGTATCACTATTTCCAGTGGTACCTGTAGCCGCACTTTGCGCAAAAGATGTTTCGACTGACATAGCCGCTAACAGAAGCCACAGGCTCAAAATGCGAATGGAATGTGAACGTAGGAACATGTTAGAAGCCTCAAATAATAGCGAGTCATTACAATAGCCTAACTTTTAGGCAAAAATTAGGCACAAAAAAGGGGCCATACAGCCCCTTTTCTAAAATTAGATCATTAACGGTTACAGCTTAGTTAAGCACGGTCGCAGCGCGACGGTTCTTAGCCCAAGATTCTTCGTTTGAACCTAGCATTGCAGGGCGCTCTTTGCCGTAGGATACGGTACGGATACGCGCAGCATCGATACCTTTGGCAAGAAGAAAATCGCGCGCTGCTGAGGCACGACGATCACCAAGTGCGAGGTTATATTCGCGTGTGCCGCGCTCATCACAATGTCCCTCGATCACAACCACCGCTTCAGGGTTAAGCTGTAGGAACGCAGACTGACGCGACAAAGTTACCTGCGCATCATAGCTGAGCACTGCACTATCAAAGTCGAAATAGACTGTGTTGCCAACTCTTGCCAGCTTTTCAGCAGTTGTCATCGCATCATCAGCGCTTGATGAGCTTGAAGATGCGCTTGAAGATGCACTTGATGAACTAGTGTCAGTTGATGAAGCGGACGCTGTTGCAGCGCCTGAAGCAGATGATGACGCGCTGTCGCTGGCGCTATCACTTGAAGTTGTTGAAGCTGTTTCACAAGCCCCTAGAAGAAAAGCTGCAGAAAGAATAGCTATCAGGCGTTGTACCATTTTTATGCCCTCGATTTGTTTACCAGTATCCCGGTTTTGTTGTTCATAGTTTCAAAATAGTCATTATCTATGGCCTTTTGTTAACGGAGGCTGGCGGCCAACTCCGTAAAAATTACTTTTAGTGCTCAATAATACAATTTAACCAAGCCATGCAATAATAACCAAGGTTTCATTGACCAAACGTAAATACATTTAAAAGTAAATATCCAAAAAATGTTTTGTTATAGACCAACTTTATTTTTGCTGGCTAATATTACACAACATAACGCCCTTAAGAAACATTAATTTTGCTCTAAAAGCAACGTAATTTCGCCAATTTGCGAACATATTAAAGTAAACATATCTATTTTGGGGCTATTTTCGCAATATTGCCTTTCATTCAGCACTTCATCTTGCTTGCTACTTTACCATTTACCGCAGTAACGGTGACCATGCTGGATCTGATGCGTCTGACGGTGTTATTATTCGGCGCTCGTTAAAGCCGGTTATATCGACCCGATATAAAGCTGTCTTGCCACCCGAACCGTCATCCTTGAAAGGCTGTTGCTTGAAATACATCAAAACGCGCCCATTTGGCGCCCATGTTGGACCTTCTACAAGAAACCCCTGCGCCAAAAGCCGCTCGCCAGTTCCATCAATATTCATCACGCCAATATAGAATGTACCACCTGTCATCTTGGTAAAGGCAACGATGTCACCACGAGGCGACCATACAGGAGTAGCATAACGGCCATCACCATAGCTGATCCGCTTTACATTGCTACCATCAGCATTCATGACATATAGCTGTTGGCTTCCTCCACGATCCGAATTGAAGACAATGCGTTTCCCATCAGGCGAATATGAGGGTGACGTATCAATTGATGCTGATTTGGTTAACTGAGTTATTGATTGCGTGCGCATATCCATTTCATAGATATCGGTCA
This sequence comes from Candidatus Puniceispirillum marinum IMCC1322, assembly GCF_000024465.1. Classification (NCBI taxonomy): domain Bacteria; kingdom Pseudomonadati; phylum Pseudomonadota; class Alphaproteobacteria; order Puniceispirillales (SeqCode); family Puniceispirillaceae (SeqCode); genus Puniceispirillum (SeqCode); species Puniceispirillum marinum (SeqCode). The sequence continues at coordinate 2,513,682 of NC_014010.1, read as the reverse complement.
GGCCGTCTTTGGCTAGGCTCATAATCAGCTTGTCGCCATCTGGACCAAAACGCGGAGCAAATGTCATCCCCGGAAATGAACCAAGCCGTTCGGTGCGCGCGGTAAACACATCCAGCAAATAGACATTCGGCTCCTCATTGAAATAATTCAGATAGGCAACCTCATTGGCGGTTGGTGAAAACCGCGGCGTCAGCACCAGATCAAGACCATTGGTCAGGTAACGATGATTGTGACCATCTTGATCCATGATTGCTAGGCGCTTGACGCGCTGGGACTGTGATCCACTTTCTGCAACGTAAACAATCTGGGTGTCGAAATAGCCAGTATCACCGGTGAATTCTTCGTAAACATAATCTGCGATCTTATGTGACAACTGCCGCAAACCTGCTGGATCGGAATTTCCGCTTCCCTGGGTGATATCCTTTTGCGTTACAACATCCCACAGCACAAATTCGACCTGAAGCATACCGTTTTCATCGGTATAGGCCGAACCCACAAGCAACCCCTTTGCCCCAACAGGTGTCCAGTCAGAAAAATTAGGCCGAATGGACGGCGCTTTTGGCGGTGAGATAAAGGCCGCACTGTCAATGGGCTGAAACAAGCCTGAACTTTCAAGATCATTCGAGATAATCGCCGACATCTGGCGGCCAATTTCGGTAACCTCGCCATCCGGACCGGTAAAATCAGCAATCGCGATAGGTGTTGGGGCAACCTGACCTTCGGTGATGACGACACGCAATTGGGCGTGGGCGACCCCAGCGACCATAACGGTCATTATCATCAAAACCCGAAACATAAAATTACGTATTGAAAGTTTCATTTGCATCACATCCAAATAACCACATTAATTTCATCAAAACACAATTTTCAGCTTATAGCTAATATAGCGAAAACACGTTGTACTAACATTAAAGTTCACCCATTTCATCCATCAGAATGTCACAAGATATCTTGTTTCAAGCCATTATCTGGACAGCGAACGCGGGTCAAAGGCAAAAACAAACGATTTCCATTGATCATATTTTTCTGGTGGCAATGGCAATGGCGAACATTCCAAAGTCGCCCGTTGCGCTTCTGCCGCTGCTGCTTTGAAAGCACGATCAATTTTATATCGTGTTTTGTTTTTAATCTCCGCGCTCAGTACTGTTCCGTCCCTATCTGACGTTACAATTATGTCAACAATAAGGGTATCGGCACCAGCGCTGCCCACTGGCAAATCCCAGCATTTAGACAAATGCGCCCGTAGCAGGTCAAAATCTGATGCGCCCATCGGTGCAATCACAGGTGCCTTTGGTGCTTTCAGCGCATTGCCAGTTGTAGCAGTCAATGTCTTGTTAACCTTTTCAGCCGCCTTTTTACGCTCTTGGGCGCGGCGCTTCTTTTCGGCTTCCTCATTGACCTGTTTTGCCTTGGCAAGATTTTGCATAACACCCGTTAACGCCTGCGCCTGTTTTTTCTTTTGTTTGCTGGCTTTGGCCATTTTGTTTTCGCGACGTGGCGGCGCTTTAGGCAGTTTGGTTGGGGCTGCTGCCGCTTCCGTGCGCTTTGGTTTTGTTTGGGGCGGTGTTGGCGTTTTGACCGGTGCTGGCTTGGGCTTCACCTTGGGTTTTGGCTTTGCCTTATCAGGAATGATTTCAGCTGTCTTGTCTGGTGCCTTTGGCGTCGGCACTGACTTTGGCTTTACCTTGGCAACAGGCTTGACGGGTTTCGATTTAGGCGCAGCTTTTGGCGGTGGCGGCGGCGGGGTATTTTTACGTTTGGCAGGTTCCTGTGCTTTTTTGGCAGTGCTTTCCTGTGCGCCTTCGGTCAAATTCGAAATCGGCACAGTCTGCACAATTTCCATCGCGATGATCGGCTGTTCTTCGGGAAGCTTGCGTTTGATAGACGGCAAGCCAACCGCAAACAATACCGCTATTGCGATATGCAAAGTTACTGAAATTATGACCGGACGAGACGTCATATAGAGTGATCCAATTTTGATCTATTCCTGTTCGGGCAGCCGCGCGACCAGTGCTACTTTCTCGAAACCAGCTGATTGAATGCGACCCATAACCCCAAGCACATCGCCATACATTACCGATGTATCACCACGCACAAAAATACGCACCGCCGGATTGGCTTGCGAAATGGCTTTCAAACGAGGAATCAATTTGTCGGATTCGATCATTGTTTCCTGCAGATACAGTTCGCCATCAGCCTTAATTGACACAACCAGAGGCGCCGCATCTGCATTGATGCTGCCTGCCCGTGTTTTTGGTAAATCAACTTCCACACCAACAGTCAGCAACGGGGCTGTCACCATGAAAACAATCAACAGCACCAGCATAACGTCAACAAAAGGTGTGACATTGATTTCACCCATCGGGCGATGTCGTCCACCTCTGCCAGATCGCTTTACATTTGCGCCCATTAGTTATCTCCCTCGTCAAGCTGACGCCCAAGCAAAGTGCTGAATTCCTGCGCAAATGTTTCTAGACGCGCGCTGTGTCGCTCAAGATCACCTGCAAATTTATTATAGGCTGTAACGGCTGGTATCGCGGCAGCCAGACCAAGCGCGGTTGCGAACAACGCTTCGGCAATGCCGGGGGCAACAACGGCAAGCGACGTGTTTTTGGACTCGGCAATCGACTGAAAGGAACTCATGATACCCCATACCGTTCCAAACAGACCAACAAAAGGCGACACCGAACCGATCGAAGCCAGAAAATTCATGCCACGTTCAAGTCGCTCCATCTCACGGGTGATGGTGAAATTCATCGAACGCTCGATCCGGCTGACCAGTGATGCCCTCAAATCCGAGCGGGTGCTACTGGCCAGGCCACGTGCTGATGCGCGCCGCCATTCCCGCATGGCGGCAACAAAAACCTTGGACATGGATCCTTCTGCGTCAGGGCCGGTATCATCGTACAGCTGATCAAGTGACCCACCTGCCCAGAAGGCATCTTCAAATTGCTGGGCAAAGCGGCGTTCACGACGCACTGATGAAATCTTTTCAATAATAATTGCCCAGCACCAGATTGAGGCCAGCACCAACAAAAGCATAACAAATTTGACCAATGGGTCGGCAGCAAGGAACAAGCCCCACGTGCTAAGATCCGACGCTGAACTGGTAACGGTTAAATCGGCTGAATTCATTAATTTCCCCTGTTCTCACCCTAACAGTGATATTGATAGTCATAGATTAAGTTCTGATTTTGTCAGCTAGCTAACTAACACCAACTCTCACATAGTCTTTCATCATGGCTTAGTGCATTGCCTATTCGGTTAAAGTCAGCTTGTTTATAATCGCCTTTGAAATCTTTTCAGGTTTTGTTTTCCGGTTTTCGTCGAATGTTACAAAGACTATGTCCACGAAAAGTCGGGCAACAATGTGGCGATGTGCATTATTATTTATAATTTGTTGTAATTTAAATGAGGCACCACGCATTTTGATAAGCTTTGTCTCAACACAAAGCAGGCTGTCATATGGGGCCGCTTGCAGATAGTCGATCTCAATATGGCGCACCACAAATCCCTGACTCTGCTGTGCAAGCAAGCTGGGCTGATCCACGCCAAGAAGGCGCAGATAGGCTGACCGTGCGCGCTCGGCAAACGCTAGATATTGCGCATGATAGGTAATACCACCTGCATCGGTGTCTTCATATTGAACACGCAAACAGTACCCATGAGTATCACCCTCAAGCCAGCCATCAAGATGTTGTTTTTGTTGCTCAGGCACATTCATCATTTAATGATCATCACCATTTTCGTCATCGGCCTGCAACAAATCAAGTTGCTGCGTTGCCGACGCTGGCGGTGTGATGCCCAGATAGGACCAGCCACCACTCGACAGGCATCGACCGCGCGGCGTCCGCATCAACAGACCTGTTTGCATCAAATAGGGTTCGATTACCTCTTCAAGCACGTCGCGTTGTTCGGACAGAACCGCCGCTAATGTTTCAACACCAACCGGCCCGCCAGCATAGGACTCAGCCAGACATGACAGGTAACGACGATCCATTGCGTCAAGACCTGCCGCATCGACTTCGAGACGATGAAGCGCTGTGTCAGCAATCTCGGCTGTGACCCTGTTATGCCCAGCCACCGCCGCAATATCGCGTACCCGCCGCAGCAGACGTCCCGCAACACGGGGGGTTCCGCGCGCCCGGCCTGCAATCTCGCTGGCGCCATCTGCCGCCAAATCGAGACCCAGCTTTACAGCCTGCCGATGTAAAATCAGCGCGAGTTCATCTCGGGTATAAAATTGCATCCGCATCTGGATGCCAAAGCGGTCACGTAATGGCGTTGTCAATAGACCAGACCGCGTTGTTGCACCAACCAGGGTAAAGGGCGGCAAGTCAATCCGAACAGACCGTGCAGACGGCCCCTCACCGATAATCAGATCAAGCTGAAAATCTTCCATCGCAGGATACAGCACCTCTTCAACCACAGGGGCAAGACGGTGAATTTCATCAATAAACAGAACGTCACGAGGACGCAGATTGGTCAGCAAGGCTGCCAGATCACCAGCACGTGCAATGACCGGCCCCGACGTGCCACGAAAACCAACCCCAAGTTCTGACGATACAATCTGGGCAAGCGTTGTTTTGCCAAGCCCGGGAGGGCCATGCAACAATGTGTGGTCCATCGCATCGCCACGATCACGCGCCGCATGGATAAAGGTTTCCAGATTTTGCCGGCCATTACCCTGACCGATAAATTCGCCAAGCGACGTTGGCCGCAACGCATTATCGCCACGCTCGACATGATCCGGATTCACAAGGCGTTCATCTTCATTCATCTAAACGTTCCTAGCCCCCGATTTCGCGTAAGGCGGCAGCGATTAATCCAGACAGATCATCTGCGTCGCCAGCCTGCTGTACCCGAAGCAACGCTGCATGTGCCTCAGATCGTCCGTATCCCAGATTTATCAGAGCCGACAATGCGTCACCCATCGCGCTTGCACCAGGCAAATCTTCGCCGCCTGTAACGCCAGATATATTGATTGTAAGACCATCACCAAGCGACGGGAAGCGGCCAATTTTTTCAGCTAGCTCATTCACAACACGCTGGGCAATTTTGGGGCCAACACCATCAGCGCGTGCCACCATTGCCTTGTCACCTGCCATGATGGCGCTACTCAGATCGGCTGGAGATAATACCGATAAGATCGCCATCGCGGCTTTCGCCCCAACCCCTTGCACCGTTATCAATAACCGAAAGGCGTCACGCTCGGACGCATCATGAAAGCCATAGAGCGTCATGCTGTCTTCACGCACGATCATTTCGGTCAGAACGGTAACCGCACCATCCTGTGCCGCAAGCTGACCTTGGGTACGACTCGAAATATTGACCAGATATCCGACGCCTTGAACATCGATAATGGCATGCGTATCGGCTGTATGAGATAAGATACCGCGAAGCTGCGCAATCATGGATTACCCTCATTATCCTGTGCGTCGCGCGCCAACGCCGCCGCAATAGCTTGGGACAGGCCACTATCGGCCTCTGCATTCCTTGTCGAACCTACACGCACAGACGCCGCTTTGCCAGCACCATCACCAATAATCTGTCCGGCACCATTGCTAGCGGCAATGGCTATCGCCAACGCATCTGCTGCATCAGCATTGGCGGGCGTCACCCCCAGCAAGCGTGACACCATATCCTGTATTTGCCGTTTATCGGCAGTGCCAGTGCCCGTGATTGATTTTTTCACCAAACGGGCCGCCAGCTCGTGCACCTCAAGCCCAGCCTGACCGCAGATCATGATCCCCACGCCACGCGCCATGCCCAGCTTCAGCGCCGACTTGGCTGACTTGGCAACAAAGATTTCTTCAATCGCCGCATAGGTTGGTTGATGCGCCGCAATAATGGCCGAAAGATCATCAGCGATCCGGCCAAGACGCTGGGCGTCGGGCTCTTTGTGGTTAGGCTTGATGACACCATTGGCAACGTGAATCAGCCGTCCAGCTGTGACATCAATGACGCCCCATCCAGTGGCGCGCAATCCAGGGTCGATACCAAGAACGCGCATCACCGCCAGCCTTAGGTCAATGAGGCCAGAATGTCGTCAGATATATCGAAATTGGACGATACGTTCTGCACGTCATCATTATCATCAAGCACATCAAGTAACTTGAGCAAAGTTATGGCATGCGCCTCGCTCACTTCGATGGTATTTTGCGGTTTCCAGATCAGACCGGATTCTTCGGGTGCGCCAAAGGCGTTTTCCATGGCTTCGCGCACATTGTTGAAATCTTCGGGCGCACAGGTCACTTCATGGCTTGACTCATCGGACTCAACATTATCTGCGCCAGCCTCAAGCGCGGCCTCAAACATATCATCTGCACTTGCAACGTCAGATGGAAAAATCATCTGGCCAACCCGATCAAACATAAAGCTAACCGATCCTGTTTCACCAAGCGAACCACCATATTTCGTAAAAGCCGAACGTACTTCAGACGCTGTTCGATTACGGTTATCCGTCATCGCATCGACAATTAATGCCGTACCCCCGGGGCCATAACCCTCATAACGAATTTCATCATAGTTCTCGCCCTCGCCGCCTTCAGCGCGCTTGAGCACACGTTCAATATTGTCCTTCGGCATATTCGCCGCGCGCGCGGCAGACAAAGCCGTACGTAGTCGTGGATTTGAGTCTGGGTCGGTGCTGCTACGTGCTGCAACAGTGAGTTCCTTGATAAGACGACCAAAAATCTTGGCGCGTTTTTTGTCCTGTGCGCCTTTACGGTGCTGGATATTTTTGAATTTGGAGTGGCCTGCCATGGTTTCTAACTTCTGTTTATGCGGTTAACTTTGCTATAATGTCATATAGCAGACGCAAGGCAGAACGCCTAGCCGCTAGTGGTCAAAACTATATCCGCCCGATCACATCAGTGCCTGCGGTAGGCGATAGATGGCCGCCAACGCGAAAAGGTGCCACCGAAATAGCTAGACCGCTATCATCACTTTCCACCACAAGCCCGCATAATGTCGGTGTGCCAAGCGCCACCGAAAGGCGCGGATTACTTCGCCCTATGAAACGGGCTGTCGCGGCCTGCTTTTCCATACCGATCACGCTATCATAATCCCCACACATGCCCGCATCGGTTTGATAGGCGGTGCCGCCCGGCAGGATATGATGGTCAGCCGTTGGTATATGGGTATGCGTTCCGACCAGCATCGAGGCTCGGCCATCAGCTAGATGCCCAAGCGCCATCTTCTCGGAGGTTGCTTCACCATGCGCATCTACAAGGATAAAATCTGCATCGCGCCCCAATTTATTTCGCACCAGACTATCATCAAGCGCTAAAAAGGCCGGATCATTTGGTGCCATAAATAAATTGGTCATCACATTGATCACGCATAAACGGGCACCAGCCTCATTTGTAATGGTCGTCACACCAACACCAGGTGTCCCTTCGGCCATGTTTATTGGGCGCAACAAGCGTGGTTCATTGGCGATATAATCAATGATTTCGCGCTTATCCCATACATGATTGCCTGTGGTCAGTACATCAGCCCCAGCTTCAAACAGTAAATCACAGATTGCGGGCGTAATGCCAAAGCCCCCGGCGGCATTTTCACAATTAACGACAATGAAATCGAGCGCCAGACTTTCGCGTAATGACGACATCTGCTCAATCACAGCTTGGCGTGCTGATCGCCCCACAATATCACCTAAAAACAGAACCCGCATTTGGACAAACTCCTATCACGCATTAGCCATAGCTTCACACTGGCATTATCAGCCCATCCGGGGTTAAGACGGCATCAAGTGCCATATCATAGGGTCCGGTGGGTATTTGTTCGACCTGTTGACCGGAAAAGGCGACGCCAATGGTAACGACCTTATGGCCAGTCTGGCGCAGTCCACCAATCGAACGATCATAAAACCCACCACCATAACCAAGGCGCCAGCATGCACTATCAAAGGCCAGCATTGGCGCCAGAATCACATCTGGGGCGCAAACAGGAGCCGTGGTTGAGGGCTGTTTCGTATCATAAGGGCCATCATCCAGCTTATCGCCAGGTGCCCATAATCTGAAATCAAGCGGATTACCAGGTGCAGGCGTAATCGGCATAGCAGTCTGCACGGATGAATCAGCCAGACGAGCAACCAGCGGCAAAGGTGACAGCTCACTGCGTATAGGAAGATAGGCTGCATATATACCACGGCCAAATTGGCCCAATAGTCTATCAGCATAATCTGCTATCGCCATATCTGCGTGGGTTTGCTGTTCAAAAAGAATTTTGCGGGTTTTTGTTGCGGCGCGTCGTAGCGCCTGCTTTTCGTCGGCAGGATCGACTGATACGTTTTGAGACGTCATTTCACAACTTCCTGCAATAACAGTGGTGGCGGCGACCACGCTAACCGTCAGTGTAAACATCCTCTGTGACCTGATTAACAGGTGGGCGCCGCGAATAACTGAACCACGGCTCAGCCAGAGACAGCTCCCGAGAGAAATTTATGGCCCCAGGGATTGAAAAACCAAACGCGAAAGTACAGTCGCCGCGCATTGTTGATTTAAGGTGTTGTTAGCTTAGATGCAAGCTCTGTCAGCCGTGCCGCTGCTTTTTCCAAGACAATAGCGGTAGCTTCGGCATCTTGTCCGGCATCAACCGAGGGTGATGAGCCACCTGCCGACCCGTTCGACGAACGATCCGCAATTATCAAAGCTGTCATTGCCAGCAAACGGGCCTCACCAATCTGGCCGACCGAATCGACCAGTGATTGCATGACCGCATCAACTTCGGCACCCAGCTTGGAGACATGAGCTTCTTCGCCCGCGTCACAACCGATTTGGTAAGGTTTGCCATTCAGGCGGATGGTTACTACAGAGCTGGTCATTTGACTTCGGTCACTTTGTCTTGTTGCGCCCCGCTGTTAACAACTTTGGCGATAATGGCAACCGCCTGATCGAGTTTTTCTTCAAGTGCGCTCAGCTCATTTTGAAACGACGCTGACATGGTGGTAGCATCCGGCTTTGCCATTTTGGCATTGGTGGCCGATTCCTGAACCGATTCTATCGACCGTTCCAAATTAGCCACAGCATTTTCGAATTGGGTTAATGCGTCTTCAAGTCGTGTCATTTAGTTCAAAATCCCAAACAAATTCATCTTATTAGCTTAATAACAAACGTTAACTTACTTATATCGGTTTATTACTCAAAAATCATATTCTGTCTTGTTCATAATATGTTATGAGATGAAGCTTGCACTAAGATACAATTGAAATAAACCCCCATTCTATCCTACCATCACAAAAGTCAAGAAATTGAACTGGCATCACAATATAATCCCCTGAAAAAAATATTAATGATAATCTTCAATAGAATGAATGCCGCATTGACGAAACGGTTATAGAAATGCAAATTGCGGGGATAGTTCTAATAAAGTTTATTACATACAGTTTGCCACGCGTGCTTCGGTCACATCGGCACATACGCTTAGGGGTTTGACATGACGAATGCAGCATCAAAACAAAACATGGCTAATGCCATTCGGGCGTTGTCTATGGATGCTGTGGAAGCTGCAAAATCCGGGCATCCTGGCATGCCCATGGGCATGGCCGATGCGGCGACTGTTCTGTTTGACGAACATATGAAATTTGATGCCGCTGACCCGCATTGGCCTGATCGTGACCGGTTTGTGCTATCAGCTGGGCATGGATCGATGCTTATTTATGCCTTGCTTCACCTAACAGGTTATAAAGATATGACCATGGATGAAGTGCGTAACTTCCGGCAGCTGGGATCGCGCACTGCTGGTCATCCTGAATTCGGACATGCAACCGGCATTGAAACAACCACAGGCCCACTGGGTCAAGGTATTGCCAATGCGGTTGGCATGGCTATGGCCGAGCGCCATCTGGCCGCGCGTTATGGTGATGATCTTGTTGATCACCACACCTATGTGATTGCTGGCGATGGGTGCCTTATGGAAGGCATCAGCCATGAAGCTGCCTCTATCGCTGGACATTTTGGTCTTGGCAAGCTGATCGTCCTGTTTGACGATAACAGCATTTCGATTGATGGAAGCACCGATCTGGCCGTATCAGATGATATTAGCCAGCGTTTTGAGGCCTATGGATGGCAGGTACTCAGCGTTGATGGCCATGATATGGCGGCTGTTTCGTCAGCCCTATCGGCCGCCAAGGCGCATACAAGCCAGCCGACTATAATCCGCTGTAAAACAACCATTGGCTATGGCGCCCCCACAAAAGCAGGTACAGCTGGCGTACATGGCGCACCGCTTGGCGGTGACGAAATTGCTGGTGCCCGTGACGCGCTTGGATGGGCGCATGAACCGTTTATTGTGCCAGATGATATTCTTTCAGACTGGCGAGATGCTGGTCGTCGCGGCAGTGCTGAACGTGAAGCTTGGCAAAGCCGACATGCGGCCTCTGCGTCCGCTTCTGCTTTTGACGCCGCTATGACAGGCGATTTCAGCAGTGACATAAATGATGCTGTAATCGCATTGAAAAACGCCTATGCCGCTGAGCCACAAAAGCTGGCAACACGTGTCGCCAGCCAAAAAGCGATTGAAGCTATCATGCCTGCCTGTCCAATATTGTTTGGTGGTTCGGCAGATTTGACCGGATCGAACAATACCCGGGTCGCCGCACATGAGATTTTTGATCAGGGTCGTAATGGTAATTATGCTGGCAACTATATCCATTACGGTGTTCGTGAACATGGTATGGCCGCTGCCATGAATGGTATTGCCTTGCATGGCGGCACCATTCCCTATGGTGGCACCTTTATGGTCTTTACTGATTATTGCCGTCCCTCAATCCGCCTGTCTGCCCTGATGAAGCAACGTGTCATTTACGTGATGACACATGATTCTATCGGCCTTGGCGAAGATGGACCGACGCATCAACCTGTTGAGCATCTATCTGCCTTGCGCGTGATACCCAACCTTCTGGTATTCCGTCCTGGCGACGTTGTCGAAGCTGCCGAAGCGTGGCAATGCGCGCTTGCGTCAACAACAGCACCATCGATTCTGGCACTCAGCCGCCAGGGTATGGCACAATTTCGTCATGGCGATATGGCTGAAAATAAAACCGCTTTGGGCGCCTATGTGGCAGTTGAAGCAGATGGCGACCGTGCTGTCACTTTAATGGCTTCGGGTTCCGAGGTTGGTATCGCGATTGACGCGCAAAGCAAACTGGCGGCGGTGGGCATTGCTGCCGCTGTTGTATCTGTTCCCTGTCTTGAGCTTTTCTGGATGCAGAATGCTGATTATCGCAAAGCGGTTCTTGGTAACAGCCCCCGCATCGTTATCGAAGCTGGTATGCGGCAATGCTGGGACCGACTACTGTCTGAAAATGATGGCTTTATCGGCATGGACAGCTTTGGCGCATCTGCCCCAATAAATGATTTATACACTCATTTTGGTATCACGAGTGAAGCTGTTGTCGAACAAGCAAGGGCCATAACCAAATAACCAATTTCCGGGTATAAACCAAACATCACTCTGTGTGGCTAAACATCCCCCAACCGGAATGAAATAACACTCATGCTTTGATAGGAGTTTGATTTTGACATTACGTTTGGCAATCAGCGGTTTTGGCCGTATTGGGCGGATGACCTTGCGCGCGTTGGAAGAAAGCGCGCGTGAAGATATTGAGGTGGTGCTGATCAACAGCCCAGGGCCGGTCGCAACATCCGCGCATCTTTATGAATTCGACTCGGTGCATGGCCGTGCCCATTCTAATGTCACGCATGGTGATGACTGGCTGGATATTGGCCGCGGCAAGATCCATATGTCACGCCAGCGTAATCCGGCTGACATCCCGCATAAGGATCTTGGCATCGATGTTGTGCTTGAATGTTCAGGCAAGTTCAATGATCGTGAAAAATCCGCCGCGCATATTGAAGCTGGTGCCAAAAAAGTCTTGATATCTGCGCCATGCAGAACAGCTGACCAGACCATCGTTTATGGCGTCAATCACCATCAATTGCGTTCAGATTCGGTTATTCTGTCAAACGCATCATGCACGACAAATGGGCTGGCACCTGTCGCCAAAGTTCTATCGGATGGGCTGGGCATAGAGGCAGGTTACATGACCACCATTCATGCCTATACAGGCGATCAGCCAACATTGGATGCCAGCCATCCAGACCTGCGCCGGGCGCGGGCTGCCGGATTATCGATGATTCCGACATCAACCGGTGCCACGTCAGCTGTTGGCGAGGTGCTACCTGAACTGAAAGGCAAGATGAACGGTTCTGCCATTCGGGTGCCAACCGCCAATGTATCGGTGATCGACCTCACTGTCATGACAGCACGCGACACCAGCACTGACGAAGTGAACGACCTGCTCGCGGCGGCAGCCAAGGTCTCATTGAAAGGCGTCTTGGATATAAACGAACGCCCACTTGTGTCAGTCGATTTTAATCATAACCCGCATTCTTCGATTGCCGACCTTGAACAGACTAGCGTTCTGAACAATAGATTAGTGCGGGTTCTGGCATGGTATGATAATGAATGGGGCTTTTCTTGCCGCATGTTGGATAATGCAGCCTTGATCGGTAACACTTTATCTTGATAGTGAGACATGTATTTAGACGATTTTAGGAGACTGACATGAAATTGAATGGAAATGCCGTTAAGCCCGGCAATGTAATCGAGCATAATGGCCGGCTATGGACAGCCGTTAAAGTTGCGCATGTTAAGCCTGGCAAAGGGGGGGCCTTTGCCCAGATAGAGCTTCGTGACATTCGCGACGGCACCAAGTTGAACGAACGTTTCCGGTCTTCTGAAACAGTCGAACGGGTCATTCTGGATGAAGCCGAATGTACCTTTTTATATGATGAAGGTGATAATCTGGTGTTCATGCATTCGGTCAGCTTCGAACAAATCAGCATCGCAAACAGCATGGTTGGTGACCGCGCCGCCTTTTTGCAGGATGGCATGACTGTAACCATGGAAAGCTATGAGGGTGACCCGATTTCGGTATCACTGCCTGACACGGTTGCGATGGAAGTTGTTGAAGCTGACGCTGTCGTCAAAGGTCAAACAGCCTCGTCATCATACAAACCAGCCGTGCTTGAAAACGGTGTGCGTGTCATGGTGCCACCACATATTGAAACAGGCACCCGTATTGTTGTGCGCCCTGAAGATGCCACCTATGTCGAGCGAGCCAAAGACTAGGGCATTATCCAACCGCTGATAAAAAGGGCAAAACGCATCGCCAATGCCCACAATATAAATAAATAGATAGAGAAAAAATCCATTTCTGCTAGAACGGGTTTAATCTGATTATCACCGACGATTTATCTTACAGGACCTCTTTATGGCAACGCGTTCCGCACTAATAAATGTGATGCAAAAAGCATCTACCGCAGCTTCACGGGGCATGTTACGCGATTTTGGCGAAACTGAAAATTTACAGGTAAGCCGCAAGGGGCCAGCTGATTTCGTCTCGCGTGCCGATACCAATGCCGAGCGTGTTATCAAGGCTGAACTGCATAAGGCGCGGCCTGACTGGGGATTTCTGATGGAAGAAAGCGGTGAAACGGCAGGGGCTGATAGTGACGCGCCTGTCTGGATTGTTGATCCGCTTGATGGCACCACGAACTTTCTGCATGGCATTCCCCAGTTTGCCATTTCGATTGCCGTAATGGACAAGGGTGTGATTACAGCCGGATCCGTTTTTGACCCCATCCGCAATGAGTTATTCTATGCCGAGCGTGGACAGGGTGCTTATCTGAACGAACGACGGCTTCGGGTGTCTGGTCGGCGCCATATGTCTGAGTCCCTGTTTGGTACAGGCATCCCCTTCCTTGGTCGGGGCACTGAAGATGATCACAAGCAATTCATTCATGAGCTTAGTAACGTCATGCCGCGCTGTGCGGGCATTCGCCGCTATGGCGCTGCCGCGCTTGATATGGCATGGGTTGCCGCTGGTCGGCTTGATGGTTTCTGGGAACATGGTCTGCAAATATGGGATATAGCCGCTGGTTTTCTGCTTGTCCGCGAGGCTGGTGGTTTTGTGTCGGACTTTGCATCTCGTGACAAGGCTCTTGAAACAGGTGATGTGGTTACCGCTAACCCGACTTTGCATGCCGAGTTATTGAGAGCCTTGCGGAGCTAGCCACCCCTAGTCAAGCCCGCTATGCCGCATTATCACAATTGTTAATGCCATGTAGCTGACAAATGCTGTCGGCAGGGGTTGGCCTGTCACCATATTCCTGCCATTCTTTTGTATATAGTTGTGCTGGCATTTCCAAGAGGCGCCCAACTAGGCATAGGAGATATGACAATGATCACCGACCCACGACGTTACCTTGTTCGCATGTTTTTGTTTTTAGTGGCGGTTAGTATAATTGCCATTCTATTACACGCACCGCTTAGCGACGCCTTTCTTGGCAATGCGGCCTTGAATGGGATGATTTTGCTGACTTTGGCATTGGGTATTGCCTATATCATCCGACAGAATTTGCGCCTTGTTCCTGAGCGCAAATGGATCACCGCCGTTCAAGAGACAAGCCAGCTTGACCCACCTGGCGCGCGCCCTGTTCTGCTGGCCACTGTCTATGCCATGCTTGCTGACTCGCGTCAGGACACACAATTATCTGCCCTATCCATGCGCTCGGTGCTTGATGGGGTGGCTGCGCGCCTTGATGAAGGGCGGGAAATTTCCCGCTATATGATTGGCTTGCTGGTGTTTCTGGGTCTGCTTGGCACCTTCTGGGGGCTGCTACAAACAATTAGTGCCGTTGGCGGCGTGGTCAATTCGATCGACGCGAATAACAGCGATTTTACCGCCATGATGGGTCAGCTACGCACCGGTCTTGATGCCCCATTATCGGGTATGGCGACTGCCTTTTCGTCGTCACTTTTCGGCCTGGCTGGGTCGCTTATCCTAGGGTTTCTTGATCTGCAACTTGGTCAGGCCATGGGACGCTTTTTCAATGAGTTGGAAGACTGGCTTTCGGCCTTTGCGCGCTTTACCGACAATAGCCCAGCCCAAAATGGTCAGCCCCAATCGCTTAGCCCGTTGGCGCATGGCATGAGCGAAGAAGCCGCGCGCGCGCTTTTGTCCTTATCACAAGCTATAGCCAAAGGGGAAGATAACCGTGAACATCTGCTAGATCAGGTATCACGACTAAACACAAATATGGCTAGCCTTGCTGAAATGCTGGCTGATGATCGCCGCCTTCGTGACCATCTGGTGCAGTTAAACACCAACATTACGCAACTATCTGAAGATTTGCGAAATGATCGAAATCGGCAAACCGATGTTGTCGCATCAGAATTACGCGGCCTCTCAAGCTCAATCGGGGCCATGCTGTCGGCTAAATCATCTGGTCAGGGGTCCAAGTAAACCATGGCGTTATCTCGCACAACTGGTTCACGACGCACTGAAAACTACACCTGGCCGGGGTTTGTCGATGCATTAGCGACGCTATTAATGGTCATTATTTTTGTCTTGATGGTGTTCGTTCTGATACAGGTTAACCTAGCCTATCGTGTATCTGGCCAGGATGATACATTGACCGCTATGCGCCAGCAACTGGCCAGCCTCACCGAATTGTTGAACCTTGAACGCAATGCCAGCGCCGACCTTGCCGCTAACCTTGCGCAGATCAATAATCAACTTGCGCTTAGCAATGCTGAAAATGAGGAAATAAGCTCTCAGCTTACCATTCTAACAAGCGATCTTGATGCGCGGAATGCTGAAATCGACCGCCTGATGCTGTTACAGTCCGATACGGAAACCGCCTTGAATGATGCCCAGAAAAATCTGGCTGAACGTGAAGAGCAACTGCATATTGTCGAAGGCACGCTGGCGATCGCTGATGCCCGCGCGAAAACAGACAGTCAAACGATCGACAATCTCAAGGCCGAAACCAACGCATCGCGCGCCGAAATTGCACAAATGACAAATGCGCTTGCCGCGCTAAAAGCACAATTGGAAAGTCTGCAAAATTTGCTGGCTGAAAAAGAAGCCCAAGCCACTAAAGATAAAATTGCCATCGCCAATCTTGGCAAGTCACTTAACAATGCGCTGGCAAGCCGTGTTCAGGAATTACAGCGGTTCCGGTCCGAATTCTTTGGGCGGCTTCGTGATATTCTCAAAGGCCGGAATGACGTACAGATTGTCGGTGATCGATTTGTATTCCAGTCCGAGGTCCTATTCGCCCCCGGTCAGGCCGATATCGGTGATAGTGGCCGCGAACAAATGACCAAACTCGCTGTTGCATTGGCTGAAATTGCCAGGGAAATACCTGATGATATAAACTGGGTTTTACAGGTAGATGGGCATACCGACGATATTCCGATCCGCGCTGGGCGCTATGCAGATAACTGGGATCTTTCAACCGAGCGCGCCTTATCTGTAGTGCGGTTTCTGATATCACAAGGTTTGCCACCAAACCGCCTTGCCGCAACTGGCTATGGCGAACATCAACCGCTGATCAATGAGAACAGTGAAGATGCGCGTCAGAAAAACCGTCGTATTGAGCTGAAAATCACACAAAGAGTATCAGCCAAGTAGATAGCCATATTTGCCATCATATCCTAAACGGACTATCCTTTGGTATGATAACGAATTGGCCATATGAACAGCCAAGGTCGGTAATCTATCTGTTTTATGTTAACGCCCGAAATGCGGCACGACCGATGGCAACCGCCATCCTGCTATTTTCAGGCTATATTATTTTATGTGTGACTGGCTGTTTTGGATTTGCCGCGGCTGCGGCAGCCGCCCTATGCCATGATTCTGCCGATAACCTGACACCACGAACAGAGTTGTTGATGCGTTGCGGACATCCATATCCAGATATTCGGTTTGAAGACGAACATCCACATCTTGATCATCAGCGCTTTATCCTTGAGCCGATTGAAGAAACAGCACCTCTCCCAGACAAGCATGCACCACCGCCTTTCATCCCCGATGCACATATATTACTGGTGAGCGCGCTTTACGAATTCGGTGACATTGAACAGCAAGCCATTCTGACGCCATCCTTCAGCGACGATGATAGCGATCTTTTCGCCTGGATTGAGGAAGATCTATATGTATTGGAATTTTTTAAAGACATATATCCTGTTCAAACCATCGACATCATGCCAGAGCATGCTGTTGCTTTGGCAGTCAATGTCAAAGTGGCATGTCTTTGCCAAGGTAACACAGCACCCATCAAATGGCATGGCACAGGAAATCTGATACTTGATTTTCCGGATCAAAAAGGCACGTTACGATCGATCTCCCTGACCAATGACACTGGAAGCCGCTTTGATGGCGCCCTTGATTTCACCCTGCCACCAGCTAGCGATAATTTATTCAGCAGCAAAGATGCAAATATTCAATTCCAGATTGATGGTGGTGATATACATAGCTGGAATGCCTCGATTAAAGGGGCTATCGATGGCCCGCGTGCAACTGGCTCGGTTGGCCATTTTGCGGCAAGTCATTTTGATCTGGAATCAGGCCTCATTGGCCATTTCAAATCTGCCAATGAATAGATTTTCAGGCGCGCCGTGGCACTGAAAATTGCAGATCTGCCAAGGTACGATAAAGGCTGGATTCAACCATCAGCATTTCATGCGTACCTTCGGCAATGATTCGCCCTTGATCCATTAAAAGGATCCGATCAGCCCGCACGACTGTGGCCAGACGATGCGCGATCACCAATGACGTGCGCTCATACATTAGATTTTCCAGCGCTCCCTGCACAGCGGCTTCAGATTGCGCGTCAAGGGCGCTGGTGGCCTCATCAAGCAATAACAATCTGGGATTACGCAATATAGCACGTGCAATGGCCACACGCTGGCGTTGGCCACCAGAAAGGCGCACGCCCTTTTCGCCAACCATCGCTTCATAACCATCCGGAATAGCCATGATAAAATCATGCGCTTGCGCTTTTTTTGCCGCCTCGATAATCGTATCCATATTGGCATCAGGTCGGCCAAAGACCAGATTTTCCCGGATTGTTGCAGAAAATAATGCCGGATCCTGTGGCACCAATCCGATCTGGGCGCGGACATCAGCAAGCTTAACCGCGCGGATATCGGTATCACCGATTGAAATCACGCCTGTGATCGGGTCATAAAAACGCAACAACAAATGAAACAGGGTCGATTTGCCAGCCCCGCTAGGCCCTACCAACGCAACCCGTTCACCCGCATTTATCTGGAAACTAACGTTATCAATCGCTGGCCGGTTAGCCGCGGCTGGATAGGAAAATGACACCTTATCAAACCGGCACGCTACCGGATGTGTCGCATCCAGCTTTTGTGTGTTGGGTAATTCAGGCACGATGGCATCCGTTGTCAGAAGCTGAGCGATCCGGTCTGCCGCGCCAGCTGCACGCTGCAGATCACCAGCCAGCTCAGACAAAAAGCCGGTCGAGCTTGCAACTAGAAAGGCATAGAAAATAAATGATGATAAATCTCCGGCGCTTATGCGTCCGGCAAGAAGGTCCTGTCCGCCAATCCACAGAATCGCTGAAATACCACTAAAGACCAGAAAGATCAGGATGCCCGATAACAGGCCCCGCAAACGCACCCGCGACAAAGCCGCGTCTAGGCTGTCATCAACAGCCTTGTCAAAATGTGCCCGTACAAAGCTTTCACGCCCGAATGCCTGAACCGTACGGATGGCGCTAACCACCTCCTCGGCTTCGACCGAAACATCCCCAAGGCGATCCTGCGCGCGTCGCGACGCCACCCGCAAACGCCGCCCTAGCAAGATCAATGGCACCACCACAAGTGGCACGACGACCAACACGACCAAAGACATTTTTGGGCTTGAAAGCACCACCATAACCAGCCCGCCAAACAGCAAAATCACATTGCGTGCAGCCATTGACAGCGTTGATGTCATAACCATCTGAACGGTTGCGGTATCGCTGGTTATCCGCGCCAGAACGTCACCTGTGCGCGCAGTTTCAAACCATCCAATTGACAGTCGGGTCACATGCGCAAATACAGCACGCCGAATATCAGCTAGCACCATTTCGCCAATCTGATTGACCATGGTGGTGCGCAAATAACTGCCAAAGGCTAGCACCAGAGCAATCAGGCTGGTGGCCATAACGGCACGATCTAGCAAAGCTGGATCCTGTTTTCCAAGACCTTCATCAACCAGAAAAGCTAGCCCGCGCCCCATGAATAGTAACGCCCCCGCCACCATGAATAGTGACAATACCGCCAACATGATTCGCTTTTTATGCGGAGCCAGATACGGCCAGAAAAACCGTAATAGTTCACCGCTTGTCATTGCTGCCTCGGCGCTGTCAGCCTTAGTAGCATCATAAGAGACATCGGTGTTACGGTTTGTCATTACATACCTGTTACGTTCGTTAAGGGCTTGCTTTGCAACGCCATAGGCGATATACCACCCGCACTGCTGAAAGACCAGCCCCGCACAGTGTCAAAAGACACGCCTTGGGACTTGTGATGCGGCACATAGATTTAATATCCGGCTTGCCGGAAGAGACCCAGAGCCTGGCGGCAGCGTCAGGCTTTAAGGAGAGCATAATGAAAAAAGATATTCATCCTGATTATCATGAAATTACAGTTGTGATGACTGATGGTAGCGAGCGCAAGACACGTTCGACCATGGGTAAAGAAGGTGACGTTATCAAGCTTGATATCGACCCGCTGACACATCCAGCATGGACAGGCCAGCACCGGATTGTTGATTCAGGTGGTCAGGTTGCCCGCTTTAACAAGCGCTTTGCAGGTCTTGGCACCAAGTAATTCGGGTGTAATCCAAAATAAAAGCCGGCATCCTTCATGGATTGCCGGCTTTTTTGTGTTTATGCCGAAATGTTTCCAGCTAAATTGATCCTAGCTTTTCTGCCTGATATGCGCCTGTGCGGCGGCCAGTCGGGCGGCAGGCACGCGGAACGGTGAACAGGACACATAATCAAGCCCAACCTCTTCAAAGAAACTGATCGAGTCCGGATCACCCCCATGTTCCCCGCAGATACCTAGCTTGATATCGGGACGTGCGGCCTTGCCATTTTCAACGCCAAGCCGAACCAGCGCCCCAACACCATCACGATCAATCGAAACAAAGGGATCAACCGGATAGATTTCGGCATCGGCATAATGATGAAGGAACGCCCCCGCATCATCACGGCTGATTCCAAGGGCTGTTTGTGTCAAATCATTCGTGCCAAAAGAAAAGAATTCCGCTTCATCGGCAAGCTCACCTGCACATATAGCGGCCCGCGGCAATTCAACCATCGTGCCAATCAGATAGTCGATCTTCTGACCGGTTTCTGCCATCACCGCATCAGCTGCGGCAATGATTTCCACCTTGCATAGCGCAATCTCGCGCGCTGTTGCAGCCAATGGCACCATGATTTCGGGAATCGGGGCTGTTCCCAGCTTTTTCGCTATAGCACAGACGGCTTCGAAAATAGCACGCGCCTGCATCCGACAGATTTCCGGATAGGTCACCGCCAGACGACACCCACGATGGCCAAGCATAGGATTCGATTCGGCCAGTTTTATCGCACGTTGGCGTGCGGTTTCCAATGTGATGCCTGACGCTTTGGCAACTTCAGCCAGTTCATCTTGAGAATGCGGCAAGAATTCATGCAAAGGCGGATCAAGTAACCGTATCGTCACGGGCAACCCTGCCATGATCTCGAACAGCGACATGAAATCCTGTCTTTGCATGGGCAATAATTTGGCTAACGCCGTTTCACGCCCCTCAGTATCCGCCGCCATAATCATTTCGCGCATGGCGATAATACGGTCACTATCGAAAAACATATGCTCGGTACGGCAAAGGCCAATACCTTCGGCGCCAAAATCAACCGCAACACGCGCATCTGCCGGGGTTTCAGCGTTGGTGCGCACCCGCATCCGTCTAGCCTGATCTGCCCATGACATGAGCGTGGCAAACGCATCCGACATGCGCGGCTGAATCGTTGCCACCTCGCCAAGATAAACATTACCGTTACTGCCATCGATCGTCAGAATATCGCCCTCAGACAATTCAGTGCCAAGGATAAAGATTTTACCACTGACCTCGTCAAAGCTGAGATCACCACTGCCCGATACGCAAGGGCGCCCCATGCCACGGGCAACTACAGCCGCATGACTTGTCATCCCGCCACGTGCGGTCAGAATACCAGCAGCAGCATGCATCCCATGAATATCTTCAGGACTGGTTTCCAGCCGCACCAGAATAACCTGATGGCCATGTGACGCCATTTCCTCGGCCTTGTCGGCGTTCAGAACAATCTGCCCACAGGCCGCGCCAGGTGATGCCGGCAAGCCGCGTGTCAATAACGTCTTCTGGGCATCAGGATCAAGCGTTGGGTGCAATAGCTGGTCTAGCGCCAATGGATCAACACGGCAAATCGCTTCATCTTTTGAAATCAGCCCTTCATCAGCCATTTCGACAGCCATGCGGATTGCAGCCTCGGCAGTACGTTTGCCACTTCGTGTCTGCAACATATAAAGACGCCCTTGCTGAACGGTGAATTCCAGATCCTGCATATCGCAATAATGCGCCTCAAGACGGATGCGCACAGCGTCAAGCTGGTTAAATACGTCGGGCATAGCTTCTTGCATCGACAGTTCATCACCGCCCGCTTTGCGCCGCGCTTCAGTGGTCAGTGGTAATGGGGTACGGATGCCCGCAACAACATCTTCGCCTTGGGCATTGATCAAAAATTCGCCATAGAAACTATTTTCACCTGTCGATGGATCGCGGGTAAAGGCAACGCCTGTTGCACAATCATCACCCATATTGCCAAACACCATAGCCTGTACGTTAACCGCCGTGCCCCAGGCAGCCGGAATATTGTTCAGACGCCTATAGGTTTTTGCACGCGTATTCATCCAGCTGGTAAAGACCGCACCCACAGCCCCCCATAGCTGTTCCCAAGGGTCCTGTGGAAATGCGGTGCCAGCTTCTTCCTCGACAATAGTCTTATAAAGCCCGACCAGTTCCTGCAGATCTGCCCCGGTCAGCTTGGTATCGTCAAAAATACCACGGGCACGCTTCATATCTTCCAGCACGTCCTCAAACAGCCCATGATCGACATCCATGACCACATCGGCATACATCTGGATAAAGCGGCGGTAGCTATCATAGGCAAAGCGGATATCGTCAGCACGCGCGGCAAGCCCCGCAGCAGTGTCATCATTCAAACCCAGATTAAGCACCGTATCCATCATGCCCGGCATCGAAGCGCGCGCGCCTGAACGAACCGATACCAGAAGCGGATTTTCCGCATCGGCAAACAATGTGCCGGTTTCGGCTTCAATCAGCGCAATCGCGGCAGCCACATCTTTTTTTAGCGAGTCCGGATAGCTGTGATCATTATCATAGAAATAGGTGCAGACTTCGGTCGTGATGGTAAATCCTGGCGGCACTGGCAAGCCGATCCCACTCATCTCGGCAAGGTTTGATCCTTTGCCACCTAAAAGATTACGCATGGAACTGTCGCCATCCGTACCATTCGCACCAAAGCTATATACCCACTGAGCCATGATTTAGTCCCTTTTCCACCATTAGATTATGTCACGTAACTTTTACGAGCCTGACATCAACAAACAATGTCAAAAAACGCAAAATACATATGTGACGCTACAGACCCTTCATCTATCACCCTTCGATTTTTGAAAAATCGGCAATATTCTGCATATGTGACCTGATGAGTGCCAGAAGTCCCAACCTGTTTTCCCGAATTGCGGGATCGTCATCATTTACCACAACTTCGGTAAAGAAATGGTCAATAGGCGTCCGCAACTGACCAAGCGCCTGCATTTGTTGCAGAAGCTGAGCTTTGTCAGGAATTTCTGTTTGCTCATCCGCATCATGACTGCCAAGAATATCAATGGCTGACATCAATCCGCGCTCGGCATCATGCACAAACAGGTTCGGGTCAATAGTGGGGGCAAAGACCCTGTCTTCTTTACTTTCTTCTGCGGCCAGAATACTTGCCGCACGTCGCCATCCAGCCAACAGGCCAACGCCATCCTCTGTTGCCAGAAAAATAGCCAAAGCATGTGCGGTATCCGCCAGTAGCAACACATCATCCGTCGTTGCTGTTTGCAAGACCGAAGCAGCTACATCATGCGCAACATTCTGATCCAGCAAACTGACACGCAATCGCTCACGTAAAAATGGCAGCAAGGCATCATCAACATGATCAAATCCGTGATATGCCGCAGCCTTGGCAAAAATCTTGGCAAGCGGGATACGGGTATGACTTTCAAGAATAATGGCAATCACACCAAGGGCGGCACGGCGCAAGGCATAGGGATCTTTTGATCCGGTGGGCTTGGCACCAGCACCAAAGAAACCAACCAGTGTATCGATCTTGTCGGCCAGCGATACCGTCATGGCCTCGGGCAATGCTGGCACCGCATCCTGCGGCCCTTGCGGACGATAATGTGACGCGACCGCCGCCGCTATGTCATCATCTTCGCCTGCTGCTATCGCATAATAGCCACCCATTATACCTTGCAATTCGGGGAATTCACCCACCATGCCTGTCACTAGGTCGGCTTTTGCCAGCAAGCCCGCGCGTTGTGCCTTGGCCAGATCACAACCGTCAATGAAAGGCGCAATATCACCAGCCAGTTTTTCTATACGGCGCGCTTTGTCATGAACTGACCCAAGTCCGTCATAAAAGGTGATATCGGTAAGCTGCGGCAGATAATCTTCTAATGTTCTGGCTTTATCCTGCGTCCAGAAAAATTCGGCATCGGCAAGACGGGCGCGCAACACACGTTGGTTCCCTGCCTTGATGACATCATCACGCACATGATCGGCGATACGATTGGCAACAATGATGAAATGCGGTGACATCGAACCATCGCTGATATGTTCCAGCGTGATATATTTCTGATGCGTCTGGATTGATGATTGCAGAACCTCGGCTGGCAATTGCATAAACCGGTCTTCGATCTTGCCAACCAGCAAGTTTGGCCATTCGACAAGATTAGCTGTTTCGGCTATTTGCGCGTCACCGCTTTTGACGCTACAGCCCATATCGGCGGCCAGTTTGCGTGCCTGATCCATAACCGTTTGGATACGCTCATTGTGATTAACCAGCACATGCGCTTTTTTCAGGCGGCCTAAATAATCCTGAGCATTTTTCAGACCATCAAGATCAACATCCCCCGGGCTTTCAAAGAAATGACCACAGCTTTTATCACCAAAGGCAATAGCGGCATCATCATCGCCGCCAAGTGCCAGCGCACCATCAAGCCGCTTGCCACCAAACAGCACATTGATCCGATGTAACGGACGCACCCAGCGAAACCGTGATGTTCCCCAACGCTGACTTTTCGGCCAGGGAAAACTATTCAGAATGCCGGCAATCATAGAGGCAAGCAGATCGGCAGTCTGCGCGCCTTTCGACTCCGAACGGGCAAACAGGAAACGGCCTTTGGGCGTATCTTCTTCAACCAGTTGATCGCGGGTCAAGCCGGTCGAGGCCAAAAACCCGTTAATCGCCTGTTCGGGCGCATCAACACGGGGGCCACGTTTTTCGACGATACGGTCAGCTTGCCGATCATCAACGCCCACCACATACAATGCCAGATGCCGTGACGACACCAGACAGGCATCCGTATCATCAGCTTTGGTATAACCAAGGCCAAGGTCATCAAGCCCCGCATAAACAAGCCGTTGCAGATCGGCACAGGCCTTTACCTGCATGCGGGCCGGAATGTCTTCGCTAACAAGTTCGATAAACAGATCCGCCATTTACGCCTCTTGCTTCTGGCTGTCAGATGATTGCCCGATCCACGCTTCGCAACATCCCTTGGCAAGCGCCCGCACACGACCAATATAGGACGCACGTTCGGTCACCGAAATAACACCACGCGCATCAAGCAGATTGAACAAATGGCTAGCTTTCATACATTGATCATAGGCTGGCAAGGCCAGTGGCACATCATGGTCAAGCAAGGCACCGCATTCGGCTTCAGCATCCTTGAAATGCTGCAGTAAAATGTCAGTTTCAGCATGTTCAAAATTCCAGCTGGAAAATTCGACTTCGGCGCGATGAAAAATATCACCATAGCATTTGCCACCATCTTCGGCCGCAACACCATCCCAATCAAGATCATAGACATTATCAACGCCCTGAATGAACATCGCCAGACGTTCAAGACCATAGGTTAATTCCAGCGGCACTGGGTTACATTCGATACCACCGACCTGCTGAAAATAGGTGAATTGCGACACTTCCATACCGTCACACCATACTTCCCAGCCAAGTCCCCATGCGCCTAATGTCGGCGATTCCCAGTCATCCTCGACAAAGCGGATATCATGTGCATCCGGATCAAGACCGATGGCACGCAAAGACCCGAGATACATAGCCTGTGAGTCGGCTGGCGATGGTTTGAAAATGGCCTGAAACTGATAGTAATGCTGAAGCCGGTTCGGATTTTCGCCATAGCGGCCATCGGTTGGGCGACGCGAAGGCTGGACATAGGCCGCACGCCAGACCTTGTCAGGTCCCAATGCCCGCAAGGTCGTCGCCGGATGAAATGTTCCTGCGCCAACTTCCATATCATAAGGTTGCAGAATAACGGCGCCCTGTTTAGCCCAATAAAGCTGCAAGTTTAATATAATTGACTGAAAATCAGTGCCTGCTTCTGAAATGTGCGTCTTTGTCATAATCTAAGACCGTCTATGATGTCTTGAACCGGATCGGTTGCCCGCAAACTACTCGCAAACACCTGTTAAATGCAACCCTAGCTAGGGCTAATAAGGGCAATCATTACGACCACAATTTTCACGTGCTACCCAAGCTTTGCAAATCGTACATTCTTCAAGGTCAATCGAAGCACGATGCGCCTTTTGTTGCGTCTCGTTGCCAGTGTCTGTCTGGTCATTTTTAGTGGCAAGATTGGCTTTGCGCGCATCAATCGCCCGGAACACCCGCCATACAATCCACAAAATAAGACATAGGCCAATAAGCTTGGGTAAGGACAGCATCACATTCAGCCTTTCACCATGATAGATTTTGACATAATACGCCCCAATTACAGGCCAAAGCGCGATAGATAGACGCGCTCGATGGCAATATCAGAAGCTTCATTAACAATACCACTGGCCATCTGTCCTGACAGATTGGTCAGCCCGAAAGGCAGCAATTTTCGTTTCGGTTCGATCATCATCAGTTCGGTATCATCGCCAAACCGGCTATTGATTGTCTGTCTGATTTCACCAACCGCATCAACCAGCCCCAGCTTGACCGCGGTTTCACCAGTCCAGAACGCGCCACTGAACAATTCAGCTCGATCGCCTTTCAACTTGGCACCACGTCGGTTTTCAATGTGGGCAATAAACTGGGTATGGATTTCTGCCTGCAATGCCTTTAGCCGTTCGACTTCTTCGCTTTGTTCGGGCTGAAACGGATCAAGGATCATTTTGGATTCACCTGCTGTATGCACACGCCGGTCAACACCGATTTTCTTGATCGCTTTGTCAAAACCAAAACCGGCAGACACTACGCCAATCGACCCGATGATCGAGGCCGGATCAGCATAAATTTCATCCGCACTGGCAGCTAGCCAATAGCCACCACTGGCCGCAACATCTTCACAAAAGGCCAAAACCGGCACATCAGCCCGTTTGGCCAGATCGCGGATACGGCGCCCAATCAGCGAAGATTGCACAGGTGACCCGCCTGGTGAATTGATAATCAATGCCACTGCCTTGGCGCGTTTGATTGAAAAGGCTTTTTTCAATTGCGGTTCGACCGTTTCCAGCGAAATCCCCCGCCGCATGCCACTGCCCGACGCGGCGATCACACCACCAAGCCGGACAACCGGCACAACCGGCTTTTTTTTACGCCAAAAGAAAATCCGGTTAAATACACCCATAATGCCAATGACTCGTCAGTTGTTAGATAGCTGCAAAGACAATGCAACATATCCGACTCACATGCTATTATTTTTGGCATGCTATTATTTTTGGCATGCTATTATTTTTGGCATGCTATTATTTTTGGCATGCTATTATTTTTGGCATGCTATTATTCCTAACGTAAAGACCGGTTTTTCAATTCAGGACACAGAGTCGATAGGGCGCAGATCAGGATCGTGCCGGATGCGTCAGATATAGCGCACCCCCTTGCATGATGCGACTGGCACTTTGCGTATAGTCACCGCTATCATTATGCAGAACCAGACCAGGCAAAATGGCGCCAGGGCCAGTTATGGTTTTACGCACCTGAATAATGACCCGGCTGGCGGGGGTATCATGACGTGGCCATAATGGGCATAGCAACGTTTCACCAGCACCGTTTGTTTCAAACGCCGTGATTAATTCCGACGCCCGGTCTGCCCGACAAATAAAGCTGATTCTACCGCGTGGTTTTGTGGCCCAGATCGCCGCCTTTACCCAATCGGCAAGTTTGGTATCCTCGCCCATATGCGCCAGAGCGCGGCTACGGTTTTGCGGGCGTGTTCCCCGTGTATCATGATAGGGTGGGTTACTAACCACATGGTCAAAGCTGTTCGCCAGTACAGGCGATAGCGCTTTTATATCCCCGGTTAGTAATCGAATCTGCGCCGCCAGATTGTTATCTTTGATATTGCGTTCGGCCAACGCTAGCATATCCGGATCAATTTCTACCGCAGTGACATGAACATCGGGCAGTCGCTTGGCAATGCACAATGCGACCCCGCCTACACCGCACCCCATGTCAAGAATGCGTTTGGTTCGTTGCGGCACTGCCGCGGCCAGCAAAATGGCATCAGTGCCAACCCGATAACCATTTTTTGGCTGGGTTATAGCAACCGTTTTATTCAACAGATGGTCATGTGTCACGTCACTATCGGGATCAGTCATCATACAATTCACCCGCATCATCAAGCACACGCTCGGCGCTCAGCTTATAGGCATCAGCAACAACCAGACGACAGGGGAACGCGCCAATGCCACCTTCCAAAGCCGAGATGTGACTGTCAAAAACCTCATTTTTGATCCCCGCATCATTAAGCAACGCGCGCAGAAAAGACAGCCTGACCATATTTGTCGTGCGGATAATTGTGACCATAGCCCAATATCGCGTATTATCATGCCATATCCAAGCTGTTAGTGATCAAATTATGAAATGAGATCGTAGTACCTCGACATATATCTGGGTTCATTGCTTAAATTTTGCTAAAATTTGTTAATTGAGTATAAATTTTGCTTGTCCCTGCCATAGCAGAGGCATATCTAGACAACATAGTGAAACATGTCATCATGCACATATGTTAGTGATTAATATTGGGTAGAAAAGATGGTTGCACAATCCATTACGGCTGAGGGCATGACGCAGGTCGCATCAAAGCTGGACGATGATGCTCTGAAACAGCCGCCATCCTTGACGGCCTTGGTCAATCTGCTTGCTGATGATATGGCTCAGGTCAATGAGACAATCATGGCGCGCATGACCAGCGACGTGCCACTGATCCCGCAACTGGCCGGACATCTGATTACCTCAGGCGGCAAACGTATGCGCCCCTTGATGACACTGGCAGGTGCCCGCATAGCCAGCCCCAACACAACAAGCTGTTCTGTTGCGGCGATCAAACTGGCAACCGCCGTCGAATTCATTCATTCGGCGACCTTGTTACATGATGATGTGATTGATGAATCGAATATGCGCCGCGGCCAGGACACAGCGAATGCGCTATGGGGTAATGATGCGTCAGTTCTGGTGGGTGATTTTCTGTTTGCGCGGGCTTTCGAGCTGATGGTCGAAAGCGGCAATATTGATGTGCTTGGCACCTTGTCATCGGCTTCGGCACGGATCACCGAGGCCGAAATCAAGCAAATGACGGTCGCTGGCAATCCGGATACCCGACTTGAAGATTATCTTGATGTGATTGAAGGCAAGACCGCCATTCTGTTTGCCGCCGCCGCCGCATCAGGTGCCAGAATTTCCGGTGCCGATGAGCAGATTACGCAGGCGATGCATATGTATGGATTAAATCTGGGGCTGGCATTCCAGATCATGGATGACGCGCTCGATTATACGGCCGATAGCGCGCAGATGGGCAAAAACGCTGGTGATGACTTTCTTGACCAGAAAATTACCATGCCGGTTATTCTGGCCTATCAGAAAGCCAATGACGAAGAACGCGGTTTCTGGCACCGCACCATAGGCGATGGCAACTTTGCCGCCGAGGATTTTGCCAAAGCACAGTCTATTCTGTCGCATCACAAGGCGATTGAAGCATCACTTGAAGCCGCCACGTCATATGCCAATAAGGCCAAGGCCGCATTGGCCATTTTCGATGCACCGGATCAGGCTGAACTAGCACAGGCACTAGCGGAAACCGCCGCCTTTGCCGCTTTCCGGCGCACCTAAGACCCGCTTCATGATCATGGCGTTATCCGGGCTTGCTGGATGATCGCAACAGTGTCGCTATCTCCTGTGCGCGGTGGCCAACCTGACCTGCCCAATAGCTATCCAGCGCCTCATGGCTGGCACCTATCCAGTTACCATCATTGATCGCGGCGCGCATACGCCGGAAACAGGCTAGGCGCGTTTGCCCCAGATTGAAAGCCATCGATATCAACGCCGCCTGACGTTTCCGGCCAAAGCCATCAAAAGCGGGGAATAATGCCCGGCATCCGGCGCGGGCAATAGCGATATCATGTGCCAGCAGCATGTCGATTTCCTCAGCGCTCAGGCCGCGATCATCCAGATTGCGCCCCACCCCGATGGTCAGCTTACCGACCTGATCGCGATAGGGATGCGCCCGCCGCCCTTCATGCCGTTCGAGCATGGCGGCCAGATCGCGGTCAGATTGGCCTATCGCTGGCAAAGACTTTGATTTAGTCATGATGCACACCTTGCACACCTTGATCCCTATGACCAGTTGGCCTGATTGACGGCACTATCTTTTCGGCGCTACGCCCCACCACATAACCGCCAAGACCGATCTGCAACAGCAACCATGCCTCATCCGACAGGCGAAATACCAGTAGGCCAAACGAATCAAGGATCACCAATGCCAGAAAGCTCAGCATCGTGATCGGACGCCAGTTTCGTTGCAACCATGACTGCCCACCAATTTCGGCGGCGATCAGGCTGGCGCGCGCCGCCAGCTTTTCACGTTCCAGATCGAGGGTCAGCGCCAACGCCTGATTCTGCGCGGCGACCAGCGCCATGCGCGCGGCATCGCGTTCTTCATCCGAGGTATGCAGATCGTCGATCAGACTGGCAAGCGGCGCGAATATGCGCGTCATCATATCAAGAAGTGGCATCATCTTCCTTTCAACTGTCATGAATATGTGTTTCGGGGCAAAGGGCGGGCGTGATTATTGCTGATGCGACAGGATCACCAATATCCCCAGCCCCATGAGCATCAAGGCGGCCTGCACAAACCAGCCAACACATTTCTGGATCAGGCCAAAGCGCAATTTCCGCAAGCTGGCTAGTCCGGCGCGCAGATCGGCCAGATCAGCACGGGCATCGGCATCATCCAGCCCCAGATCGGCCAGCCTTCTGGTGATTACGGCATCAATGGCCGCTTGCATTTGGGTGTCATGATCGGGTTCTGCCTTGCCCGTTTCCAGCTTGTCCGCAGTCGGCACCAATGGCGATGGCGGCAAGGATGAACGCGATGGCGGCATGGGCAAGTCCGGTCAGGGGTTATGGGGGTATCAGCTAGTCACGCGGATATATTTGAGGTCAATAAAACACAAAAAGAGGGGTCAAAGACCCCTCTTTCCTTAATGATATGAATCTATCCAATTTCAGATAATTAGAAGTTCACCCGCATCTGAAGTTGGGTTGAATTACCAGTATTCTTTGCACCCATATTTGGCGTGTGGCTGGCTTTGGTATAAATAAGGTTAGCTGTCAGACCAGGTGCGATAGTGTATTTGGCACCAAGCTCGGTAGATGAAAACTTGTCACCTTTTTTCGTACCTTTGTTTTCCTTTGAATTGAGCATGATCACATTCACGGTCAAAGCATCCGACATGGCATAAGCGACTTCAAGCTCAGTTGCCTTTTGATCCGAAGTGGTTGCACCAACATTGGGCTTTTGCGATTTGCCAAGCTGGATCACTGACGCGGTTAGATCGCCGCTGGTCACAGCCGCACCAACTTCAGAATGGTCTGTCTTAGCTGAATCAGCCGCACCATCCACAGCTTTGGTGGTCTCGGTTGCATAACCAAGCGTCAAGCCTGTACCATCCATGATATCGGTGCTGTAATTCACCCGCATAGCGGTTGAATCGGCTTTACCGCCACTCTTTGTTCCATCATCAGCCGTTGCTACTTTTGTTCCACCATCAGCCATCGAAAATCCGAGAGTAATACCAGCGATATTAGGCGAATTATAGATGAACTTTGGTGCAGTGCCCGATGGGTTAACCCAAGATGTGGTAATCAGACCGGCATTACCGGTAACATCACCCACACCAGGCTGGACGCCCGAAATTGTACCGCGCCAGTTCGCGCCAAGCGATCCGGTCGTAAAAGGTGAGAATTGACGACCAAGAGAGACCTTGCCCCAATCATCGCCAACATAGATCCAGTTACGGTCAAAACCATCCTTTACCTGCCGCAAACGTGCGGCGGCACCATAGGTCATGCCGCTATCAGCCGTTTCATCGGCATTGAACCAAAGTTGTAAAACCTCGCCCATTGATGTGTTATTAGCACCTGAACCGGCATCATCAAGAGTCTTGTCTGTCCATGTTGTATAGGTCCAGCGGGCATTACCGCTGATGCTAAGATCAGCTAGTGCCGATGTAACACCGCCCAGCGCAATCAAGGCTGTCGTTGTCATTAATAGTTTTTTCATCTCGAAACTCCCTTTCGGTTTGATGAAATGTCAAACGGAACGGCGTAACGGGGAGTGCGAACAAAACAGCTTTTCCGACAAATCATGAACCAGACCCTTCAAAGGCGGATGCCTTAAGACAGGTAGGGATCGCATAACGTGGCAACGGAAAAGAAAAGGCCGAACCATAACGTGAAAGACACACGGCACCATGCCGCATATCTCTTGTTATGAGTGCGCCCTTGGGTAAATTTATTCAATTTTTACAATGTGTTTTGGCTATAGACACGAATATTTTTGTTGCATAATTACAACTATTTAGATTATTCTAAATAAGCGTATTTACAAAAATCGCGGATTTCTGCCAATCTACCTGTTGCCCTTATCCATGTCGGATAGGCATTATCGCAATGTTGATCCTGCCAGCGCGAAATTATCATATAAATGCGTAAAGCCGCCAGATCGCAACCGTCCGGTTCCGGTGACCGATAGCCGAAGCCGGATATAAATCGGCTGATGTGATCGACCACGCGGGATAACCAGATGCGGTGCCATATCGATAGCAAGGCGATATTCGGCGGTATAGCCAGCCCGCGCATTAAGCGATGCGCCACTAGGTCTAGGCACATGCACACGCGCCAGTTTGACGCTTACAATGCCATCAAACTGCCGATAGGTGGCATAATGTTCGGTTTCGGCATCATGATAGGCCGTCGCATCAAACAGCCCTGACCGGATACGGTGCGCCCGGGCAACCATCACACCGCCACGATCCGGCATGCCGATAAAGATTTCGACCGGACAACGGAACCCCCGCAAAATATCGCCCCAAGGCTGGGCACCCGCATCAGGGCGGTAAAAGCTGGATAAAGTTAATTTAGGTGCGCGTGACCAGAACCGGCTGAAATAGCCCTGTTCATTATCTTGGCGGTTAGCACCGTGCGGGTCATCAAAGGTCAGAATCTGGGCATTTGTATCAGACAGCGTATTGGAAAAGGCATCTGGCGCAACCCGAAGCGGGCCAAAGGTGAACATGCCGCCCCTGGCGGGTGATTTTGGTGCACTGATTTTGCGATCTTGCGTAAAGGTATGAAAACCTGTTCCCTTTTGCGTCGGCATGATGATGCGCGGGGCAACAATAATCCCGTTATCATCAACACCTTCGCCCTGTGGCCCCTTTGGCCCTTTTGGCCCCTGAATACCTCTAGCGCCCCTTGCCCCTTGCGGGCCTTGTAGCCCCCGATCACCCTTTGGCCCTGCCACGGGCGCTAATGCGGTGGCTGTCACGGGTGTTGAAAATGCCGATATCTGGCCTGTATGCCGGATATAGCGCAGACGGAAATGGACAGACCGACCCGGCGTCAACCCTGCCGCCGTCCATGCTGTGGCTGTCGTTTGACCCAGCTTGGTTTCGCTATCACGTCCTTGCTGTGCCCATATCTCATAATGTGCCAAGCCGCTATCCGCCACCGCCGTCCAGCGCAATTGAACCAACCCCTGACCAGCGATTGCCCGCAATCCCAATGGTGCCGCCACTGCCTCTGTTGGTGCGGGGACGGGCAAAGGCGCATGATGATGCACAGGCACCCCGCGACGGCTTGTCCAGCTGATTGGCGCAATCGAAAACCGCCATGCCTGTCTGTCACTAGCAGATAAATTCGCATCCACACCATCATCACCTATCACATCGAACATCACCGCAGGGGCACTGGTTTGGGCGCTCTGCACCGTGCCATCAGGCGCCGTTGCTGTCACATGCCAGCCAGACAGGCGGGCATCATGCGGGCTTTCCCATGTGATATAGAGCTGTTGTGCCAGTCCCGTACTGCGCCGAATTTCCGCCACCTCAAGTCGGATTTGCGTGGCGGCTGGCAGAGGCGCTGAAAAGTCAGGTAGCGGTAAACGCGGCAAGGCTGGCAAATCTACAGCAGCATCGATCCGTGCATATTTATCCGGATCATGCAGTATCCCGCCAATTTCAACGATATGGTTTTCGGCCTCGCGCACCGAGACAACACGATAGGGTTTGCCTTCAACATGGTTGTTTGTGCTTGCATCTGCTGATATCGGGCGCATGACAAGGGGCGTATGCGCGCGTGGACGCGGCGCATCGGTGGCTAGCACCAATAGCGCGGACATAGACACTGCATCGATATATAAATGCCCTCTTTGATGGGCAATCGGGCTGTGCACATCGCGTCCGGTGCTTTTTTTACGGCCAGCTTCATATAGGCACATAACCGCCTGATCCGGCATGTTAGCCAGCCCCCTATCATCAGCAAGATCAAGCGGTACCAGCCGCGCCGACTTGCCAATATCCGGCTTGTTGCGTCGCCATGCCGCTTTGCCCGCAGGCGTCAATGGTGTGGCGCTGATCCGCGCCTGAATGATTGGGCTATCATTA
Organism: Candidatus Puniceispirillum marinum IMCC1322; assembly: GCF_000024465.1. Taxonomy (NCBI): domain Bacteria; kingdom Pseudomonadati; phylum Pseudomonadota; class Alphaproteobacteria; order Puniceispirillales (SeqCode); family Puniceispirillaceae (SeqCode); genus Puniceispirillum (SeqCode); species Puniceispirillum marinum (SeqCode). Next base: position 2,479,553 of record NC_014010.1, on the reverse strand, counting down.
AGCGCTGGATCGGCAATTAGCACGACATCGCCTGGCCGCACCGGCGCCTCGGCAAAATGATCAAGGCTGGCACGATAGCTGATCGCATGACGCTGGCTTCGCGCTGTTTCGATCAGCCACCGTGCATGACGCTGGGCTTCGGCGCGGTTAGTGCAACCCAGCAAGGACACTTCATAGGGGCGATAACCAAAACGCTGAAAACTATCTTGATCAACCGCGCTTTCGACACTGATCTGCCCGCCGTTTGCCGCCTCGCGGAAAGTCACAAAGGCATGGCTGATTTCCGCCTGTCTTGCTGGCCCATGATACACAAAATCCCCATTAATCACATTCGCAGATGTGACCAGAATACTGGGCGCTGTTGGTTTGTCAGCACGAAACCGAAGCCGCCCGCCTGACCAGTAAAACAGCACATGGATCGCCGCACATAATTCGGCCATCAGCACAGCCGCCGATTTACGTGTCTTGATAACGGCATTGAACCGAAAGCGCGGATTGTCATCATCATCGCTGACTGGCGCATCGCAATAGCGCGCAATCGTATAGAGATCAAATTTATCAACACTTTCAGGCGGCAGCCCCAGTCCCCAGTCACGCGCCGTCAGAATATCATATATCACCCATGCCGGATTATCTGACCATGCGGTTTTAAACTGCCCATCCCATATCCCGTTATAATGCCGCCTTTCCGGATCATAATTTCGGGGCACGGCAAGCAATCGTCCCTTTGTGTCAAAACTGACTACAGGTGGGCGACCAGCAAAGCCCCGCGCATCAAGGCTCAACGCGACTGTCGCCATACCGGGATAACGCAGAGCATCCCATGTCAGCCAGGTGATGCTTGTACAGGTCACATCATTGATCAAATCGCGGCTATTGCTGTTGGCTGTCATCCGTACAAGCCGGAATTTACGCACCGCCGTTATATCATCGTCAACCGCGCTGAAACCGACCTGCATTTGTATTTCAAAAGGACCGGACTGTTTTTCACTCACCGTCTTACGCACGGCCTCGTGCCATTGACCACTATGCCAGACATCAATCCGCAAGGTCACTGCCGCACCGGTAATCACATGCCCGCGCCGATGCACAAGCCCGCGGCCAAAGCGCAATGTCAGACGCGCCGCATCAACGCGTGCCCGGCTGGCCACCCGTGCCAATCCAGCGCGCATGATCCAGCCTGTATTTTGCACCTGTTCGACAACGTTAAAGCCGGGCATAGATACTGGATTCTGATCCGGGGTGCCGTAGGTCTGCATCCAGCCAACACCTTCAAAATTCGCGGTACCATCTGGCGATTGCAATGGCACATCGTCAAGAAAGATCGATTTGGCACCATCACGCAGCCCGCCAATTGGCCCTGCTGATAGCAGAAATTGCACCCGCGCCGTACCTGAAGACCGGATACTGTCAGCTACCTCGGTAACCTGTGGCACCTGCCAGTCACCGCCACCGCCACCAGATTTTCCCCCGCGGCCGCTAATCATTGTTGCATCATTCATGACCATGGATATCCTGATGTTTCGATTATGTTAGTTTTTCGATAGCGACGCTTAATCCGGCAGAAATAACTGGCGGTTGCGTCACCCTGACCATGCCATAAACAAGCGGGATCGGTGTGCCCTCGGCACTTGATGCCGAGGCGGCTATCACATCTGATTCAACGGTACCAGCTGGCGCATGGATCTGTGGTGCCAGACTGTCGCTTGCCGATGACAGGATCAGCCAAGTCGCCGCCCCACCCAGCAGTTTGCTGCCAAAAAATCCAGCCGCCTCACCAACGCCCGCACCGCCAAGCGTTGTCCCCAATCGTGAAAACTGGCTTCCTATGCCTGCCTGAACGCCGGGGATAAATGATAGACCCAGCAACGTCAGCCCTAGCAGCATTTTGCCATCGCCTTTGCCATGCCCAGCTATATCAGGCCAGATATGCAGGTCGGGTTCGGCAAAAGGCGCAAACATATTTGCCCCATCAAGCGGGGTCAGGCGATCCGCCAATCCTGTTGCGACTGAAAACCGTCCTTGCCTTATGGCCGCGGCAAAGCCGTCACATTGATTTTCCAGTGCGCTTATGGCTTCATGCGGGCTGTCTATATGCAGTTTGAATAACTGGCCAAACTGTGCCAAGGCACCATGTAGATAAATCGTTTTAACCCCCATAGCGCACCCAGAAATCAATATAGCGATACCAGCGTTCGGCTGGTTCTTGGCGCGGTAGCCTGTGCGGCGCATAGCCGTGGCGTCCGGCAAGATGATGCAGGATCAACCCCTGACCGACCCAGACCGCCGCATGATTAATCACCGGACCCAGAATACGCATCATCGCAACATCCCCTATTTCACGCGGCACATCATCTTCGAGCGCGCGGAAACCATATGCGGCAAAATTATCACGATACAGATTGGCCTGATGACGTCTGCCCCTGCCATCACTATCATCGTCTCCAGAGCCGGCACCAGTGCCGATCCACCATTCCCATGCACGCGGATAATCAGGCAAGCTGATCTGGCGCTGGCTGGCAAACCAGTCGCGGATCAGCGCATAGCAATCTGTCACACCATGCCTATAGCCACGCGTCATCAATGGTGCTGGGGCACCGCCAAACCAGAACACACCTGCATGTGTTTGGCCTGTGGGAATGGTGATCGCCCAGGGAAGCTGGCTAGCCTGTTGCTGAACCATGTCGTGCCGTGACGGAAACGCCGGGCCTTTTGGATGCGAATGAACAATGGCGCAGGCATTATCGCCAGAAAACACAGCCTTTTCGGACATTTCAAAACACAGGGTGCGGTCAACCGCCTGATTGGGTAGCGGCTGGAAAAAATGACCGCCTGAACCCTTGCGAACAACACCGCAGATTTCTTCATGCGCATTATCATTGGCATATGCCATGATTGCCGCGTCAATATCCTGACCAAACATGCTCGCAGACTTATTCATAGGCGGCGCACCCCGGGAAAGCCCAGAAATGGCAGATTGAACAAAAACCGTTTCCGGCATCCACTCATCAAATGCAGGCTGCATTCATCCTTGGCAGGGTCAGTCGTTTCGGCACCATCGGCGGTAAAATAGCTATCGCCCTGATAGGGGCATGTCACGCCAGAATAATCGAACGCCGCCTGTGACGCATCCCAGCGTCGATAAACATGCTGGCATAAATCGCGAAGCATGACACGCTGTGGGAACTGTTTGCCTTCAAGGCTTGCTTCGGCGCATAATTCAAGCCGCATAACAGCACGTTCAAGCCTTGCAATGCGATCAATCACCCAACGTTCGACCGGAAAGCAATTGCCGCCACCTTCACCATGTGGTGGGTCAAGTTCGCTGGTCAATGTCATGATCCGGCGCACCGCAATACCGCGCAATTGATCATGCGTTACGGCATCATTAAACAGGCCTGTTACATTCGAAACTTCCAGAACGGGGCGCGCTGGAGGGCCTTCTGCTGACCATGAAAACCTGCTTGCCATGATGGGAAAGCTGCGATAGGCGGCTCCCGCAAAATTTACCCCACCGCCTTGCACTGCCTCGGCAACAAACCGGAAAGGGGTGGGCTTGATGTCAATTTCAAACAGATGCACCAGCTTGCCCGGAAATGGCGCCGAGGCATCATCTGCTGAAATCATCTTTGCAGAGCTGATTTTGCCAGGCGTTGCACCTGAAATATGACCTGATCGTTGTGTCATACTATACCTATATCTGGGTTGATGGGCCTGAGTTAGGCTTCGATGAACAGCGCTTCTAGTGACGCTAGTGCCTGATTAACAGGCGTGATCTTCCATTCGCTACAGACAAACTGCGCCATAGTTGCGTGCGGCGGATGCCAGAAAAACGGCGTACTTCCTGAAAGCCGGTCCAGAAATTGGTCAATGCGCGCTATGTCGGCAACAGGCTTATCCAGAAATGTGACATGCCAGATACGCCGATGCGCCCCAATATGCCCAAACCGCTGTCGAAACCCGTTACCGAACTGGGCTTCGGACACGCGATGCTTGACCTGCAGAAAGGATGTCTGACTGGCCTCAATGGACGGAAAGCGCGCCATCAACGCCGCCCAAGGGGATTCAGCAAACCGCCATCCCGCAGATAAGTCTCAACCCGTACAGCCACGGCCTGATCCAGTGCCTCATTCAACGCCTGTGAAACAACTGACGCCATATTATCGATATCTGTATCATCCAAAGCTTCAGCCTTATCAGTAGTGACATTTATAGTTATGGGCTGTGGCTCTACTTTTGGCTGGTCTGCTGATATGCTGGCCACACCAAGTTGACCATCGGCACCGCGCCGCAATGGCAAAATGGCTTCGGGGCCTTTTTCGCCTGCCAGTGCCAGAATTTGCGCGCCATCGACAACGCCACCAGCGGCAAAACCTGGCAATGATCCACCTTGCAAAAGGCCAAATAGTGACCCGGCAATACCTTGATTGCCCCCCAGCACACCTGAAAATAGCTGTTCGACACTTTGTTTAAGATGTGTTTCAAGCTGGGCCTGAAGCCGTTGTTCAACACGTTTGATCTGTCGCTCAAAAATGCGTTCAATCGACCCGCGCCCACTTAGCAAACGAACTATATCGTCAAGCTGTCGGGACATATGATCAGCTCCCCTACCGCTACGTCGGCGCATGTGATAACGCCGTGCCATTAGTCTGCATCCAGTTCGGCCATACCAATCGCAATAAGCGGGGATGACGAATCTTCTGGGTCGTGATGGCTTTCAAACTGAACTCTCAATAGAGGTGGCAAAGCCGGACTTGATGTTTCGATTTCGCTATTGGTGATAAGATTACTGGGTAGCAGAACCACCACAGCATGACCCGCTTCATCATATATTGTGAGCTGAATTTTCAACCGCGTATCTGCACGCAATAGGGTGGCTAAAGATGGTGTGTAAAGAAGATGTAAGGCGCCATCAATGGCCAGCAATCCGTCCGTAATGCCAAGTGGCGACATCGCGCTAAGCCCGAATAAGGGTGTCATGCCCCCACGCGTCATAGTCAGCGTCAGATGCGAAAGGACAAAATCACCGGTTGAGTGCAACAACCGCGACTCAGCGCCCAGTATCTGGATAGCTAATGCTGACGGCGCATGATTAAGATTGAAAGGCGGGCTAACTGTCGCCAAAGGCATGGCGTTACCCAATTGACTTGCTGTTCTATGCGCTGGCGATGACATTTTACCAATCATCGTCGCCCCCAGCACCGCTTCACCGCCAGTACCGATCGTCAACCGCAGACGTGATGACTTCAGACCGTAAAAATGCTGCCAATCATCGCGCCTATCAAAGCGCCGCAATAAACTGAATGAGGGCGCCGTCTGGCCTGTCCCCATATCAGGGCTCAGCGATGATAATCTGGCGCCACGAGGCAGCATAGTCAGCAATCCCGATATATCTCTATTACGCCACAGACCACCAACCCCAGAAGCCAGCAGATCATCACCATTTCCAAAAGCCAGTTGCAAGCTAATATCGCCGCCTATATGGGCATGAATAAGCTGGCTTTTAGTCGCAAATTGTCCACCACCCAGATTCTGCCGTCGGCGACGCGACGCAATCTCAGCAAGATTTTGCTGCAAAACAGTCAGGGGTTTATAGGCAGTTGGCGGCATAGTCCAACTTGCCTCCTTGCCAATTCCCAAGCACATATCCTGTCCCAGTCGTATCCGCATTACGCTGTTCCTTCCCAGAGCAGAAAATCAAGTTCGATGTCTGTGAGCCAAAATCCGGCTGACGCATAGGCTGGCTGAACCCGCAGATTGGTGGTGCGCACCTTGCCAAATTGTTTGTTTGAAAGGCATGTATCAAGCTGGGCAACGCCACTATCAGCTTGCACCATACCTTTGCCCAGCGGCACCGCCAGCGTAAGGAACATCTGTCCCTCGGATACCAGATCTGATGCCATGAACATTTCCGAAGCCCCCAATAGCGAGACCGCAAACTTCAGATATCCATCTGCCATAAATGATAGATCATCAGCCTGGGCATTTTCCCATATAAGCGGGCTTCGATCCTGCCAGCATGCGGTCACAGCCGCCTGCAATTCGTCACGGACAGTCCTGCTCATTACTGTATGTCAGCACTGGATAGTTGCGCCTGAAACAGACGTGATCCAGCCTCCCCGATCCGCAAGGCACTGCTTAGCCGCCAGCGTTCATTTTCGATTATGACCGCATCACCTTGCTTGGGCAGAACAGTGGCGTCAGCCACCAGCAACAACGCTTCGGCCTCACGCATATCAGCGGGCAGATTTTCATGCTCAACCGCCCGCAAACGATTGATCAGCACATAAATGGTGTTGTCTTGTCCAGATGGGTCGGCGCCTGCCCTTAATAATCCTTTCCGTCCATAACGTGACAGAACTTCGCGCAGACGCTTGTCATGAATCGGTATCATGTTCGCTTAATCCTTGAAGAGCTGGTTGTTTCCAGAAATGGTGATAGCAAGGCCTTGATCCGGCTTTGCGATGACGACGATCTGCTAGCGTCATAGCTTACGGCGACTGACCCTATGCGCTCAGACAGAACCGCCCCACGAAGACCAAGCAGTTCGGCGACGCCCCCAGCATCCTCAATCAAGGCAAGCGCTAGAACGCAATTGGCATCTTTCACTGCAGACGGGATTCCGCTGATGGTACGTCCTGCCTTATCCTTAATGCCGGTACGTGGCCAGGCACGCAGTTGATCGACTGCTTGCCGATACCCCCGAAAGGTAAAATGCGTATCAATAAGATCAGCCGCCTTTACCAAAGCAGCCGCCTTGATCATGCTGTTAGCATCCGCCCAGTCACCATAGGCACGTATCTGGCACCAGCGATCAGCCGCCACAACATCAAGATAGGCGGCACTCATCTTACCCGCTCCTGCACAGCACCATCATTTGCATACAGAAACTCTGAAATGGTTGTTGGCGGCCGAAAGCCATTATTGCGTTCAGACAAACGCCAATTGCGGAAACGGGCAGCGGCATAAAGCTGGTAATCGGCTAGCGGCACCACCATCTGCTGTTCGGTTCGGGAATGCTGAATGATAACAGCCTTATCAGATATAACCGCATCTGCTTTATGGACACCGGCTTCACGCATCGCCGTAAATCACACAGGCTAATTCGGGGCGCATCATAGCCACACCCCAAAGCACATCAAACTCCCACATGGTCTGTTTATATTGGCGTGTAACCTCCAGCCTTAGCGATAGTCCAGTCTGCGGGTCAGACACCGACATGATCTGGCCATTCAGCCCGCTTTCAAGACCTGCGGCAGATAAGGGCCGCATCGCCAGCGCAACCGCGTCACGATGCAGAACCAGCCCGACCTTGTGCGTTGGCTTGAAAATGACTTTGTGACTTGTATTTAGTGCTTGCCCAATAGGCATATGAAGCGTGATGTCGCTATGTGCAGAATTGCTGGAAGCAGCAACCGATTTAACACGATGCACGGTTTGGTCTGCATCATTCTTGATAACGAAACTATCACCAGGATTGATGTTGCTATGGCTGGCATTAACTGTAATTGTCATCGCCTGTGCTCTTGCGGTTTGGGTTATAGCGACCTCACCAACGCTGTTACCCGCATTTGGCAATAGATCACTAGAAAACCAGTCGATCCCAAATTTGCGGCCAATTTCACCTTCCATCGGCACGCTAGTGGAGCCAGCTTTATCAGCGTCATGGAATTGAGGCAGCCCAAGCGCATTAGCCTCCATATCATAGTCAATAATGGCAAAACGACCGGTTTTGGGAGCGGCTGCCTTGTTCAGGAAACGTCGTGCCTGAATGGCACAAGTGGCGCCATGCCAGTCTTTGACATCTGCAATGGTGGACGGCATCGGCTGAAACGGTATTTCACCTGGCAACCCAAGCCCATGGGCAATCAATTTATGCGTATCAATGATTGACTGATTCACGGCTCCTGCCAGCGCATGGATCGCTTCGGCCATCTGCATCGGAATAAAATCGGCGCTGCTTTCGATTTTGGCCATTTCATCGTCAGTTAGATAAAATGCGGCGCGTTTCCAATTATCCAGCGTGATTGACACCGATGAAATCGATGTATCAGGAATATTACCCGTAAATGTCTTGCCCGGCGTCACGTCACTTACCGCTACCGGACTGCTGACCGGCACATCGATGGCGTCACCCCGACGGGCGGCATCGCTGGAAAAGCTGCTATTGACAAGACGTGGCAAGATTGCACGTTCGCGAAAATGTAAAAGACCACGCGCAACAATACGTGGCATCAGGGTTTCTAATTGGTTTGGCAAAAGTCTCTCCTTTCGAATGAAATGGTTACTAGGCAGTTTGAAATGATTGTTCCGATAACAATGTCAGTGCGCTATGCGCCGATATGCAAAGTCATGCGGCCGCTGGCCAACGCCTCCAGATTGTTGTTGATTGCATCGCCATCCGACGCATTAATGCTATTCGTCATCACCGCATCCGACATGCCCGCGCCAGTTCCAACTTTCATGTCGGAAATGGATGTGTCGGGATTATGCGGATTATCTGATTTTTCAGATATGTTGGGGCTGTCGGTTATCGACGCCGCCGCATTGGCAACTTTGTCAGTTTCCGCATCCGGTTTGTCACTTTGCGGCTCATGATCTGCATCTGGGATACTGGCATGAGGTGATAGATTATCGTGCTTGTCTGTTTCTTTATTCAAGTCTGTATCATTCATGATTACCTCTTTGGTTTCGGATTTTTGGCGTGATGTTTGACGCCTGTGTCGGGGCGGAAATGCCACCGCCTGCCGCCAAAATGCCGCGGCGGGTGATTTCGGCCAGAAAGGCTTCCTGACTGATTTCACCAGCCAGCCGTGCCCTTAACAGAATGTCGGCCTCATTAGCCGCGTCATCGCTGACGGGAAAATGACGGGCAATCTGGATCTGTCCGGCCGCACCATCAGGCACGTCCAGCCAGTCCGCTGCCATTTCAAAAGCCGCCTGCAAGCCATCGCGCAAGGTTGTGATCACGCCTGTCAGGGCGGCATGCGCTTCGGCCGCATCAATCGCACGACCTGTCGCGGTTTCGTTGCCTGGGCGACGGCGCAACATATCCAGACCCAATACAGCCATGCGATCCTCAAGATCGATAAGATCCTGTCGGCCAGCGTTAATGGCGGCACCCGAATGTTCGACAAAACGCAAATCAGCCGCCGGGTCATCCGCCATTATCAGGCGGTTAGGGCCGATTTCTATATCGCCTTCGGCTGCCTGCAACGCCCGGCCAAACAAAATAGGCACCCGTGCCACATGCAGAATATGGCGCTGATCACTAGCCGATTGCCAATGCGCAAGATTAAGCCAAGCCAGATCAATCAAGGGTGGGCGCGACTGCATGAAACCTGACGGGGCAACATTCAAAGTGATAAGCGGCGGGCGACCATAATCATGCTGGCCTTCGGTGGCGACATGCCATGTGCCAATAACGCTACTATCAAGATCACCGCGTGGGTGCCATACTTGCCACGCATGACGCCCAATCACACGAACCGCTTGACTGGTTTCTTCACCAAAGCGACCAACGCGCCTGATATGCGTTTCGGCAATTCTGATTTCGCTAAGCCCGTCATCATCTCGGGTGGCTCCGATCAACTGACTGGCAGTAACCATGACCAGATAAGGCGCACCGCCCGCAACTGGTCGATCAACCAGAATATGCACCATGCCATCGATCAGTAACCGTTGCAGAAGCCGCTTGGCAAAATCACTCAGCGACGTGCCTTCCTTGTCACAATTTTCGGTCAACTTTTGCAAAGCCGGATGCGCTGACTCCAGCGTCACAGGGCGGGCAAAGGGGCGTCCTGACAATGCCTGCACTGTTCGTGACAAGCCGTTAAACAAGACGGTTCGTTGCAAGCGGACACGCCATGCTGTCCAGCTTTCGGCAGCTTCACGCGGAAGCCAGCGTTGTCCAGCAGCGCGCATGCTCAAGGTGCCGCCCATTAAATCGGCCAGCAAATCCAGTTCGGCCGCCATCGCCCGATGCGCAATCCCCGGGGTTGCCACATTATCTGTCATCAGTAATCCTCGAATAATGTCGTATCTCACGACAGGTGAAGAACGTTAAAACGCCATCTCTTTAGTGGCGGTTTCAATCCCGCCCAGCAGGGCATTAACCGCCCAGACCATCGCATCGAGCCGATCCGGTGACGGCGTTTGCCGTTGGCCTGGCACACAGGCACACATCTGATCTTCAAGTGCACCGAATTGCCCGGCATGCGAAACATCACCGCGGGCATAGGCAGCAGCCACTGGTTCGGCGCGAATTGATTTTGACCGCATTGCCCGCACTTCACGTACCGGCAATGCACACCCTGCCTGTGCCAAAAGCGTACGGATCAAACTGCCACCCTGATTGATTTCGGCGATCACACTGTCAGCGCGCCATTGTCGAAAAACCCTTTGTATTTGTACTGCCCACCTATCTGGCGTCGCATGAAGTGAATCATCGGCCAGAATCCAGATATGGCCATCCTGATCCTTGCCGGCGGTTATGATGCCTGTTTCATCACCACCGCCCATCGCCGGATCAACACCGATCACAATCCGGATAAATCGATGCCGCTTTGGCATCGGCCGATGCAGACGTAGAATATCATTTCGGCACCATAACGCATCGGGCAGATTTGACATCATTATGCCCTCAAGCTCCTGACGCGCCAGATAGCTATCACCAAATCGCCGGTGCATGGCTGCCATAAAAGCAGGTGACAGATTAGCCGCATTTTCGCGGCTAGCCCCTTGCACAAGCACCGTATCTTCAGCGGCCGCTAGATCGGCCAGCCAACGTACCGGACGCGGCGTTGTTGTTGCTATACATTGTGGGCTTTTGCCAATACGCAATGCCAGCATCAGATTGTCCCATGCGCTTGGATAACGCCATTTGGCAATCTCATCCGCCCACCCATAATCAAATTCGGGGCCGCGAAGCTGTTCGGGATCATCTGCCGAATAACAACGTGCAATTGTTCCTGACGGCCAGATCAATGTTCTTTGCCCTGCCCGCCATGCTGGCCGTGCCCAGTTCGGGCATACCGACAAAATGCCTGACGCACCCTCGACCATGACCTGACGGGCATCATCAAAAGTCTCACCCACCAGCGCAATACGCCGCGCCCGCCCGCTTTGTGCCAGCCACCTTATCCATTCGGCGCCAGCCCGGGTTTTGCCAAAGCCGCGTCCTGCCATCAATAACCAGACACGCCAATCACCTGCTGGTGGCAATTGTTTTGGCCGCGCCCATAACTGCCATTCATATAACAACAGATTAATCTGCTCAGGAGCCAGCCCGTCAATAAAGGCTGTGCGGTCAGTCTTTGGCAGGCGGATCAGCGAGTCGATCCAGCTTTTCTTCAAGGGCTGATCGTAATGCGTCAAAACTGTCCTCGTCCGTATCGGTCTGTCCGCCTCGTAGCACCCGGCGGTCATACAGCCAGGGCCGCCGCGCTTTCAGCAAAAACATCAACAGGCTATCCGAATAGCGGGTGATCGTTCCAACAACCTCTCCCTTTGAAAACCGGTTTTCCTCGGTGCCTTCAACAGCGCGGCGCAAGGCTTCCAGTTCCAGCCAGTCAACTGCTTCCTCAAGCGCATCTTGCCAGGCTGATGCAAAGTCTGGATCGACCCGCCGCATCCGGTATAAAGAGGCACGCGATCTCCCAACAAGCCGGGCGGCGGCGCTAACATTTCCGGTTACCCGCAAGGAGTCAAGAAAGGCTTGTCGCCATTCGCAATCATCATGGGTCACTTTTGAAATGAACCTAGCCTATGTCATATATGGAGGGATTGATTGTCAGTATATAATAGGATTTATCCTATTTTGTGTCATTTGTCAAGCTGATTTCGCAATCAACCTACATCTTTGTTCATATCAATCATGGTACTGGGCGACGCCATGCTGACTCTGTATCGTCTCGAGCGCGGCTAAAGCCTTTTTATAGTCACGATTAAGGCTAGATCGGCTTTTACCGCAACGCCCCACCAGAATGCGCCATGGGATATTATTGGCACGCGCCCAGACAAGCTGACGCGCTTCATAATCCAGATGCCACAGCAAAGCCAACATGACATCCATCGAATCAATCGCCTGTGGAGATGGGCGTACTTGCGATAAACGTCTTGTTTTACTGTATAAAATGGCTGATTCGCGTATCATATCTGGCCAGGCACTTCTAATGCCATTCGGTATCGCCAGCTGATCCCTTGGTAACGCACGCAAGGTCATCGCCGCTGCCATCATCCGTTTGGCCAAAAGCGTCTCAGCTGGTGTAAGCGCCAGACTTTTTTCATCTATGCTATTTCTTTTGGTACGGAGGGGGGGTACTTTACGCGTATGTATCATGGCAAATTTCCTATCTGATTAATGGTTGGCACAGTAACGGAAACAGTCTTGTAATTTCTGAAAAGCATGATAGGATATTTCCTATATAAAGAAAAGAACGAAAAAGGATTATTCCTATGGACAGGGTTAAATCCAAACATAAAATGCGGCATGATCTAGCCGAAATTCCGGCAAATGACACTGCCAGAACGGCTTTAAGCGTAGCGCTATCGATGCAGACACCGCCGTTGACCCTAAAACAGGCATCGCGCGCGATTGGCCGCAATGACGCCTATTTACACCAATATCTGAACCGGGGCTCACCGCGCCATCTGCCCGAGGCCATTCGCTATCAGCTTGCTGCGATTCTAGGCGTCGATCAGGCAACATTGGCACACCATGATAGCTTGCCTAAAGGGGCGCGTAATGCGGATATATCCCATACGGCAACAAATTCAGCGCCCCTTGGTCTGCAGACCATGTCGTCAGTACCATTTCTTGATATTCACGCCAGTGCAGGCGGCGGTACGCTTGTTGATGCGTCTGCCGACACCGCAACGGCGGCGCTTGCCTTTCCACGTTCATGGCTTCGTAAAATCTCACCAAGCAAAACCGACGCGTTAAAACTCATCACTATTTCTGGCGATTCAATGGCACCGGTTCTTGAACATGGCGATACAGTGATGCTGGATACCGATCAAACGCGCCCCACCCCGCCAGGTATTTTCATTTTGCATGATGGGCTTGGCCTTGTGGCAAAGCGGATAGAGCTTGTGCCCAGCACCAGCCCCCAGACTTTGCGTATCTGTTCGGAAAATCAGGCCTATACAAACTATCAGCGTACGATTGACGAGGTACAGATCATCGGTCGTGTGGTATGGTTCGCCCGTAATTTATAGGTACCCGACCATAACCGCCAAACACAGGTATTCGATTCATGCGACGAACAAAGCGAAATGATGGCCAGCTTCCGCGCAATGCGCCCCCACTAGAAGTTGAAATCACGCATATTGGCGGCCGTGGCGATGGTATTGGCAGTGCTAGCTACACGCATAAATACGAAACCAAAACATATACCATTTTCGTACCTACCAGCCTGCCTGGCGAAATTGTTCTTGCCCAGCCTATCAGCATCAATGCTCAGGGCATCAAGACACGGATTCTGGAACTGGTTCGCCAAAGCGATCAACGTCAGACACCGGGCTGTAACAGCTTTCCGGCCTGTGGGGGATGCAATTTCCAACATTGGTCACGGCCAGCGATTGCCAGCTGGAAACATGATCTTGTGGCGCATTTCCTGTCACGACATGATCTTGAACCAGACCAGATGCGCCCCATGCAAAGCTCGCCTCCAGCCAGCCGGCGACGCGCCACCTTTCAGGTAAAGCGTATGAAGGACTCAGCCATAGTTGGATTTCATGAACGCAACAGCCACCACATTGTTGCGCCGGATGGCTGTGTGATTCTCGAACCCGCCCTTATTGACCTGCAGTCGGCTTTACATGATTTTGCCAGCACCCATCTTGACGCTGGTAACGTACTAACCGCCCATGCCAACCTCCTCGATAACGGTTTATGTGTGTTGCTATCAGGGCAGGATAAATGGCCATCTTCACTTTTAGCAGCGCTGACTGATTGGGCTAGCAAACCAATCTTTGCAGGTGCGCCCTTGGCGCGCTTATCGGTAAATGACGGGCACGTGCCTATGCTGTTATTTGCCCCGACACCTGCTGAAATTCGATTTGGCGATATTGGCATTGATCCGCCAGCAGGTGCCTTTCTTCAGGCAACGCAGCATGGCGAGGCCAGCCTACAGGCGGCGGTAGCTGAAATCACCGCAGGCGCATCGCGTGTGATTGACCTGTTTGCTGGCTGCGGCACATTGAGCGTGCCGCTGGTCAGCCAGCTGACACATTTACTAGCTGTCGAACAGGACGCGGCTAGTCTGGCCGCGCTCAAGGCTGGCGCCAACAAAGCAAAATGTGGCGCCCGTGTCAAAACCATGCAACGCGATCTGATGAACGCACCTATCCAGCCAGTTGATCTGGATCATTTCGATGCGGCCATAATTGATCCGCCGCGCAACGGTGCTGCCGCACAATGCGCCGAACTTGCTCTATCTAATATTCCGGTTATTGCAATGGTATCATGCAATCCGGCAACCTTTGCCAGAGATGCCGAAGCGCTCACCTATGGCGGTTATCGTCTTGACTGGATGCAGATTATCGATCAGTTTTTGTTCAGCAATCACCTTGAAATTGTTGCCCGCTTTACTAAAATCTAAATATGAAACAACGATAGCAAAGACCCTAAAGTGAAAAAGCGTTCGGTTACCATTCATGGACATCGCACCAGCATTTCGCTGGAAGATCCGTTCTGGGACAGTCTCAATGAGATCGCCACAAAACGTGGGCAATCACTGGCCAGCTTGATCACCGAGATTGACAAAAACCGTGATGGTGGCCTGTCTTCAGCCCTGCGGTTGTTTGTTTTTGCCGAACTTACGCAAAATGATAACGGGTGAAGAACATTCATCATGATGTCGCAAAGTTAATCTGCTTTGCGGCATATAGACAGCAACGCCGACATTCTATACGCATATATGATCATCACTTATTAAGCAGTACATATTATATGTAAAAGGACAAACAGATGCATATCGCCATTCTGGAGACGGGTCGCACCAACAAGAAAATGCCAGCGCATTTTATCAATTATCCGGATATGTTTGGCAGCTTGTTTGGTGATTATGCCGCTGAATGTGGAATACATTTTTCAATTGTTCCGGTTATTGAAGATGTGTTTCCCGACGATGTGCATGATTATGACGGCTATCTTGTTACTGGTTCGGCATTTGGCGTTTATGATGACGCGCCCTTTATCCCAAAACTGATGGTATTACTACGCGATATTTACAAAGCCCGCATTCCCCTTGTTGGTGTTTGTTTTGGTCATCAGATCATTGCGCACGCACTGGGCGGACATGCGCAGAAATGGTCTGAAGGCTGGGGACTTGGCATTCGTCCTGTACAATTGCTTGCGCCTTGTCCGTGGATGGCAGATGGCAACGCTAAAGCCACCTCAAATGACAATGTTGATCTGATCCATATTCATCAAGATCAGGTGACAAGCCTGCCTGATGAGGCTGTGCTTGTTGGCACCTCGGATTTTTGCAAGAACGCCATGTTTGCGATCGATAATATTGTGTTTTCAATGCAGGGGCATCCAGAATTCACCAATGAATATGCCGCCGCACTGATTGATCTCAAGCGTGATGTGATTGATGCTGAAACAATCGATGATGCGCATGCAACATTGAAATACACGCATCAGGGCGAACAGATGGGACGCTGGATTATGAATTTCTTTGCCCAGCATGCCAAAGCCGCCTGACTAGGTTATATTAACCAGGGTTATATCAACTCAAGTTATATCAAAATAGTGACAGGATAATATAATGACGCTTGTGATTGGACTTGATACCGGCGGCACCTTCACCGATGCAGCTTTGCTTGATGCCAAGGCCGGCACCGTACTGGCAACCGGAAAATCACTGACCACGCGTGAAGATCTTTCCATCGGCCTTAGTGGTGCAATCTCTAAAACACTTGACGCCTTTGACGGTGACCGGCGTGATATCGGCCTTGTGTCATTATCGACAACGCTTGCTACCAACGCCGTTGTTGAAGGCGTTGGCGGGCGTGTTTGCCTGATTATGATCGGCTTTGACGAGGCCGCGCTTGAGCGCGCTGATCTTGCCCGTGCTCTTGGTCAGGATCCTGTCTATTTCATCAATGGCGGACATAGAGCCGATGGTGGCCAGCAAGCCCCGCTGGATAAAGATGCCCTGATCACCGCCATTACCAGCATTGGCAAAGATGTTTCCGCCTTTGCCGTGGCCAGCCATTTTGCCACGCGTAACCCGGGGCATGAAACCGAAGCCCGGCGCCTTATCCGCGACCTGACAGGCTGTCCGGTCACTTGTAGCCATGAATTGTCGTCATCCCTTGGCGGGCCACGTCGGGCTCTGACTGCAATTCTGAACGCCCGCCTGATCAATCTACTGGAACAATTGATCGCCGCCACCGAAACCATCATGACATCACAGGGGCTGGATTGTCCGCTTATGGTTGTCAAAGGCGATGGCTCACTTCTGCATTCTGATTTTGCCCGCACACGCCCAGTTGAGACCGTATTATCCGGTCCCGCCGCCAGCCTGTCAGGAGCCGCCTTTCTGGCGGGCACCAAAACAGCCTTGATCGCTGATATTGGCGGCACCACAACCGATGTTGCCTTTTTGCAGAATGGCGCCCCCCGCCTGAAACCTGATGGTGCCTTCGTTGGCGGCTGGCAGACCATGGTTGAAGCAGCAGAAATTCGCACCTGTGGTCTTGGCGGCGATAGCGAGGTGCAACCTATCTCACGAGGCCGATCAACCGGCATTACGCTTGGTCCACGCCGCGCTATTCCCTTGTCTATTCTGGCACAAAGCTGGCCAGAGGTAAAAACCATCCTAAAGGCCCAGCTTGACCTGATAGTGCCAATGGCGACCGATGGCCGTTTTGTAATTCCGGTCATGCCCGATGGAATCCCATCATGGTTGACCCGATCCGAAGCACGCCTGGCGCAAAAGGCGCTTGAAACCGGCCCATCGGCGATTGCTGATCTAGCGGCAACGCAACTTGCCCTTGGCGCGGTTGACCGACTTATCAGTCGGGGCTTGTTAGCACTAGCATCCTTTACTCCGACCGATGCCACCCATGTCACGGGTGACTTTACCGATTTTGACGCCGAAGCTGCATCTCTGGGTGCGGCACTCATGGCACGTCAGAAGAACGGCTTTGGCGATCCAATTGCCGAAAACGAAATACATATTGCGCGCATGACACTGGCCGAATTGCATCGTAAATCTGCCTTGGCACTTACCGACGCCGCTTTTGCCCATGATGGTGCTGGTGAAAATATCGCCTCAAGCAACAGCTTGCTGGCTGATATGTTCACAGCGCAACCTACCGCGCAGAATAGCGACAATACTCAATCCAGTTTTCTGGCTGACAACAAGCCCAAAAAGCTGGTTTCGGTTTCCATGCAACTTGATACCAGCCTGATTGCGCTGGGCGCATCTGCCGCCACACATTATCCACATATTGCCCGCTTGATGAATCTTGATCTGACTGTCCCCAAACATGCTGATGTGGCTGGCGCGGTTGGGGCGGCGGCTGGATCGGTACGCCAGCGTGTAATGATTTCGGTAACGCAGCCAACCGAAGGTAAATTCCGCGTGCATCTTCCTGACGGGCCCGTTGATCTAGGCATTATGGAAGATGCGCTGATCCGGGCACGCGATGCTGCACACCGGCTGGCATCCGACCGTGCCCTTAATGCGGGGGGCACCCAAATCGATGTAACGCTTAGCGAAGATGTAAAACTGGTTCCACTTAGTGCGGATAGGGATCTATTTATAGAAGCGCTGATTTACGCCACCGCCGAAGGCCGCGCTGCCTAAACGTTCCATCACGTTGGCAAACCGGTAAACAGCAAGCTGGCACCCAGAACTACCAAGGTCACACCTGCCAGACATTCCAGCCCATTGCGAATTCGCGCTTGCTTGACGCGTCCCACCAGATAGACCGCCAGCGCGGCATACCCAGCCAATATTGGTAGTTCAACTAACAACGATACCACGCATAAAGCGGCAAATTGCAAAAATATCGGCCCCGCCGGATCGACAAATTGCGGAATGATGGCTAGAAAAATGATGATGTTTTTGGGGCTTGATGCCTGCACCAGAACCGCCGCCATAAAATCACGTCCGAATGACGCGGCTGCAATCGGCGCAATCACAACAGCATCACCATTCTGCGGCTGCCGGTTTACCCGCCAGACGTCATAAAGCCCGCGCCCGCCAAGATAGGCAAGATAGGCTGCACCAGTAACCTTGATGATCATAAACAGCCAGGGCGCCGCCACAATCGCTGCACCAACACCCAATGCCGATAATAAAAAGAACACGGCATTGACCGACATGATACCTGCCGTTACTGCCATACCAGCACCAAACCGACCACCAAGCGATTTTGAAATCACCAGAAAAACTGCTGGCCCTGGTGCCAGTGACAGGAAAAATTCGGTCACAGCAAATAAAGCAAGTGCTTGTGTAAAATCAGAAATCATACTGGCGATTATACCCCCTGCATCTGACAAAACAAGTGGCTAGCATTAACACCTGATTAACCTCTGTCTGCTAGACTTTAATATCTATGCTGTCATTTGAAACGGAAAGCTGACATGCGAAATACGCCCTCAATTCTAGTTTTTTCTGGCTCAACCCGACAAGGAAGCTTCACCAAACAGCTGGCACAGGTTGCGGCCAGCACGGTTGATCTACATGGCGGTAAAGCCAGCTTTATCGATTTGGCCGATTACGAAGCCCCGCTTTATCATCAGGACAATGAAGCCAATAACGGCTTGCCTGACGCCGTTATCCGCTTTCGCGCACTTCTGCATAGTCATGACGGTATGATGGTGGCGACTCCCGAATATAACGGCTTTGTGCCGCCATTACTTGTCAATATGTTCAGCTGGGTATCGCGCCCCTATCAGGATACCGCCGCAAACGCCCTATTTCACGGCTTGCCCGTGGGCTTGATGGCCACCAGCCCTGGTGGTCTGGGCGGTGTGCGCGTAATTCCGCGCCTACGCGACTATATGGCTGAACTTGGCGCGGTTGCCGTGCCTGGCTTTGTTACCTTGCCACATGCGGCCACGGCCTTTGACAAGTCAGGTAGGCTGCAGAGTGAAAAAGCGCAGTCAAGCCTTGACGCGCTGGCACGCCGCCTCATATCCGCATGCCAGACCATATGAGGATCAGCGATACAGCTACCGTCATATAGGTTTTAAAACAGCCGCTCTTGCATGGTTTTACACATCGCATCGAACCGCTTGACATCGCTATAGCGTTTTTTCGTGCTACGGATGGCACCAACTGGCTTATAATCACGCACTTCGTGATCTTTCCATTCGATCTCCAAGCGGCCATTAAAACGGTTCAGACTCAAAGACATGTCTTTGACAATTTCGCGGGTTGGCGTCATCGGACGACCTTCAACCAGCGCTTCAACCAGACCACCAGACTCGCTTCGCGCACTCAACAGCAATTCATCTTCACTTGCAACGATATTGACGGACCGCATGATGCCATTCTCCATGCTTTCTTCGGGTTGCAAATCTAGCGAAGGCAATCGCACATCACGTTCGAAAGGTTGTAATTTCACCCGGCTAAAAACGCCATTACTTCCATCTATTGATAAATAGAAAGCGCCCTTAAACTCATCTTCGACGGGGATGGTCTTATCGAGCGCGGCAGCAATCGTAAAGGCCTCCTGCCCCATTGTATTAGTACCATCATAATAGCTAGACCCAAGACTGGCGCGCGTTCCTTCAGAGCGCGTACGGGTATCTGAAATTCCGGTAATGGTTTTGAAGTTACCATCACAAACTAGAAATACCGTTGCCGCATAAGCGTTGCTTGCTGATAATGCTGTGCCAAATCCTATAAGGTTGAGCATCAAACCAGCCGTAAAAAATGTACGGCGTATTGTGTCTGTCATAAAGCACTGCGTCTGGGCAATCACCCAATTAAAACCCTGTCTCATCATCATCCCCTAGCGTCAACAGCTTGTCGTAATTTAGGAATAATAATGAGATTAATAATTTAAACCTATAGCCTGATGAGCCAACAATTCAGCACCTGATTATCTGTTACATCATCTAAAGCCCATTGCCCTCATATACGCAAATAAGGCATAGTCAGGTTTCTCGTCGCTGTTCGGGGCTGGCGTTTACCACCGCCGTAATCAAACGACACATCATTTGTAGTCATAACCTAAAAGAGAATTTACCGTGTCTGAAACATCAATGTCGCATGCGACTTCCGATTTACTAGCTCCTTTCCCCCGCGTCAGCCTATGTCACCAGCCAACCGCGCTGGAATTTATGCCGCGCATAACCACAGCCCTGGGCGGGCCAAAACTGTGGGTCAAGCGCGATGATTGCACGGGTCTGGCAACAGGCGGCAACAAGACGCGCAAGCTCGAATTTCTGATCGCCGCCGCTATCGAGGCTGGCGCCGATATGGTTGTCACGCAAGGTGCCGTCCAGTCAAATCACGTCCGCCAGACGGCCGCCGCGGCCTGTAAATTCGGCCTCGGTTGTCATGCCCTGCTTGAACGTAGGGTGCCGGATCGTGCGGATTCATACGAACAGACAGGCAATGTGCTGTTTGATCATCTATTTGGTGCCAGCATCGAATATCGTCCAAGCGGCCTTGATATGAATGCCGAAGCCATCGCCGTGACCGAAAAGCTGAACGCTTCGGGGCGCAAGGCCTATTTCATTCCGGGTGGTGGTTCGAATGAAATAGGCGCGCTGGGCTATGTCGCTTGTGCTGGTGAAATTCTTCAACAATCTGCCGATCAGGGGCTTGATCTGGGCTGGATTGTCATGGCCACTGGCAGTGCGGGGACGCAGGCCGGTCTGGTTGCCGGCTTGCATGCGGCGGGTTCTGATGTGCCGGTTATGGGCGTCAGCGTACGCCAGGCACATGATATTCAGGTGAAAAATGTGCATGGGCTGGCGGTCAAAACCGCCGCGACCCTGACCGATACGCCTTTGCCGGTTGAAAAAATCATTGTCGATGATGGCTATGTCGGGGCTGGCTATGGCTTGCCAACCGAGGGCACCCTTGCCGCGATCGAGCTTTTCGCGCGTCAGGAAGGCCTGCTGTTTGATCCGGTCTATTCGGGCAAGGGTCTTGACGGTCTGATCAATATGGTCAAACAGGGCTTTTTTGACGATGCAAAGGATGTCGTGTTCCTGCATACAGGCGGCGCGGCGGCACTATTCGCCTATGAAGCACAGCTGGCGGCGATGGGCTGATCGACAAAAAACTGAAAATAAGTTGAACTAACCCCTTTAATTTTACTCACACTTCCCTTGCTTTCAACTACCTTAAATTTAGCAAGGGGATTACCATGTATGAGATGCTGGCCAGCCTTTGACCACAGGACGACCCTGTCACATCACATCCATCGACACCACCATCTGCGACATGACGCTCGATTCCTCTTCCTCAAAAGCCTCGTCGGTCACGGTGATGCGAAAGGCGATGTGTTTCTCGGCCCCGGCCGCGCCATATTCGATGAACAGGTCGTATTTGTTGTCGCTGTTCCGGTCCCGTGGTGTCTGATGGTCCAAGGGCGTGTTGCGAACATAGAGCCCCCCGTCACGGATCTCGAAGAATTGCGCATCACTCAGGACCGGGAAAATTTCCGCATCGACACTGGGATCGACACCCTTCAGGAACTTGCTGTCGGTGCCCTTCCAGATCAGTTTCGCATGCGGCCAGGCCGACAGGTCGGCGATTTTCTCACCGGCCGGCGTGTCATCATCGATGTCCTCCGTCTTCAACAGCCGGTCGATGATCTCACGGGCCGCGGCATGTTTCCTGGCGCTCTCGGCCGGATCGTCAGCCGCTTTGACATCGCCAAGAATAATGCGAAGGGCGAAGTCATAGGTCGACATTTTTTCAATGTTTGGCCATTGGGCAAAGACCGTCTTGATGCTCTGCGACCACAGATCGGGCCTGTCCGGATCCATGGCCACGGCGACAAGCTGCTGTTTATGGAGCAATCTGTCCGCCAGAAGACTCGACCAGTAGAACTTAGCATCCCCCGTCTGCCTGTCGACAAGGAAAGGCAAGGGCAGAACATCTTCTGCAAAGCCATAAACCTTGAATTTTTGAGCTGTGTTGCGTGTCCGCACGATAAAATAATGGACTTCGAGGTTTTCGGGTTCGACATCGGCCCTGAAGCTGTAATTCTGATCGGGATCGATCATCACCTCAGCGCCAGCACGAAATTGCGGCGGTGCGGGCAGAGGCTCATCCTGTTGAAAGACCTGCTCCACCGCCGGACGTTCACCATTCGCCCTGTGACCAAGGAAAGATTCAATGCCCGGACGCTGTGAGCCCGGCCGCTCTCCTTGCGGTGCCCCATAGAGGAATTGCAGAACCGCGATATCCGCCGGGGTCAGGCCAACCCAGTTGGTCTTCGGGCTATAGCTCATGATGGTGCTGAAATCCGATTCCAATTCCGGTCTGGCTGGCCAGCTTGTCTGTCTTTGGCCATTGGAGTCAAAGGGATGCCGCAACCCCATCATATGGCCGATTTCATGAACAGGCTCACCGCGGTAATGCGTGTAGGGTTTCGAGGGGTCGAAATGTTGCACAAAACGCGCTGACGCGCCGGGATAGCCGGCCCATGCGCCGGGCGTTCCCGGGATATGAACGTAATCCGTTGGCAGAAACAGATAGATGATGGGCACATCGCCCCTGTTGTTCTGGCTATGCTCGACCTCGACGAAGCGAACATTCGCGGCGCGCTCGAACTCTGCAAGCACGGCCTTGATGTAACGGCGCGCCTGATCAATCTGTTCCTGCGTCCTGATGAAGTACCCCGAAAGATAGCCCCAATTACCGTTGGCGTCCGGCGACCTAGCAACATCATTGGCGTCCGTCTGCCGCTTGTTGCTGTCCGTGACAAGCGACCAGGTCAGAACAAGCGGCCCCTGTTCCGGCATACGCCAGGCGACACCGGACAGAAGATATTGCGTCAACGCCCCCGGCACAGGCCGGCCTTGTCCGAACACATCATCACGGGTGAAGCTCAAGGTCGGCTTCGCGTTCTCTGCAACAAACTCCACATCATTGTGCGCCTCGCCAATGGGGTGCGGCGTGTAGAGTTCGTGGATCAGATCGCCAACGGTAACCGACAGGTTGATGAAGCTGAGATCCTCATCTTCCTCGCGCCTGCTGAGGCGTATCCGGTAGATATTGTCCCGGTCTAGGTCGCCCGGGGCCTCAAAATCCGGCATGGTGGTAAAGAACAGGCGGCCATCGTTGCCGAGCTGGAACAGATGATTGTCCTCAAACCCTTCCACCAACTCGTACCCCTGCGGAGCGGTAAAGACCGACTTCGTTGTTGGGAAATTCTCATGGATTTGGCTGGTGCTCTGTTCAACGGTCACGGTGATCGTCGGCCTGGGAGGATCGCGCGCGACCTGTTCGGCCTCCCGCAGCATCTGGTCGGGGGTCTTGCGGTCACCGGCGCGGCTATCAG
Organism: Candidatus Puniceispirillum marinum IMCC1322; assembly: GCF_000024465.1. Lineage (NCBI taxonomy): Bacteria > Pseudomonadati > Pseudomonadota > Alphaproteobacteria > Puniceispirillales (SeqCode) > Puniceispirillaceae (SeqCode) > Puniceispirillum (SeqCode) > Puniceispirillum marinum (SeqCode). The sequence continues at coordinate 2,456,057 of NC_014010.1, read as the reverse complement.
GGCGGTCATCCGCATTGTCCCGGTTGTTCGTATGGATCATCTCGGTAACCCGCCTTGCAGCGGCCTGTAGGCCTGCCGCCAGCGCGGGTTCTCCCGCCATCAGGGACGGCGCGAACGGGTCGGTCTCGGTAATCAGCCGGTCATTAAGGCCAAACCGCACAGAAAAGGCCTTGATCTGGTCCGGGGTGGGACGCGGGCCATGAAGCTGAACAAGCAGTTCGGTCAATGGCGTCACAACATCCGATCCCGGAGGCGCGCGCAATATGTCAGGCAGGATATAGGGAAGGTCGGGCGACCTGCTGGCAAGAAAGGGGTGCGCTTGAGTCTTGGCATCGGTCTTCAGATCAACCAGAAGGGCCTTGTTTTCATGCCCCTTGAAGGCCATGTTCCGTTCTGCGAAACGTCCACCATTGTCCGTAGTCGCGACATATAGATCGCCATCATCCAGCTGGCCATCATCATTGATATCGAGATAGACCCGCGCATCCCTGACCGGCCCGTTGACAACCCGGCCGGCGATTAGGGGCCCGGGTTCAGAATCAGACTTTTGCCTTTCCTCTTGCTGCTTTTCCTTTGTCGCAGTTGACGCGGCACTACCTGTGGTCTGCGGATTGCCGCCACCGCCACCGCCACCGCCACCGCCGCCACAGGCGGCAAGGATAAGGGTCCAGATGGACATCAGCGGGGATGTGACATCGCGCTGGATCCGGCCGCATGGCTTGCCGTTACCCGCCGCAGGCGGATTGGCAGGCATTTCCGAGACAAGAATATTCGCCGTCGCTCCGCCCGGGCTTTCTGAATGGTCAAATGTCATATCGCGTCAACGCTTCCACTGGTTGATAATAAACATCTCGGTCGCCGGAAGGTACAATGCCCGCAACACCGCAAAGGGTATATGCTTAATATCTTAGCGCAGGAGAGGTAAATTTATCGTTAAGATGCCGAAACAGCCCCATCAGGCAAACTCTGTCAGGTCGGCTAAGCCACATAACCCACGCATTCCTGCCAAGTGCCTCGTCCAGCACGTCATCAGCGGCGGGCGAAGGCGGCGCTATTCGCCTATGAAACCCAGCTGGCGGCGATGGAGTAACCCCGCCTACAGCCACATCAGGCCAATCGACAGAATAAGGCAAATCCCCAAAATCCAATGTAGCGCCCCCACATAAGCTGGTGGCAACAAAGCGACCCTTGAGCCAAAAGCCGCCCATAGCCATAATGATCCATAGCAAATCACAAAAAACAAAATGGCAAATGTCATCAGCGTCACAATGACAGGCTCATGCGCTACTACATAAATGGAATTTGCTGACAGCGACACGCTCCATGCTTTGGGATTAGCCAGTTGCGTTAAAGCGCCATCAATAAATCCTAGTGGCGGGCTGTCATGATGGTCATGTGCGTAATTATTGCCACTGCTGATAATTCTATAGGCCAGATAAAACAGATAGGCTGTACCAACGATCTTGATACTGTTGGTGATAACCGGATAGGCGGAAATCACAGCCCCAAGACCCATCCCCAGACATAACAACAGACCGGTAAAGGCGATGGTTGCCCCCAATATATAGAGCTGGCTTTTGCGAATGCCAAATTGCGCCCCCGACATGGCAAGAACAATATTGACTGGCCCCGGCGTTATTGATGTGACCAGCGCAAAAAACGCCATCGACGTGATATGTAAAAGCTGTTCATTCACTATCAGTTCCTGAGTTTAGCTCCATGCCAAGACATAACCATGCCAAGACATAAATTTATATTGTAAGTCAGCATCATAGCATGTCTTCGATTAAGCAATATCGTCAAGACCATAGCGCTACCACTTCTAATTGGCGTAATGTCTTAATCTTGCCTAGACTGAGCGCGACCCTTTAAATCGCAAAGCCATGAGAGTGCGGATCCATGATTGAAACCATCGCAGGCTACTGGCCAGGTCTGATGACCATATATATTGCCAGCTTTCTGGGCTTTGTCAGCCCGGGGCCCAATTTTGTTGTCATCACGGCACATGCGGTAAAGAACCGCCGCGCAGGCGCGGCCACAGCCCTTGGCGTTAGCTTTGGCACCGCTATCTGGGTGATGCTGACATCAACAGGCATCACAACCTTGCTTAACGCCTATGAGGAAACCACCTTGATGGTTGGTTTGGTTGGCGGTTCCTATCTATGCTGGCTCGGGGTAAAATCATTGCGGGCGGCGCTAAGCGGCACAAAATTTTCAGATGAATTCAACAAGCCATCCAGTGCAGAAACATCTTTTTCGCGCGCAATCCTGACCGGCCTGTTCATTCAGATGAGCAACCCGAAAGCAGCTTTATTCTGGATTGCACTGTCATCATTGGCGATCAAGCCACACACCCCATCGATCGTCATTATTGCCATGATCATTGGCTGTTTTGCGATCTCGCTATCGTGGCATATGGTGCTGGCGCTGGTATTTTCTACGGGCTCGATACGCCAGACCTATATCAGCTTCAAATCGGTAATTTCGGCCATTTTCGGTACGTTATTCATCGGCTTTGGCCTGAAAGTCATTCATTCGGTGATAGCGGGGAGATAAACGCTCTGTGGATAGGCGCGCGCACCCTCACCCCGTCATCTGTGCGCCTTCCCATGCGATCATCGCCTGTTTGCGCTCTGCCCCCCACATATAGCCGCCAAGCGCGCCATTCTGCCGGATCACCCGATGGCACGGAATCAGAAACGCCACCGGATTATGCCCAATCGCCGTGCCGACAGCACGCGACGCCGCAGGCTGGCCAATCATGCGGGCAATACCGCCATAGCTGGCCAGCTCGCCCATCGGGATTTTCAGCAAGGCTTCCCAGACCTTGATCTGGAACGGTGTGCCTTGCAGATGCAGTTTTATTTTGCCGTCTGGCGATGCCTGATTCCGGCCAAAGACCGATAAAGCGTGCGTTTGCATCTGATCCCGACATTGATGAAACCGTGCCTGCGGGAATGTCCGATAAAGCGTGTCAAAGCCGGCATCACGATCCGCTTCGAATGCCAAATGGCAAATGCCGTTGCGGGTCGAGGCGATCAGCACCGTGCCAAACGGACTATCGGCAAAATCATAATTGATTGTCAGCCCCGCGCCTTGCTGTTTGAACGCGCCCGGGGTCATGCCTTCGATTGACATGAATAAATCATGCAGGCGGCCAGCCCCCGAAAACCCCGCATCATAGGCCGCGTCCAGCACACTTGTGCCTGGCGCGCGCAAGCTGGCCTTGGCGTAATCAAGGCTCAGAAACTGGATAAATTTTTTCGGGCTGATGCCTGCCCATTTTGAAAATAGACGCTGAAAATGAAACGGGCTGACATGAATTTCCGCCGCCACATCTTCCAGAGACGGCTGGTCCTTGAAATGACGGGCGATGTAACCGATCGCGCGTTCGACACGTTCATAGTCAATCTGCGACTGGTTTGTCATGCTGGCCTCCTTAACCTATCTGCCCATGATCATGATTTGCCATAATCCAGATTATACAGCCAAAGCCCCGCGCACGACCCGTTTCTTGCTATATGTTGTCACGGTTGAGGGGACACACGCCCAGCGCGCCCAGTTAAGCCATGTTACGCCCAGTTATGCCCAGTTACCCGACATACAACAAACTAGCTTGGGTAGCCGCATATTATGCTTTTGCGCTGGATGTTGGCGTTTCTCGCGTGACCCTGGGGGCTAGAGGAAACATGATATCCTGCATGACTTCATGTTAGCGTGGTATATACCAATCCGCATTTTCCAATTGAAACATAGCCAGACATTCATCATTGGCAACGTTTATAATGATACGGTCATCATCTTCATATTTATGAAATGTCATAACCAGCGCGCTATCCTTAAGGCATATAAATATATGTTGTGCGGAAGTTCCCCATCTGTTTTTTTCCATATCATCTTTAATGAAATCATAATCGGCATGCCCAAACTGTCCGGTTTCCTTAACCAGAAAGACGCATCTATAATATTTCGTTATATAATCGAGGAAGGGACGACAATAGTTTATATCTAATGATTTGATGGTCATCTGCTGTCAGCCATTATTGCATAGATAGCTATATTAGTTTTTTGCCATCGCGAAACACCTGCCGCCACTGTAGAATGCGGTGACTTTTGCGAAGACCGGTTGGCCAAAATGGATCCGCATGGATCAGCGCCTCAACCGCTTCCGACGATGGCGCCTGCACCAGCCACAAACCGCCAGCGCCGCTATCAACCACAGAATCCATCAAAGGGCCAGCCGCGCTGATCTGGTCGGCATGGGCAGCCAGAAAGGAAAGATGCGCTTTCATATTATGCTGGCGCTCGGCCGCAAAGGCCTCGTCATCCTCAAACAGAACAATATAAGTGAACATATCGTTCCCCCTATCAGCTATTTATGAAACCTTAGGGTGAGTATCGACCTGATTAATATTTTGGCGAAAACAAATCTGAAAGATAAGGCGAACAGATGATGCTAGTGATTCCACTAGATGCAAGGGTGGTGGGCCCGGCAGGACTCGAACCTGCAACAACACGGTTATGAGCCGTGGGTTCTAACCAATTGAACTACAGGCCCACTTACCCTTGCTAATCATGGCATGTATGAACGCCCATGCCACCGCACCTTTGGGGGTGCTGTTCCGCCAAATGGGGGCGGAATTTGAAATCTCTATCTGCGCATCAGGTGTGCAGAAGCTCCTAATTCTCCAGAAAACTACGAAGCTTGCGCGAGCGCGACGGATGCTTGAGTTTGCGTAGGGCTTTGGCTTCAATTTGGCGGATACGTTCCCGCGTCACGCTAAATTGTTGCCCCACTTCTTCCAGCGTATGATCCGTATTCATGCCGATGCCAAAACGCATACGCAACACCCGTTCTTCACGCGCGGTCAGGCTAGCCAGCACCCGTGTTGTGGTTTCGCGCAGATTCGCATGGATCGCCGCATCCAGCGGCTGAACCGCGTTTTTATCTTCGATGAAGTCACCAAGATGGCTATCTTCCTCATCACCAATAGGTGTTTCCAGACTGATTGGCTCCTTGGCGATCTTCAACACCTTACGCACCTTATCAATCGGCATGGACAATTTTTCTGCCAGCTCTTCGGGTGTTGGTTCACGGCCAATTTCATGCAGCATTTGGCGTGATGTCCGCACCAGCTTGTTGATCGTTTCGATCATATGCACTGGAATCCGGATTGTGCGCGCCTGATCGGCAATCGAACGGGTGATCGCCTGGCGGATCCACCATGTGGCATAGGTCGAGAATTTATAACCGCGGCGATATTCGAACTTATCCACCGCCTTCATCAGGCCGATATTACCCTCTTGAATCAAATCAAGGAATTGCAGACCGCGATTGGTGTATTTTTTGGCAATTGAAATCACCAGACGCAGATTGGCTTCGACCATTTCCTTTTTCGCACGCGCCGCTTCGCGTTGGCCGCGCTGGATAGTCTGGATCACTTCGCGGAATTCAGGGATCGCCAGCGATACATCATCGACTACAAGACGGATTTTATCCTGCAATTCAGTAATTTCTTCGCTGTGATTCTTGTCCAGCTTCTGCCAGGCTTTGGTCGAAAAGTCCGATCCGGGCCAGCCCTCGATCACCTCACGCCAAGACCAGGCCTCAAGCACCTGTGCACGCGGGATACCACTATCAATGGCAAGCCGCATCAACCGCCCTTCGATACCGGTCACATGACGGTTCAGGGTAAATAGCTGTTCAGATAGCGCTTCGATACGGCCTGTATTGAAAATAACGCCTTCCATCAATTCGCAAAGTTTGATTTTCAGTTCCAGATGGGCGACTTCGCTTTTGGGCACCAGCGCTTCACCTTTTGACATGCGGACAAGACGGCGATCTTGGCTTTTTGTAAAGGCTTTAAAGACCGTTGCGATTTCATCGAACATGGCCATTACATCATCACGCACGGCGTCTTCCATGGCCGCCAGTGACATGTTAATATCTTCTGAGTCTTCATCATCATGGCTATCACGGGTTGATGTATCGGTATCGCTATCGCCGCTTTCATCATCCTCGTCTTCTTCATCATCATCATCAAGCTCTTCTTCTTCAAGCTCTTCTTCATCATCTTCCAGATCTTCATCGCTGATCTCGTCATTCATCGCATTGATGACGTTCTGGTCGGTGATGGGCCCGCCATTAAGCTTTGTATGTGTGCTTTCCAGATCGATGATGTCACGCAGCGGCACCACGCCATCGGCAATCTGATCCCGCCAATGCATCAGAGCCCGGATGGTCAGTGGGGATTCACAAATCCCGCCAATCATCATTTCACGCCCAGCTTCGATCCGTTTGGCAATGGCGATCTCGCCTTCACGTGACAGCAATTCGACGCTGCCCATTTCACGCAGATACATGCGCACAGGATCATCGGTGCCAGACACATCACTATCTGACAGATTGCCGGCGGCTTTGCCGCCTTCGGCCTGTTCTTCTTCGTTATTTTCGTCGGTTTCGGCACTATCTACCACTGATACGCCCATTTCGCTCAGCGATGACATCACATCATCAATTTGCTCAGATGTATAATCTTCGGCTGGCAGGGCGGCGTTAAGCTCGTCATGCGTCACAAAGCCACGCTCTTTACCAATCTTTATCAGCGTCTTGATCGTCTGCTGGGCAGCATCGGCGCTGGATGCCTGACTTGCATCAGGGCTATTGGTTTCTGGCTCGACTTGTTTTTTTGCTTTGACTGCCATGCCTGTCACTCACATTCCTTTGTTGCCCCTGATACAAACAAGCTGTCAGGGTAGCCCAAATAGGGTGCTTATTTCCACCTAGCGACCAA